>UQMY01000007.1 GCA_900542325.1 uncultured Collinsella sp. | reverse complement strand
TCTTTTGTTGGCAAGGTGGACTTGCCCGAATAACCGCCCGACCTATCCGACACAAGAGCTAAGTGCCGGATAGGAACGGCAAAATTTTTTACACTTCTATTGCTTCTTTATCACACACAAGTAAAGAGCTGCGGCAGGTAACCGCCAAAGTACACCTGGAGTTGCGTGGCGCCCTCGACGCTGGTCTGGACGGCCTCGGCGGTGGGGACGGTTTCGGTGTAGGAGGGGCCGAGTGCGGTGAGCTTGTCATAGACGAGCGAGCGCACGCGGCGGACGGCCTCGAACGCGGCCTTGTCACCGGCGCGTTGGGCCAGGTAGATGGAGGCGGCGCGCACGATGATGGCGGCGGCGAGCGGCAAGGCCGCCTGTGCGAGGGCATCGACGGCGAGCGCGGCGGAAAGACCGTTCGTGACGATGCCGCCCAAGATGCGCACAAGCATCCACATCACCGTGATGTTTGCCATGAGCGCGATCCACTTAAACAGGACGCTTGCCATAATGTAGGGCGTTGCCTGCGGAACCAGGGAGAAGAGCCGCTTCTCGAACATGAAACCTCCTATGCCGTAACGGTGCCGGGCTGGGTCCTCGGCAGCCGCTTAGTTAGCCAAATGCAACTAGAGTAACATCGTGCAGCGGGTAAGTATGCCGAGGGTAATTTTTAGCCGATGAACTGCGTAGAAAGTTCAAAATTGTTGAGTGCGGCGAACTTTGTGGTGGACGGAATGCGGGCGCAATTTTGATCGTGTGCGGCCCGCTCCAAAACGTGTACGTCAGCCTCCAAAACCGACAAAAAATGACATGTTTGGAGGCTGACGTACATGTTTGGATAGGGGCAAGGGCGACGACGGACGAAAGTCACGCCTGTGCCACGTTCGATGTGCTAGCGTTTGGGTGAATAAAACGAGCCCGTGCGGAAAGGATCCGGACCGTATGCAACGTGGAAGTACATCTCCGCTGTCCCGCGAGACCGATGCGCCCGAAACTATCGTCAAGCTGGAGTGCGACATCGATGACGCGTCGCCCGAGGTGCTCGCCTACGCCGCTGACCGCCTGCGCGAGGCCGGCGCCCGCGAGGTGCACTGGCTGTCCCTCTACTGCAAAAAGGGCCGCCCCGGATGGCAGTTGCAGGTGATCTGCGCCCGTGAGGACATTGACCGCCTGCAGACGATCATCTTTTTGGAAACCACGACCAACGGCATCCGCCGCCAGGTTATGGAGCGCGTCTGCCTTCCGCGCCGCTTTGAGCAGGTGGCGACGCCTTGGGGCGAGGTGGCCGTCAAGGTGGCCACCCTGCCCGACGGCAGTGAGCGTGCGGCGCCCGAGTACGAGGACTGCGCCCGTCTTGCCCGCGAGCATAACGTGCCGCTCCAGCGCGTGATGCAGACGGCACAAGCCTCGGCACTGCGATTTGAATAGCGCGGCCGGCGACATCTCGCGCCCGGCCACATCAGCCCCACCCGAAAGGACCCCCCATGAAATACCTCATCGCTTCCGACATTCACGGCTCGGCATACTGGACCGAGCGCCTGGTCGCCGCCATCGAATCCGAGCAGCCCGACCGCATCGTGCTGCTGGGCGACCTGCTCTACCACGGCCCGCGCAACGACCTGCCGCGCGACTACGCCCCCAAGCGTGTGATTCCGCTGCTCAACGCCCTGGCCGACCGCATCATTGCGGTGCGCGGCAACTGCGACGCCGAGGTCGACCAGATGGTCCTTGACTTCCCCGTCATGGCCGACTACGCCATGCTGTTCGACGAGGGCGGCCGCGAGCTGTTTCTGACACACGGCCACGTCTTTGGCGCCGGTATGCACAACAGCGTCGACCACGCGCCCGCGCTGCCCGAGGGCTCCGCGCTCGTCTACGGCCACACACACATCAAGGTTGACGAGGAAAGCGCCGCGCACCCGGGCCTGTGGCTCTTCAACCCCGGCAGCGTGAGCATTCCCAAGGACGGTACGCACAGCTACGGTATCTACGAGGGCGGCGCGTTCCGTCACGTGATCCTGGAGGAGGAATAACCATGGCGCAGCATATGGCTCAGCAAAATGCCGAGGGTTCGCGCGATCTGTCCACGCTGGTCGACGCGTCGGCCGAGCTGCAGCATTTGGTGCAGACCATCTGGCGTCTGCGTCAGCCCGATGGCTGTCCGTGGGACCACGAACAGACGCATCAGAGCATCGGCAAGAATATGATCGAGGAAGCCTACGAGGCGCTCGATTGCATCGAGGCGGACGACGTGGCGCATCTGCGCGAGGAGCTGGGCGACGTGCTCATGCAGGTCGTACTGCATGCGCAGATTGCGGCGGACGCCGGTGAGTTTACGCTGGCCGATGTGGCACGCGATATCGACGCCAAACTCATCCGCCGCCACCCGCACGTGTTTGGCGATGCGAATGCCGACAGCTCCGACGAGGTACTCAAGATCTGGGACGAGGTCAAGCTTGCCGAGAAGGCCGTCAAGGACAAGGCCGTGGCAGCAGGCGAGGCGGTACCCGAGGGCCTGCTCGACGGCGTGCCCACGCATCTGCCGGCATTGATGCAGGCGCAGAAGGTGTCGCGCAAAGCAGCGGCCGTGGGCTTTGAGTGGGAGACGGTCCAGGACGTGTGGGACGAGGTTGCCGAGGAGCGTGCCGAGTTTGAGGCCGAGGAGCCCGGCTCGCCCGAGCGCGAGATGGAGTTTGGCGACCTGCTCTTTGCCCTGGTCAACGTTGCGCGCAAGGAGGGGATTGACGCCGAGAGTGCCCTGCGCGCCAGTACGGCAAAGTTCCGCCGCCGCTGGGCCGCGATGGAGCAGATGGCAGCCGACGTTCACGTGGATCTTGCCGAGCTTTCGACCCACGGCCTCAACGACCTCTGGGATGCCGCCAAGGCGGAGGAGTAAGACTGCGGGAACGACGGGCTGACATGCCTCATCGTTCCCGCTCAATTATTCGAAAAACAATTGTATCCCTCGGCTAACTTAGGGCATAATGCAAAAAGTGCGACGGGCTAACTTACGGAGGCGCACCGACGGTGCGCAGTCGGCCAGTCGCTTGCATCCACTACGTTTCCAAGTGAGAGGGAGACAACATGAGCGATATTTTGGACGTCTACGGTCGTGAGGTGCTCGACAGCCACGGCAATCCCACCGTCGAGGTCGAGGTCGTGCTCGAGGACGGCAGCTTCGGCCGCGCAGTGGTGCCTTCGGGCGCTTCGACCGGCGCCTTTGAGGCCTGCGAGCTGCGCGATGGCGACAAGGGCCGCTACCTGGGCAAGGGCGTTTCGCAGGCCGTCGAGCACGTCAACAACGAGTGCGCTAACGCCGTCGTGGGCCTCGACGCCTTCGACCAGCGCGCCGTCGATGCCGCGCTGATTGCCGCGGACGGTACCCCCAACAAGACCAGGCTCGGTGCCAACGCCATCCTGGGCGTGTCGCTGGCCGTTGCCCGCGCCGCTGCCGAGTCGGCGGGTCTGTCGCTGTACCAGTACCTGGGCGGCGTCAACGCCCACCTGCTGCCCACGCCCATGATGAACATCCTCAACGGCGGCGTGCATGCCGACAATAACGTCGACTTCCAGGAGTTCATGATCATGCCGGTGGGCGCCCCGAGCTTTGCCGAGGGCCTGCGTTGGTGCGCCGAGGTCTACCACACCCTCAAGGGCGTGCTGCACGAGGCCGGCCTGGGCGGCGGCGTGGGCGACGAGGGCGGCTTTGCCCCCAACCTTAAGACCAACGCCGAGCCGTTCGAGTACATCACCAAGGCCGTGGAGAAGGCCGGCTTTAAGCCCGGCGTCGACTTCATGTACGCCATGGATCCGGCCTCGACCGAGTTCTACAACGCCGAGACCGGCATGTACGAGCTCAAGGGCGAGGGTGTTGAGTACACGAGTGCCCAGATGGTCGATTACTGGGAGAAGCTCGTCGACACCTATCCCATCATCTCCATCGAGGACGGCATGGCCGAGGAAGACTGGGACGGCTGGGTCGAGCTTACCCGCCGCATTGGCAACAAAGTGCAGCTGGTGGGCGACGACCTGTTCGTCACCAACACCGAGCGCCTCAAGAAGGGCATCGAGCTGGGTGCCGCCAACGCGATCCTGGTCAAGGTCAACCAGATCGGTACGCTCACCGAGTCGCTCGAGGCCATCGAGACCGCCAAGGAGGCCGGTTACGCCTGCATCGTGAGCCACCGCTCCGGCGAGACCGAGGACTCCACGATCGCCGACCTGGTCGTGGGCGTCAACGCCGGCCAGATCAAGTCGGGCGCCCCGTGCCGCAGTGACCGTATCGCCAAGTACAACCAGCTCATCCGCATCGAGGACGAGCTTGAGGGCAGCGCGCGCTACGCCGGCAAGACCGCGTTTTACAACATTCGCTAGACAGACGAGCCTGGCGGGGAGGGGTTGACTCGGCTCCGCTCCACTTCTGATGGCCGCCATTGGGCGCTGGGCCACACGGCTCAGCGCCTTTTTTATGTCGAGCAAAGGCTGGCGAAGGCGGTGCGCATGCTCGTGCTATAACTAAAGGACTTAGCGCAAACAAACCTCAACCGCACAAGGCGCACATGGATCAGATTTACGACAACAGGTACTATTCCGCCGGTTCGCGTGAGCCGTCGCCTCGCCCTGCGCGCACGGTGCAGCTCGGTGGGTCCGCCTACGCCGGCGCCGACCGCTCCACGCAGCGCCCGACAAGTATCTCGCGCCCCAATGCTCAAGTGAATACTTCGACAGATGGACCAGTACGTCCGACACGTTCGCCGCATTCGTCGCGTCCCTCGGCCCAGACGCACGACAAATCGAGCAGACCTTCGAGCCGTCTTTCGGGCGCGGACTTTATGCGCTACGCCAACGACAATGCGGTGGTCAAGGCGATCTATGACTTTACGCATGGCTCTCTGCGCCTGCTGTTTATCGGTATCGTGGTGGCGCTGGCGCTCGTGAGCCTGTATTTTCCCGTACGCGACCTGTACGTGGCTAAGCGTTCGAGTGATATCTTGGCCAAGCAGGTCGAAATTCGCGAGCAATATAACGACGAGCTGCAAAAAAGCGTCGACAAGCTGCTCTCGGAGGAGGGCATCAAGGATGCGGCGTCCGAGGACCTGGGCCTGGTGATGCCTGGTGAGACTAGGATTGATGTCTTGGGCCTGGACGATGATTCGGACTCGTCGTCGGCTGAAAAGAAGTCGTCGAACGCCAAGAAGGCCAGCGAGGTGGCCAAGGAGATCGAAGAAGTCGGCAAGGACGCGCCGTGGTACATTCAGACGCTCGACATGCTGTTTGGATTTAACGGCGTCGAGGGTCAGACGGTCGCGTCCAGCGGCGAGTAGGCGAGTAACGCCCGGAAGGGAGCCCGCAATGGCAGAGTGCAAACGATATAAGGTGGCCGCGATCGACCTGGGAACGGTGTCGTCGCGACTGGTGCTGGCGCAGGTCGAGGCCGGGGCGATCGTGGAATCGTCCAAGCATACCGAGATCACCGACTTGGGCGAGGGCGTGGACGCGACGGGGCGCTTTTGCGAGGCGGCCGTTGAGCGCGTGCTCGCTGCGTGCCGCATGTTTGTGGACGAAGCCCGTGCCTTTGGGGCCGTGCGCATCTGCACCACATGCACGAGCGCCGCGCGTGATGCGTCCAACGCCGCCCTGCTGCTAGGCGGCCTGCGCGAGCTGGGGCTCGAACCGCAGGCGATTCCGGGCGAGGTCGAGGCGCGCCTGACGTTTTTTGGTGTGGCGCACGACTTTGCGGGCGAGCGCATCATCGTCGCGGATTCGGGCGGCGGGTCGACGGAGCTTGCGACGGGTGTATACGCTCCGGAGCGCGGGGTCTTTGCGCTGGAGGGCACGCGTTCGCTGGACATTGGTTGTCGCCGCGTGACGGAGCGCTTTTTCTCCGCGTTGCCGCCCGCGGATGGCGAGCTTGCTGCCGCTGCCGCGTGGGCAGGCGAGCAGTTTGCCGCCTATTTTGAAGGCCTGCCCAGCGACTTTGAGCGCGCCGAACGCCTCGTTGCGGTGGGCGGCACCGTCACCACGCTCGTGGCGCTGGTCCACGAACTGGAGCCGTACGACTCGAGCTTTGTGCACCTGCGCGAGCTTTCGCTGGAGCAGGTCTCGGCCGCCATTGAGCGTATGTCCACGCTTGATGTTGCGGGCATCGCTGCGTTGCCGGGCGTGCAGCCCAAGCGCGCGAGCGTGATCTTGGCCGGTGCCGTGGTAATGCGCGAGCTCATGCGCGCCGGCAACTACGACACGCTCACCGTAAGCGAGAACAGCCTGCTCGCCGGCATGGCCGCTACCATCAATGAGGTTCTCGACGGCGCGACCCCCACCATCGCCTGGACTCCGAGCCTGAGCACCCTCTAAAACTAGTCTTTTTGGGACGGGGCTATTTTAGCTACTTATGCCAGCCTGTCGATTTGCCCAATCTCCCAAAGCGGAATATTGACGAGCGTGTCCTCGTCTCTATATGCCGCCAGAGAGCTCCTCACGCAACGCTCGAGTTTGAATTTTTCGCAGGCTATTTTCAGACTCTTCGCTTTAAGGTTCTCTGCCGCCTTGACCTCAAGCGGAAGCACGGTTCCCGCATGGTCGATGGCAAAGTCGGTTTCGGCATTGCCAGAGGTAGAGGACCAATACACGGGAGTTTTGTCCTGGAGCAAAAGCTCCTGCGCGACGTATTGTTCGGTCAGCGAACCTTTGAACTCGGTAAAAACAGCGGATCCGTTAAGAACGATGGCCGGAGAGAGACCGGAGAGCGCTCCGAGGATGCCGGTGTCGATGCAGAACAGTTTGAAGCCCGAGAGGTCTTCGTAGCTCGAGAGCGGCGCCTTTAGAGCGGAAACACGTGGCACCTTATGAACGATTCCGTAGTCCGTGAGCCACTGGAGGCTTTCCTCAAAATCGCGTGCGCGCGCTCCAGGGCGAAGGGCGCCATAGACAAACTTCTTGTTCTCCTTGGCAAGCTGGCCGGGAAGGGATTTCCAAACCAACCTCATGCGCTCGACGATGCGGGCGGGTGCATGTTTGCCAAAATCGGATTCGTAAGCCTCGATGATTTGCTGCTGAAGCCTTCGGGCTTCAATGAAGTCGCGTGTCTCGGCGAAAGCGGAGACAACTTCGGGCATACCACCGACAACAAGGTATTCCTTGAGCAAGTGCACGAGCTTTTCGGTGACGTTTGCTAGAAGGTTCATGTCTGCGGCAAGGATGGCGTCGGCGAGCGGGTTGCCGTCGACGGCGCGAACGAACTCGGCAAACCCCATGGGACGCATGGTGAGCTGGTCGATTTTGCCGACGGGAAATGACTCGTTTTCGCGTCGGAGCGCGAGGCCCATATAGGAACCGGCTGCTACGATGTGGTATTCGGGTGCAAGCTCGTTGAAGTACTTGAGCGAGGTGATCCCGCGTGGCGCCTCTTGGATCTCGTCGAAGATGATGAGCGTGTCTGTCGGCGTTACGGTTTGGCCACGTAGGAGCTCTATCTGGGAGATGATGCGCTTGGGGTCGAGGTCCCCATCGAACAGCGAGCGTGTGCTCGGCTCGAGCATAAAGTCAAAACGAATGACGTTTCGATACTGCTGGCTTGCGAATTCGTTAAGAAGCCAAGTCTTTCCTGTCTGGCGGGCTCCCTTAAGCAAGAGAGGTTTGCGATTCGCCCTTGATTTCCAAGCGATAAGTTCACTCATAAGCTGTCGTTGCATATTGCCCCCCAACCCTCTCGGCTAGTATAAGGCCATTTGGGCGTTTCCATCGGAAAATGTGTGAGACAACCACGTTTTTCCATCGGAAAATGTGCGAAATAACCACGTTTTTCCATCGAAAAATGTGTGAGGAAACTCATTGGGTGGGTGGAAAAAAGTAGTCAAAAAAGCCCCGTCCCAAATGAGCTGCTCTGCGGTTGACGGCGTCCGAAAAAAACGAGCCCGCATCCCAAAGGGACACGAGCTCGTAGGCAATACATGGTAGGGGCGGTGGGACGTCTGCGTATTTGCTGCGCAAATCCGCACCGGCTTCGGCCGCCTGCCGGCGCCCTCGCCGGCTCGCTGCGGACGCTGCGCGTCCGCTTGACGCTCGCCCCCTCGCGGGTTCGAGCCCCACCAGCATCTAAAAGAAACGGGCCCGCATCCCTTGGGGACACGGGCCCATAAACAATACGTGGTAGGGGCGGTGGGACTCGAACCCACAATCCTTGCGGCGAGAGATTTTAAGTCTCCTGCGTATGCCAATTCCGCCACGCCCCCGTGAGACTAGAAGTCTAGCACAAGCCGTCCGTTACGCGTTGACGGCCATCGAGTGTTGGCCCGACTTCTCCAGGAACTCCTGGAACTTGGCCTCGTCGCCCTTGTTCTTGTACTGCAGGGCCAGCAGGTATTCCAGGCGGCAGCTCTTGACCTTGTCGTCATCGGCCTCTTCGAGCATGCGCTCCAGCTCGGGAATGTCGTTGTGGCGCTTGAGGATCATCGTGTCGTACATCAGCTGGCATTCGTGTGCGACTGCCTCGGCCTGACCGCCCTCAAAGCCCTTGATCTCGTGCAGCAACTCCTTGGACTTTTTGCGGTCCTCCTGGCCAACGTAGTAGTTAAAGGCCTTAATGACCAGGTCGACGCGCTGCATCTTGGGCAGGTTGAGTCCCAGCAGCAGGTCGAACATCTCGCTGGCGCGCTTGTGGTCCTCGCGCAGCAGATAGGAGTTCAGGCGCAGGTAGTCGCGGTTGTAGCGCGGGTACAGCATGCTGGTGAGTTTGTCGTCGAGCAAGCGATCGAACTCGTCCCACTGCTTAGCGGCCATAAGCTGCTGCAGGCGTTTAAACGTGGTGCGTTTTTTGACGCTAAAGAACACCGACACGGCGATACAGATGATAACGACGGCGGTCCAGAGTGTGCGGGAATCGGGCATATTAGGGTCCTTAGTCGCTCATAAAGCGAGCGGTATGACAACACGTACTAGATGTATTATACGCAGCGCGCAAGCAAACTGGCATAAAAGCTCATCGAGGCTAAGTGCCATCGCTCGCTGCGGTACACTTACCTAAAGTAAACCATGAAGGGAGACATTACCTATGAAGAAGATCGTTTTGGCTTGCGGTGCTGGCGCTGCTACTTCCACGCTCGTTGCCCAGAAGGTCGCCACCATGCTCGATGCCAACGGTTATGCCGGCAAGTACGAGATCGTGCAGTGCGCTATCTCCGAGGCCAAGGATTACTGCGACGAGGGCGCTGACCTGCTGATCGCCACCACCGTTGCCCCCGAGGGACTCACCTGCCCGTACGTGAGCGGCGTGCCCTTCATGACCGGCATGAACCGCGTCGCTGCCGAGAAGGCCGTCCTCGACGTCATGGCTCAGTAGGCGCTGACTGTATGAGTGAGCAGAACGCCAACCCGGTCGAGCTTTTTGGCATGCGCGTTGCCCATGTGGGCATCAACGCCACCGACCCGGTAGACGCCTTGGAGATCGCGGAGCTGTTCTCGACGATGATGGGCCTGCCCGTTATCGAGACCCCGGTTTCGTACTTTAACGATTCGCTGGTCGAGGTTATGAAGCAGAACGGTCGTGGCACCAAGGGCCACATTGGCTTTGCCGTCAACGACATCGATGCGGCCGAGAAGTGGTTTGCCGAGCGCGGGCTCGAGGTCAACGAGGAGTCGCGCGCGCTGCTGCCCGACGGTAGCACCAAGCTCGTGTACTTTAAGCGCGAGTTCGCCGGCTTCGCCGTGCACCTGTGCCGCGAGTAGCGCACGAGCTGCTATGGCTAACGAAAAATGGGGTAAGGCGCGTGGCTTTGCCCCATTTTTAATGCCGAGAGGGTGACTGACGGGCTGCCGTAAATCGAAGGTGAATGCTTTTCCGCGAAGTGAACGAGTGAAATCGAGCCCCTGAAGCATCGACACTTTTACGTCGCTCTTTCCTGCGGTTTTGTCAGGTATTTCCTGCGGTTTTGGCGCCAAAAAGTGCGGATGCTTCGGGGGTCCAAAATAGGTCGCTCACTTCGCGGAAAAGCATTCACCTTCGATTCGTGAGAGACGCCCCTACCGTGGCAGCCGAATCGTAAAGCGGCTGCCGACGCCCTCGACTGAGGTCACGCCAATGACACCGCCGTGGCTGTCGACGATCCACTTGGCGATAGCGAGCCCCAGGCCCGAGCCCTGTGCGCCGGCATCGCGTGCGTTGTCGGCACGGTAGAACCGCTCGAAAGCGTGAGCTGCGGATTCCTGGTTCATGCCGATGCCCTCGTCCTCAACGCTTATGTCAATCGCGCCCGTGCCCGCATCGGGTGTTATGGCAAACGTGACGGTCGTGCCTGCGTCCGAATACTTGGCGGCGTTTTGCACGATCACGCGCAGCGCCTGCTTCACGAGTGCCACGTCAACCGATGCGTTGCAGCGCGGGTCGCCGGTAAGTGCGGCATCATACGCCAGCCGATATGTGTGCCCGGCATCGATCATCTGTGATTCTTCGCAAACCTCGCCGACCAGTGCAGCCAGGTTGGTATTCGCGCGCCGCAGCACGGTGCGACCGGCATCGCCGCGCGCTAAAAACAGCAACTGCTCCACGAGCTCCTGCATATGCTCGCTTTCGGCTTTGAGCGAGGCGATGGACTCTGCCAGCACGTCCGGGTCGTCTTTGCCCCAGCGGTCGAGCATGTTCACGTAGCCCTGAATCACCGCGATGGGCGTGCGCAGCTCGTGACTCGCATCGTTGACAAAGCGCATCTGCTGCAGCTTGGCCTCTTGCATCTGGCGCAGCAGGCGGTTGAGCGCGACCTCGATACTCGCCAGATCGGCGTCGCCGGTGGTGACGCTCGGCGAGTCGACGCTTGCGCGCTCGATGGCCTGCTCGAGCGTTTCCATCTTGCCGCCGGCGAGCTGCATGCGCCCGAGCTCGTCAACGCGCAGGGCCAGGTCGTTGAGCGGTGCCATGGTGCGGCGCACGCGGCGGGCGCCGCCGAGCATGTTGAGCACGCTGATGACTTGCCAACCTACAACGACAAGGTAGAGGGGCCACAGTGCGACGAGGTCCTGCGCGAGGGGGAAGGTCTTGGTGGTACGCGCAAACTCGACGGTATAGGTGAGCGTTGTCAGGTCCCAGCCGCGCGCGGGCGTCAGTGACATGCCGTGAACGCTAGCGCTGGGGATCCATCCCGCGGTAAACGCGCCATCGGGCAGCGTCTGGTTGTAGCCATAGACGAGGATCGCCGCCGCAACAAGCAGCAGTAACAGATCCAGCCAGACGTAGCTCACCAAGCGGCGCCACATATAGCTCCAGTTGATGGCGCGGGCGATGGAGGTGACGCGCTTAGCCTCGTCGTTACGCGCGGCAGACATAGCCCACCCCGCGCACGGTCTGGATGATGCGGGCACTGCCGGCGTCTTCGATCTTGGCGCGCAGGTGCGCGATGTGCACGTCGACGTTGTTAGTGTCGCCCACGTAGTCGTAGCCCAGCGCCTCGTGCGCGATGCGCTCGCGCGTGAGCACGGTGCCGGCATGTGCCATAAGCAGGGCGAGGACGTCGAACTCGCGAGCCGTGAGCGCGATGGGCGAGCCGCCGACCGTGACTTCGCGGCGGTCGGGGTCGAGCGCAACCGAGCCCACGGTGAGCACGGCGGGGGAGGGCACGGCAGAGGTCTTGGCCGAGTCGCTAGCCGGGGGTATCGCAACGGCGCACCCGCCCGCACCGCCCGCCCCAACGCCGCCAACGCCCGAAGCCGCCCGCACGGCCTCCGAGCGCTTCAGCGCCACGCGGATCCGTGCGAACAGCTCCTCAATCGCAAATGGCTTGGTCAGGTAATCGTCGGCGCCGGCGTCGAGCCCGGCCACCCTGTCCATCACGGCATCGCGCGCGGTGACCATGATCACCGGCACATCCTTGTGCTTGCGGACACGCCGCAGCACCTCCATACCGTTGAGCTGCGGCAGCAGCACGTCGAGCAGAATCAGATCGTAGTCGCGCTCCAGCGCCAGGTCAACGGCGGTGCGGCCATCGGCGGCGTGCTCCACCTGGTAGCCCTCGTGCTCCAGCTCGAGCGTCACAAAGCGGGCGATTTTCTCCTCGTCCTCTACAATCAGGATCCGTGCCATACGTGCCCCCGTCTGCGATTACTTGTCGTCGTTGAGATTTTGCTTGATGTCGTCCGCGGCATTGGCAGCGCTGTCCATCAGGGTGTTGATGCTGCCGGGCACGTCGCCGTCGCTATCGATGCGGTAGCGCATGCCAAAGAACAGGCCAATGAGCATCAGCCAAATCGTGGCGCCCCAGGCAAACAGCGCGACGATGGGGATCAGGATGGGGATGTTGAGGATGATCGCATCGCGGCGCGTGGCGATAAACTTGGTGTCCAGGCTCAGGCGGAAGAGCTTTTTGAGGTACTCCCACACGCTGTCCATCTTCTTGGAGAAGTCGGTCTTTTCGCTCGACTTTTCGTAGGCGGCCTGCGCGGCGACCATCTCGGCCGAGGGCTCATCGACTGGCGCGGACTCGGTGGCGGCGTACGCCGACGTGGTCTGGGTCTTGCCATGCGACTCGAGCCAAATGATGGCATCCAGCACGTTGCCGTCGGCGGCGTCGAGCGCGGCCTTGGCATCGGTGTAGCTCACGTTGCACTTGGTGCGGATGGTTTCAACTTTTTCGAGGTCGTCCATGACCTGTCCTTTCGTTCGATGGGCGCGACGCCGGGCGATTTGCCCGGGCACGAGCGTTGCGTTCGGCGGCCTGCGTGGTGCCGCCCCGCCCTTGGTCGAACTCTATAGTGCAGGTTATAGATTAAGCGATTCTTGAGCCAAGATTAATGTTGGATGAGTTTTTGGGTGGCGAAGCGCGTGACGCGGGGCGCGCAGGCAAGGGGAAGGTCGGTTTTGCGTGGCGTGAAGGAGGGACGGTCTGATCTTTGGGATAGCTGATAGCGAGGTCTAATACTTTTCCGAGAAGTGAATGAGTGAAAACGGACCCCCGAAGCATCGACTCTTTAGAGGTGCCGCTTCCTGCGGTTTCAATGCTGAAATCCCACGATTTTGCCGCCGAAAAATGCGGATGTTTCAGGGGTCCAAAAACAGCCGTTCACTTCGCGGAAAAGTATTAGACCTCAATAGCGGGGGATGGGGTGCCGGTGCAAAACGGCGTCAGAAATGGGGTAAACAAGGCAAACGGATCTAATGGATCAAAAATCACGTTGCAAAAGTATGAAAATATCCTACAATTGCAGCATGAAGTACTTTAGCAACATAACGGCGATAAGCGAGCTTTCCGAGAGCGAGGGCGTGTTCACCACAGCCCAGGCGGCTCGCATGGACATCTCTCGAGATGCGCTGGCACACTCATGTCGTGCGGGGCGTCTTGAACGAATATGCCACGGCGCCTACCGGATGTCTGGAACACAGCGCCGAGACACCGACGAGCTCAACGCTTTCTGGAAGCTCACCAATCCCTCCCTTTGCGCGTGGGAGAGAAAGCGCCAGTGGGACGGCATTGCAGTGAGCGGTACGACTGCGGCGAACCTGCAGCAAATGGGCGATTTCTACCTGTCCCCCTACAGGATGACCGCGCCCGCGCGTATCAATACAAGAAACGAATCCCTTTCTTTTGTAAAGCGCGAGATTGCTGAGCGGGACATCGTTTGGCTCGACGGCCTGCCGGTAACTAAACCCGAGCGCACGCTTGTCGATCTTTGCCTCGATTGCGAGGATCCCTCATTAATTATCGATGCCTATAACGACGCGCTTGGACGTGGACTCGATATACAACGGCTGAAGGATCTTGTAGAAGAGAACTCTAAAACCGCCAAACGACGCGAGCTGATGGCGCCTTTGCTGATGGTACTGAACGGGTAATGCGAAACGGAGGACATGGTGAAGTACAAAACGCCTGCCGCATTGGAGATGGCTGTTAGGAATGCCGCAAGAGAATCACCAATGGATACTAATCGGGCAATCGTTGGTTTCTACTTTCATCGCTTCCTATGTCGCGTTTTTTCAGAAGATGACTGCCGTTTTGTGCTTAAAGGTGGTCAAAGCGTCCTGGCGCGAACGCTCGATGCGCGTGTCACAAGAGATATTGACTTGGTTGCTCAAGAGGAGAGCCTCGAAGAGGCTGTTGCCGATCTGGTGCGGGCGGCTTCGATTGATCTGGAGGATTTCGTTTCGTTTGTCTTTGATCGTGCAGAGCAGATCAAAGAAGAAGATGAGTATCGGTGCGGTGCTAAGGTATGGTTCACCCCCTTTATGGGAACCAAGAAGCTACAGCCAATTTCAATTGACTTGGTAATTGATGAAGTGCGGGGACTTGAGCCTGAGGTTCTCGCGCCGATCGATCGTTTGAATATCGAGGGGCTCCCAGTCTGCGACTATCGAGTATGCCGAGTGGAGAGCGCCCTTGCAGATAAATTGCTCGCAATGATAGAGATGCATGAGGGCCGTGCCTCTTCGCGAATCAAGGATATAGTCGACATCTTGGTGTACGCGAAAACTTGCTTCATCGATGGGGCTACGCTTGTCGAGAGGGTCGAGAAAGAAGCGTCTGCCCGCAAAGTGGCAATGCCGGAAGAGTTCGTGGCGCCTCTCTGGTGGAAACAAAATGGTTCTGCACAGTACGTAAAGATGGCGAGGCAGGCGGGGGTACTTGATCTCGCGGGGAACATTGCTGGGGCAGAAGAGGTTGTCAATCGGTTGTATACATCGTGCTTTAATCATTCGGCGAATGTGCGCAAATGGAATCCTCAGACCACGGGATGGGAATAGGCTAGATAGTTAAGCCGGCGGCAGAATTAGTTCCTGTCGCCGGCTTAAGACGTTTCTACTGCCTATGCGCTATTCGCAGGTCTGGTCGACCACCTGGGTGACGGCCTTTTTTGCGCCTTCGAGGTCGCGCTGGGCTTGGGCGACAGCGGCCTCGGCTTGTTTCTTTGTCCTTACGACCTCGGCAAAGCGGTTGATGGATTCGCTATACTCGCGTGTGCGCGGGTCGAGCGCCGGCGGGACTTCGATCTCAAACAGGTCGGTCGGGCGGATGGCACGGATGTCTGCCGCTTCGGTCAATGCTTGAATTAGCTGCGCCCCGTGGCCTTCTGTAAGGTAGCCAACGATTATCTCCGAAAACACCACGCGCTCCTCTTCGGTCATTGTTTCGAATGACGGGCGAATGACGGTGGTGTTATGCGAAGCAACCAGGTGCTGCTTTGCGTCATTGGCGCTGACGACAAGCAGGTTGGACGCGCCGTAGCGACCCAGCATGCGCGGCATGACGATATCTCCAGCGCGGAGCTCATAGCGATCGAGAACGCTGGGGTCCACCTTTACGATTTTGGAATCCGAGCCGTTTGCGCTTTCTACAGCGTCTGCGGGCAGAAGGTTGCCGTCTTGAAAATCCTGAGATGAGATGCGGCGAACCTCGATCGCATCAACGTCGTTCGATGTGGTGCTCTCGCGGGGCATGAATGGTGCCACTCGCGTAAAAGCGTCACCAAGCGTGGCGCTGTAGTTTCGGGTAAGGCTGATAAGGCTGATTTTGCCCCACGAGAGTGGGGCATGGTGCTGGAGTAGCTCACGCGTCTCGAGAACGATTGTCTCTATGGGAGAGGTCTGATGTTGAGCGAGGCTAACGCGGGACCAATCCGGTGCAATAGCTAGGGGCGGGCAGGATTCTTCGTTCGCGGGGGTTGGCAACATGTAGCGAGTGAAGCTGGACAGGTTGTGGAATGTGACGCTGCGGTTCTCCGTTGACAAGACGATGAGCTCGCACATCTTGTAACTGCTGGGTTCGCTGTGCGGGAAATAGACGACACGCTCGATGAGTCCTTCGCGCATGAGAACCGTGCGCGCCTGCTCGGCTTTATCTATTAGACTTGCTGGCAGTAATACCGCTGCCCTGCTTCGACCGGAAAGCGCGAGCGCATAGAGGCACCAAACAAAGGGGTCCCAATCGCAAAAGCCTAAATAGCCCGGCTCCAGATCGTTGATAAGGGCCTCGCATAAGCGAATTTCTTTGTCGTGAGTATTGCGGTGATAGCCCGTAGCGTCGATAAGCACCGGAGCGGGGCCGTCGACGTCGTCCCGCTCTCCTGGTTCAAGTTCGCAAATGCTGGGAAAGACGCTTTTATTCATGAAGAGGCACGTATTGAGCAGGTCGGCATCGAGCGAATCGGGTAGTCGAACGACGCGCAAGCGACTGCCTTGTTCCAGATTGAGTGCGCGCGAAATGATGGCAGCGGTGAGGCGTGGCAAAGAGAACGCGGATTCGTACATACGTATGCCCTTTCTTCTTAGTGGGATATATGTTAACAGAATATTTCAAAAATTTCTAATGACGAGAACAGCACACTGTGCTATCCTCGAAGCAATCCAAACCAATTCAATACCAACTGTTTGATGCCACAGCTAGACAGCCTTTAGGCAAATCGCGCTATCGAGCAGAGTAATTTTACTTACGAAACCACAGGCTAGGCGACGTTTCTGGCCCACACGTCAAATCATTCTAAAACTTAGAACAAACTTACCGACAAACATCTGCAACCGGATAGGAAGAAGCATTCATGAAGAGCGAAGACAGCATCTACGAGGCATTCCTCAACACACTCGACGAGGATCTCCGTAGTATGTGCGCAAAGAACGAGAAGGCAGAGAAGCCGTTTCCGTATCCGTACTGCGGTGAAGAGAACGTTGAGCGCCTCGCTAAGGCACTTGTTGGCGTGCTGGAAAAGCACTCGCCCGATATTCCCGGGCTGGTGCCCGAGCAGTATCGAGACGATGTGCACGAGGCTCGCGAGCTTTTGGCCGCGGCGGCGCTCGCTTTGCTGTCGCTGTACTTTCCCCAGCGCGATAACTGCATGCGCTGCATGGCCATCTTAATTAGCCTGTTTCGGCACGGAAGCAATCCGCGCTTTAAATCGAGCGGCGTGCTCATGTTTGAGCAGGTTTCGACAGGTATGAAGTACTCGTCCGAAAAAGGTGGATATATTCCGTCTCGCTTTGTGCGTCATACCGACCACAAAAGGCCCTACGACCACGTGCATCGCGACGGATCGCGTGGCTTTACGGCGGACGAAGACGATGTCGTCATGTTTTTCGAACGTTACCGCGTGATTCAGCAACGAGTGTTCGATACGAGTCCGCGTTTCAACTTTGAGCTATGCGTCAAATACCCGTATGAGGCACTTTCGGACAATCGGGAGAACTTTTATTGCATGGAGGAAAAGATGGAAATCGATTTGGCAACTAAGGTACGGGAGCTCCAGGACCGCTACACCCTCAACTTCGCTCAGGCCAAAGAGTATGACCTGCTCGACAAGCTGATGATTGATGCATTGCTTGCATATCTGCGCGACGGGTCAGTCTCAATCGCGGCGCGCGAGAGCTATGTGGCGCAAACCGAGCGTCTGATTGACGGTGCGGTCAAGTTGCCGTGTGCGACGAGCCCCAAGGAGGGCGCAGACGTCGACCGTATTTCCTAACAATCACGCAGAACTATCGACAAGAAAGGGGCCGTGCAATGTCGGTCATTAAGATGTACGGCTACGAGTCCGCGCAGCAAACGGAGTATCAGACCAAGAAGTGGGCGACCAAGGAGGAAATGCAGACGCTGTCATCCGGCGATGAGCAGCGCGATGTGATCTTGGCGCAAGGTGCCACGGTGGCTTTCTACGAGGGCGACAAGCACTGGGAGACGAGCGTGTCCAACAATGTGTTTGCCTTTGGCGGTACCGGCAGCGGCAAAACGGCGAGTTTCATTTTGCCCAACCTGCTCAATCACCACGAGTGCTGCTATGTGGTCACGGACACCAAGGGCGAGCTGCTGCGCCGTACGGGGAAGGGCTTCGAGGAGGACGGCTACGAGGTAACGGTTCTCGACACCATCAATCCCGAGCAGTCGTCCGGGTACGATCCTTTGCGCTACGTGATGGATGTCGAGGATATCCCCACCACAGTGGCGTCAATCATGGAGGGGGTCGATCCTGACAGGCGTAGCTTTAGGGACGATCCGTTTTGGGACAATGCGAGCGATCTGCTACTTCGAGCGATTATTGGAATCCTGTTCCTCTTAGAGTGCCTTGCCGGCACATTTGCGCCGGACGGGGATCCCGCAGCTCCGCGACGCTATCTTAAGATAAACAACGTCTTTAAGCTGGCGGCACTCATCAAGGTTACGGGAGATGGCGAGGGACGATTTCCGCTGGATCACCTTGTGGAGCAGGTGGAGTCCAAGGAATTTCTTGGCAAGTATGATTCTGCGAACGCGGACCTGTATGGCGTTGAACAGTATCGTGATTTTCGCGGGGCAGCCGATAGAACGCTTAAGAGCATTCTGATCACGCTTAACGCGACCATCTCGCGGCTTAAGACCCCCCAGCTCATGCGCGTCTTTGAGAAAGACGAGATGCGCCTCGACCGTATCGACGAGGGCAAGCGCGTAATCGATCTTAAGGTGAGCGACAACGACTCGACCAATGCATGGCTTGCGAACGTTGCCCTTAAGCAGCTGTTTAACCTGGCCCAGCGCCGCGCTGATTCCAACCCCAGCGGGCATTTGCAGCGCCACGTGCAGTTTATTCTGGATGAGTTTCCCAACGTGGGCCGCATTCCCGATTTTGAGCGGAGTATTGCGACCGTGCGCAGCCGTGGCATTAGCTTTTTGATGTGCGCGCAATCGCTGAGTCAGCTCGATGGTGCGTACGGCAAATCCGCAGCGCTTACCATCCTCGATAACTGCGACAGCTTGATCTATATGGGCGGCGGCAGCAACATCGCGACACAGGAGTACATAAGCAATCTGTGCGGCGAGTCGGTTCTGGGCACCAATTACGTGGGCGCCGAGCGTACTGCCGTCGATGTGCGCGGTTGCGTGATAACCCCGGGCGAGGTGGGGCTTATGCCGCGTACCGACTGCCTGGTCAAAGTAACCGGCATGCGCCCCTTCCGTGCCAAGAAGTATTTTTGCGGCGACCATCCCAATGCGGCCAAGTGGCTGAGGGATTAGTCCTTGCAGCTTCGCGCGCTCAATCTTGCCTATTTGACCGCACGGCTTCCATTGGCCGCTAGCCGTGCGGCCTCGTTTTACTTCCTTACCGATTCCGTTTAGAAGGGAATTACCATGTCCGTTATGTATCGTGAGCCTAGCATTATCAAGAAGTCCAAGGACGGTCGCGTTGCCGCCGTCGATATGGCAAGTGAGCTGCTTAACAGCCGCGTGCTGCTGCTGGAAGGCGAGGTCAACGATGTGACCTGCAATGGCCTTATTAAGTCCATGCTGGTGTTGGAGCATCAGAGTGCCACCGAGCCCATCACCCTCATCATCAACAGCCCGGGCGGTAGCGTTACGGCGGGGCTGGCGCTCATCGACACCATGCAGTCGCTCGACTGCCCCGTGATCACGGTGGGCGAGGGCGTCGTGGCCTCGATGGCCGCGGTGATCTTGGCCTGCGGCGACCACCGCCAGGTATACCGCCACACGCAAGTGCTCATCCACCAGTTGATGGGCGGCACGGGCATGGCGCAGCAGACCGATATCGAGATCGTGGCCCAGCACACGGCGGCCATGCGCGCCGAGCTGGACGAGCTGCTGGCCGAGCATGGCAACCTGAGCGCCCAGGAGTTCCACGAGCTCACCGAGCGCGACTGCTGGTGCAACGCCAGGCGCGCTCTGGAGTTGGGTCTGGTGGACGAGGTGATTGCTCCGAGTAAGAAGGCACTCTAGCGGGGCTCATGTCTTGTGGGCATATAGAGCGGGGCGAACGATCGCGTAGTTTAACGGCCAGAAAGAGGTTGAACATGAGCAGGATTTGGGATGTCGACGGCATTGAGTGGGAAGACCTGCCCACCGTGAGCGACCTGCTGTGCGCTGCGGACACAAAGATCCTGGCGCGCGAGGTTGCCCTGCGATACGGCGGCAAGCCGGACGGCCGCGGCCGTGTCGATAACGAGCGCAGCTTAAAGCGCGCCCGCCGCAAGGTCAAAAAGCTGCGCAAGGTTGACCCCGAGCCCAGCGACAAGATCGTCCTGTTGCCCAAGCATGTCATCAATCGTCGCGATGCGGGCCACGGCTTTGACTATTACGACGTAGAGCCGTGCGCCTTTACGCGCAGCGGCGTGCAAAAGTCAGGGGAGGACGCGGGCGCTGAAGTATATCCGTGGGACCTGTTCCTGCTCAACGAGGAGCCCGCAAGTGTCATTCTGGGCTATCGCGTATGGCTCGGCGGCGAATGGGACCTATGCGAACGTTATCGCTTTTTGGCTGTGGTGTGCGCCAGCGCGCTGCATCGCTTCCGCGAGCAAAAGGAGCTGTGCAAGTGTCTCAAGAAGGACGATGCAGCCTGCGATATGGATGAGGACGAGGCGATCGAAGGTGTCCGCCACGACGTGTTGTATCCCGAGGAAGTGATCAACGCAAAGCTCGGCGGCTATTGGGATACGAGCCTGGGCCTTGATCTGCCCTGGAAGGACGAACATTTCGAGACCTGCGTTCGGATTGATAGAGCTATCGATGACCTGTTTGCCGAGGAGACGAAGCGCTGTGCCGCGGAGCTTGGGAAGAAGCTTGAGCGCGGGTATGAGAAGCGCGTGGAAGCGCCGTTGTTTCAACCGTTCACCGACGAATGAGAAAAGGCGGCAAGTGCGGTCCCCGCGGGATTATCTTGGAGCAGCTAAGTGAGCGGTGCGCGGGCGAGGAGCAATCATGGCTAGTCGTGGAGATAAATAGTCGAGGGAAGAAACCCTTGCGGCTCTGTTCTTATACCTCGCCCTACCATTAAAAAAGGTCGATGATACAAGCGAGGATGTCCAGGCGTTAGCCAAGGCCATTGGCGGAACGCCGGGCGCGGTTGCTCTAATAATCTGGAACCTTGCATCATCCGATGAGCGTCGACGTGCTCGCGGCAAGGTTGGAATGACCCAGGCGAGCAAAATGGACAAGATGGTTTGGGCTGAGTATTCCTCTGCTGGTGATGAGCTTGTTGAGGAGGCGACCGACGTTTTCCTCAACTGTTTCGATTTTGAAGAACCGCTAAGCGATGAGTTGAAAGAGACGATCGGCATTGATTTGCCAGAGGGTAAAGAGCGCGAGGCAATCGTTTCGATGCGGATGAACCAGGAGTTCTTTCGAAATACCTTGCTTGCCAATTACAATTCAAGGTGTTGCTTGACGGGGCTATCGAACAAGACACTGCTGGTCGCCACCCATATCAAGCCCTGGAAAGTCTCTGGTCCTAAAACGGAGCGCCTTGCGCCCGACAACGACTTGCTTTTAAACGCATTACACGATAAGGCGTTCGATCGGGGACTAATCACAATTACGAAGGACCTAAAGATAATGGTGTCCAGTGTGGTCGAGCACGAAACGCCCGAGGACGAGTATTTGTGGCGCTACAACGGAGAGCCAATTGCGCTTCCGAAATGATTCGCTCCACGAGCTGAGTTTATTGAATACCACAACGACATGGTGTTTAAGGGGTAATTGGACTATCTCCCGACCAAACGAGGATTCGGATTGGCTTGCTGGAAGGGAATGACTATGTCGGGTTCCCGGATTCCCGAGGTCGGGGAGGTCGCTTCGTTGCCTGTTCGGAGTACGGCAATGAGGTCCTGGATTCGCTGGAGCAACTCATCAAAAGTAACCACAGTCACATCGCTGAGGTTATTCCGATAATGCTCAAAGGTAGCTTTTTTGCTCGCGGTGTCGAGTTCAGAGATCTTCCCTATGACTACAACGCACTTTGGGGAAAGGGCCTCAAAGTGAGAAGACGAGCGCCCGTTGACCATGTAGTACTCCTTCGTGAGCGTGTCCCGGTAGTTAAGCACTTGGTTTACTGATCCGCTCATGTGTGAGGTCAAGGAATAAACGGCGTTCTCGGGCTCTTTCCCCCTGTATATTGTGCCGAGCAGGCTTGTAAGAGGAGTCTTGATCTCGATGAGCGTGACATTGCTGGTTAGCTCATTCTGGTAGAGGAAATCGCAGATATTGCCACCGGAATTATCAATCGCCTTGCCTCCGACATACGCCTTGCCTTGGAGAAGTGTGCATGGGGCGGAGAATACCTGCGACAGTATCCATTGGTGGTCGGTGAATATTCTCTGCCAGTACTCCTCGTTGCCGTTACCGAGGTTCTCAGCAATCTCCTTTTCGACCTTTTCGAGCTGGGCGAGACTCAGACTGACCGTGAAGTCATCGAGATGTCCCTTCTCCAACTCGGAGAATATCTCACCCAATTGCTCGCGAGTCGTCCCCTGGGTCATGAGCCGGATCATCTCTTTGACGAGTTCGAAATTATTGCCATCTGTAAGTAGCCTGGTTTCCGAGGGATTTTCGCGCATCATCTTAAGGAGTGAGCTTACGGAGCGGTCAAGGGGGACATACGTTGTGCTGCCGCCTTGAACTCCTCCACCCTCCTGATGGATTCGGTAGCGAGCATCAAGTGCCTCGTACAGGCGACGGGTCTCTCCGGTGTCTAAAGTGAGTTCGAGCCAATCACCATTGAACCCTTTTCTTTGCAGCATGCCCCTCGAAGCAGGGCCCAGTTCGGTTTCGGCCGAGTCTGAGGGGAAAGAAGCATCTCCTTTCCTCTTTCGTTCGTAGACGAATTTGCCCTCAACACAATGAGAAGGATTCTTCGGATTGTCTACGTTGGTCGCGAGGAACCGGTATCTCATCCTGTCCGTTGTTTCTGTCAACTCAACGGGGTCGGATTTTGCCGTGTATCGAGAGGTCGAGACCATGTTGATGGCCCCGTCAATAGCACTTGAAGGATTGGGATAGAGCGTGCCATCCCAATCAAGTGTGTCCCCGAAACTAATGCGCCCCATCCAGGCTCCCTTCGCACATCCTCTGGATCAGCTTCCCGTCCGCCAGTCTTCCTGCCAGATAGCAGTCGAACACGTAGTCCGCGGGCAGCGCCCACATCTCCACCCCGTCCGTGAGGGGCGGCTCAGGCTTCCCGAAGACGCCTGGGAACCGCACCCTACCCATGAGCCTCGCCTCGGCCTCGTGGGTCGGTACCAGGAAGACATTCGCCACGGAGGAGAACCCGTTGTCCCGGATGAAGTCCCCGTAGGCGCTCTGGTAGAGCACCTGCTTCGTTACGGACTCGACGCCCGGCACGTCCTTGGCGGCGCCGGGGCGCAGCGACGGCGTGTAGTACTTCGCGTCGTAGATGCAGAACGCTCTGCCGCCAGCGCCGTCTCCATGGATGCCTATGACGTCGGGAATCAGCGTGTTCACGTCCCCGCAGCCCGCACCGCCGGCGTCCATCCACTCCGGCCTAGGGATGATACCCAGAAGCGTCTCCGCGCCGCGCTGGCACCAGTCCTCGGCGAGCGGAAGCCCCAGCGAGTCTATGCGGTCGGCGAGCCTGTCCCCGAAAGCGCTCTTGCATGCCAGCTCCCACGCGTGGTAGAAGGATGAAGTGCCCAGGCAGAACTCCTCCTCGGGGCTTTCATACTCCTCGGAGGGGCTCAGATAGCGCAGCAGCATGTCGATGACGTCCTGCTTCCACGCCACGAACTGCACGGAGCGCTCCTGCTCCAGGCGGTAGGTCAGCGTCTCGGCGTCACCCAGGTCCTCCAGTTCCTCGCCGGAGAGGTCGACCGGGGCGAGCCCCAGCAGCTCGTCCAGGCCCCAGCGACGCAGGTCCTCGGAGCAGCGAGTCAGCACGCACCGGTGGAGGCGTGTCACCAGGTCGGCCGCGTCGCGGGAGGTGTCGCGCGTCTTAAGGTCGAAGTAGACCGGCGTGTCGCCGTCCATGAAGGGCTGGTTCTGCGCGATGGTCCTGCCCCAGGCGATCTCACCCGACCCGTTGTCGCGGACCACGCGCACGTAGTTGGAGTAGACGCCATTCTCCTCGTAGGAGCCGAGCAGCGCCAGCATGAGCGAGAGCGGCCCGCCGTCCTCGTCGGCGTCCGGCAGCGCGGCGCCGACGCCAGAAAGCCCGCCGGAGCTCTTGCGCAGTACGCGAAACACCTGGGCGAGCTCCGTCTCCGAGGGGCGCGTCCCCCTGGGGAAGTATTTCGGGTAGGCGCAGACGAGGGTCTCGCGCCAGCGCGCGAGGCCAACCCACGTGAACTGGTACTTGCCGAGGGCGGCGAGCTCCTCGTCGGCGTCGCCCCCCTCGGGGGCGGCGTCGCTCCTGAGCGTCAGCACCCCGCGGGCGGCGAGCGCCCTCACGCACGCGAGGGCGTCGCGGACGTCGAGACCGAGCAGCCGGGTGAGGTCGCCGAACGAGTAGGAGTCCCGCTCCCGTACGTAGACGGGGTCGAAGGCCATGGGCTACTCCTCCGCGCCCTGGCCGTTGCCCTCGTCCTCGGAGGGGGCGCCATCCTCGACGCGTGGCACGGGCTCGTCGAGAGCGAACACGCCGTCGGCAGAGCTGTCGTACTCGGCGCAGATCTCGGAGTACGTGAAGTCGGGGTGACGGAATACCTTCGGGCGCTTCATCTTCGCGGCGTCCTCGTAGAGGTAGAGCAGCACCTTGCTCTTGAACGCCTCGTCGAAGGCCTCGTCGTCATCCAGTGCGGACTCCGTGAGGAAGAACGGGCCCAGGAGCTTGTCCTCGTTGACGCGCGCTTTGCCCTTGAGCAGGCCGTTGATGGCGTGGCGAAGGACGTTCCACTCCACGGGCTCGCGCTTCGCGCCGATGCGCACGACTTTGCCGGCGTACTTTCCCTCGCCCTCGTCGATTCCCATGTAGCGAAACTCCCAGCGGCGCTTGAAGGCGGTGTCCATCGGGAACACGCCCTGGTCGGCGCTGTTCATAGTTGTCCAAATGTAGAGGTTGGAGGGCAGGCGCATCGCGTTCACGCGATGCGCGACGTTCTCCTCGTGGCTGTAGAGCCCCGGGGTCTCGTCCGCGCACCCGGATGCATCGTAGAACTCCTTCCAGAGGAACTCTCCGAGATCGACGGGAACGTCCACGTCGTACTCGCTCACCCCGTCGCCTTTGCGGTCGAGCAGTTGGAATACGTCGCCGAACACTGCGGCGGGGTTCGCGCGGTTGATCTCCTCAACGATGAGGAGGTAGTCCTCATTGGGATGGGTCTTCGCCTCGACGTAGCTCTTCACGAGGGGTCCGGGGACGAACTCATAGGAGATGTAGGGCCTCCTCATGTTCTCGGACAGCGACTCGTCGGGCTTCTGCTCGGGCCACTGCATCGTCGGCTTGTAGCAGCCCGCGAAGGAGGCGTAGCTGTAGTCCGGGTGGAACGTGACGCGACGCGTGTGCGCCTTATCGAAGTGCTCCCCGGCGAGTTTGTTCAAGCTGTGCGACTTGCCGGTGCCGGGGGCTCCAAAATAAATAAGATTATAAGGAAGTTTAACCTCGCTGGCTTCACTGGTCTCAGCGGTCTTAGTTTCAGCATTAGACGACAAATCAGAGTAGTCCACTCTTGCTGTATTGAATGACGTGAAAGCCCTAGACTTGTAATCATTAAGTTCGGCTTTGTTCACGCCCTTGGCAAGGATGACGTTTTTCGCATTATTAGTCGAGATGGGCGAGAGCCAGGGATTGAGACCGTCGATAATAAGGTTCTTAACTGCCCTTACAGGGCCTTTCGGATCGCTGTTGGTACACGTTAAGACTTTTTTCGTCTCTAATTCATTTGCGGAAAGCAGGGCGTCGTACACACATGGAAGAGAATATAAATAGCCATTCACGTCATTATCTGTTTTGCAGACGACCTGATCAGAGAAAATGCCAAGCATTCGAATTAGTCGATTCTCAACGACGTGATCAAGCTCTTTTTTCGATTGAAGCCATGCAAACAGCACCGTGATATATTCAATCGGACTTGTGGAGATAAGAATTCCAATCAAATCAATATTGCTCGTAAGCCTAATTACTCGGTCACCTCTGACCAGTTCGCCATCTTTCTTTATACGCTCGGCCGAACGAGGAGAACCAACCGTGCTTACTCGCGCAAGACGCCATACTAGGCACAAAACAGCATCCAAGGATTCAATTTGCGCTTGAAAAAGTGACACAGTATTAAGGCCTAGGTCAGTCTCTTTCACAGGTACATTGAGACTATTGGCATAGCTAAGCAGCAGCTTTAAACTGGACTCACCGTCAACCAGTTCGTTGGCAGGCGTGATCGTCATTTTCGCAGGCTTCTCTTTTGCCAGCCACAATAGAATCAGCAACGCAAGCGTTCGTTTGGGATCCTTTACCACTGAGCTGGATACCCACAGCCTAGGGCTAATTGGTTCGCGAAACTCGAGCTTACTGGGAAGCAGCACGGTTCACCACTCCTTACGATTTGAGGTCATGCATGATCTGCTCGGCAATTGCCTTACCAAGCAGGGGTGGGACAGCGTTGCCGACTTGCTTCATCTGTGACGACTTGGCCCCATAGAAATGATACGTGTCCGGAAAGGATTGGATGCGAGCAGCCTCCCGAGTGGTTATCGCTCGGTTCAGGAACGGGTGCGTGAACTCGCCCGATGACGGCGTGTCGTACCGCGTAGTGATCGTCCTCGCGATGCCATCCTTCTTCATCCGGCACCAAGTGCCGCTGTAGATGGACTTGGTGAGGTGCTCGGTGGGGAGCATCTCCTTGCCGTGCTCGGGCGGAATCATCCTCAGTCGCTCCAGGGTGATCTTAGAGTGCGCGGTCGCGATGTGGTTGTAGAGCTCGGTCGACCCATCGCGCATCATGCGTTGGTATGCCGATTGTGGCTTGTTGCGGTATTTTGAGACTTCCTCGCCTTCTCCGGATTCCAAATAGGCGAGGTCGCTAATGGCGTCCCATATGGTCGCGGATCGGCCGTAGGGGGCCGGGAGGGCGACGGTCTCGTCGGCGTCAAGTTTACCGATGATGCAAGTACGGTGCCTATCCTGCGGCACGCCGTAATCAGCAGCACAAAGGACGCCGCAGTTGACGGCATAGCCCAGGGCGCTGAACAGCTCCACTATCTCGTTCTTGAAGTAGCCGTTCTCGGTCGTCAGGAGGGTGGGGACGTTCTCGATGACGAAGTACTTCGGCTTCACGAACTTGACCACGTCGTAGTACTTGAGGAAGAGGAAATTCCTCGGGTCGTTGATGCTCTTCCTCTGGCCCTTCTGGGAGAATCCTTGGCAGGGAGGGCCGCCGATGACGATGGTCGTCTTGCCCGCGTACTCGGAAAAGGTCTTCTCAATATCGAGGTCACGAATATCGGCGACCACCATTTTGGTATCCGGCCGATTGCGTGTGTATGCCTCGGCAATAGACGGATCGAACTCATTTGCAATCTTCACGTCGAAACCGGCCATTTCGAACCCAAGAGAAAGGCCGCCCACGCCGGCAAACAAATCAATTACTGTCGGTTTCGTCATAGCTCGTCCTGGATCCTCTTGGTTGCGATGTCGTAATAGGACTTCTCTAGTTCAATGCCGGTAAAACGTCTTCCGTCGCGAACCGCGGAAACCCCGGAGCTTCCGCTGCCCATGAAGGGGTCGAGCACGAGGTCGCCCGGATTGGAAAGCTTCTCAACGAAGAAGTCCATGAGCGCGACGGGCTTCTGGGTCGGGTGCTTGCCGTACTCGCGCTCTCGCTTCGGGGTGACCGGGGACTCGAAGAAGTCGTGAACGGCCTTGCCGTCGTTGTTGAACGTGCCGACTCGCGCTCCATACGTGAAGTAGATCCACGATTCGGTGGAATTCACGAAGTGAAGATTCATGTTCCTCGGCATGGGGTTCTGCTTATGCCATGTCCCGGTTGTCTTGTAATAGAACCCGTGCTTTACGGCCTGCGTGATAATCGACTCGACCTTGATGACCGCCATGAATACGATCATGGAACCACCCGGCTTCATGACACGGGCGGCTTCCTCAAAGAACGAGTCCATGGACTCGTTCCATTCCTCGTACTCGAGGTTGTCCCAGCCCGCCGCCCCGAAGTAGTTATCTCGGAGCGCCTTGAGGTTCGTTGCGCGCTCCTTCATGAACAGGCCGAGGTTATAGGGAGGGTCGGTAAGAATAAGGTCAACTGAATCGCTAGCGAGGCCATGAAGGGCTTCCAGACAGTCGCCGTTGATCAAGGTTGGCTCAAAGTGTTCGCTCTGATTATCGGGTTTTTCACAATCCGTCTCGGAGCAACGTCCCTCCGTCCACGCGTCAACGGCGCTGTATTTGAATCTCCACTGGTGGCCGACCTTCTGGGCGGGAAACTCCTTGGTTTTAATCCAGCTGCGAATCGTTTCCGGGGTCACTCCAACATGGGAGGCTATATCCTTCATAGTCACCCAAGACTCTTCCATCATTGCCCCCGAACAAGAAATAACGCGAATTAGCAGAAAATAGCGCGATTATAAAGCCGGGTTGCGCCAATGTATAGGCTTGACCTACGATGGAAATCTGCATGCGAGCTCGGACAGGCAAAGTTAACGCAAACAACATCTTTTGCCGCCCAGCGCCGGCAAACACTGCTGCGCGACGCCCACGCGCGCATGATGTTCACGGGGCGCCGCCGTCACGTACTCCGCCGCACACGTCAGTGGTTGCCATCCTTGGCGGCGGGCATCCCGCCGTGTGTTTGTTAACGTCGTGATTACGGGTTTGGTCACATCCGTTTTTCGGAATTGAGCATGAGCGCTAGCTGCTCAGGAAGTTCGGCGGGTACGGCCTTCTCGTGCTCGACGAGTGGCTGCTGAACAAGCCCGACGACCTGTTCAGGGCGATGCTGCTCGAGCTCATGGAGCTGCGCTGCGGTTCGTCCTCGACCGTCTTCTGCGCGCAGTACAGGTCGAAGGGCTGGCACGCCAGGTTGGGCGGCGGGATTTACGCCGGGGCGATCATGGACAGGATCGTGCACGGCACTGTCTGGCTAGAGATGGGAGACGTCAACATGCGCGACATATACGGCTGACGGTGCTGAACGGACACCGGCGGTACCGATTCACGATACCGCCGGTACTGTCCCGCAATATTCGCGGTACGGAAACGCATAAATACTCACAATACTGGTACCGTCATGATTTATCCAGCGGCGATTATGGCGCGTATAGACGATGCTGGGCGCCCATGTCTGATTCAAGATTCAAATTTGCTACGAGCGCGCTCTAATAGTCAATACGTCGTATACGGGTTGTGTTACTCTTTTTGTGAACGGCGGAGCCCTTTATGGATGGCTTCGCCGTTCACCGTTAAATAGCGGCACTTTCAATCTCCTGGTTATATTGACTGAATAAAATGTTGATTGTTCAGATTGGAGGCGGCTATGGTTCAACCGAAAACCCAAGGAAATCACCGAGCATATCCAAAGGAGCTGGCGATATATGTCGAGCGTATCCTATTGGAGGAAACCGATGCTGGGCTTGGCAAAGGGTTGAGCGTTTCGGACATAATGGCGGAGCTTAAAGCTCGTTATGGATATGAAGTTAAGCGTGACACAGTGCAGGGCGTATTGAACGCACTTGTTGATTCTGGATCAAAAAAGCCTTCGCTCTGCAATAATGCGGGCGTCAGTCCGTTAACCGAGATGAATAGAATCGACCTCGACAACAGTTGCCTGAATCCGTTCTACACAGTGATTGCAAGTCGGTTGGCATGTAAGGGCGAGCGACTGACGAATGGTGAGGGGGATCCTGCTCCTAAAAATGCGAAGCACCTGTACAGCATAGAGCGTCAAATTGATGGTGCGCAAATTGAGCATTTGTGCCGTCTCATCGAAGCTTCTACGGGTGTAGGTGGAGCCGACGCGCTCGAGCATGCAGTTCTTCGCCTGCTGTGCGGCGAAGAAAGGCAGCAGATTGAAGATCGTTTGGCTCAAGAAAACGCCCTGCTCAAAAGCGGCAGAATTGCAAATATGGAAGCAACGCTTGCAAATTTGAAGTTATTGGAAAAGGCCATTAGCCAAAGGCAGAGAGTCCGCTTTCGAACTTCTGATAAGGGGCGACTGCATAGCCATACGCCATATCATCTATGCATGCACGATGGCTACTACTACCTGTTTGTGGGTCACAAGGGTGCTGCGAGGTCTTTTGACGCAATTCGAGTTGATAGCCTGCGGGATATAACCATTGCTGGACCAGTGGATGATGCAAAAGGTCGTTTTGAAGCGATGGCCGAAGAGGCGAAAAGGTTCTCTCGTGCTGGCGTGAACAGGATGTTTAGTGACGATATAGTTACGGTTCGCGCAAGGTGCCATAGCCAGGCAAAGGAGAAGTATCTTTTAGCCGAATTTGCCGGGAACGATGGGTTTCGGTGCGAGACGCAGGACGGGCACCCAAATCCAGAGTATTCGTTTATGGCATCGTATGACGGCATGAAAACATGGGCGATGAAGTGGCTCGATGTGTTTGAGATACTTCAACCAAAGAAATTGCGCGATGACGTCGTGGACATCATTGGACATAAATGTATCTATGTGAGTGCGAGGACTGATTCAAATGACCCCTGCTGAGAAAAAGCAAGCAATTGGCGATGCGTTGGATTACTGGTATTTGCTCGATTTTTTGAGCCAAGGCGACCAACCCGAAGATAAGAAAAATCCGCCTAGGCCCAGAAAAGGAATGCTTGATGACTGCTTTGTTCCAGAAGAGCGGGACGACCAGTACTTAAGGACGCCTTTTGAAGAAGCGAGAGAACGTGCGGATAGTGTCACAAACGGCGAAAACTGGCCGATCTCAACGATTTATTGTCACCTGGGCTCCGTTCCGCGCGAAGCGGTCATGACTTATATTGCAGAAAAACCGGGGAATGAAATCGAAAAAGAGGATGAGTGCATGACGGTCGCACTATTAGGTGTGAGTCCTGATGGTCAATTTGTCAGCCTTGAGTTGTCCTCTTTATTTTGGTGGTTGAAGAGGAACGTCGGGAATAGCCTAAATGCCATCGTTAGCTTTGAGAAAGAGCAGGATGAAATCCGCAATAAAATCAACGAAAAACTCAATGGAACAAAGCTGACATATGGTGTCATTAGGGACCTTGTCGATAGTTGCGTCCGACCAATGATTGAGGGGATTGCCAGCTGCCTTCCCGACGGTGACGGGGCTGAACGTATCAGCGAGTGGTGTTCAAGGCTGCTTGTTGAATATAGAGCAATGAAGCCAAAGGACAATGGGGGCGATGCGTACCCAGTGTTCGACCAATCGCTCTGTCACTCATTTTTCGCAAAAGATATTTCCCGGATAAATGAGCAGTGCAAGTCAGGGTCATTCGACGATTTGGATAAGGGGCCGCTGCCTCTAGTCGCCGCTTACCTTGAAGGCGGCTTGAGGGAGGAGTCTGCCTGTGGAGAGATTGATCTTCTGGGCGGCGAAGACGATGATGATCTGACTGCCCGTGCAGATTTTTTTTCTGAAGTGTTGGGAGCCGGCGCTACACCTATCGGTCGCTGGCCGAGTAAATACTCCTTGAGTTTGATGCAACAAGTGGCGGTAAATCTTGCGGTTGGTCGTGGCGGTTCGACACGCAAATACCCCGCAAACGACGTTATGTCGGTTAACGGTCCCCCGGGCACGGGAAAAACAACCCTGCTCAAGGACATCGTTGCGGCTAACGTTGTCGAAAAAGCCCGTCTGCTGTGCGAATATGACAAGCCCGATGACGCCTTCGAAGAGGTGGAACTTAGCAAAGATTATCTCAAGTATGCTGAGAATCCATATCGCTTCAAAAAGGGCAGGACCGGAGATGCGATAAATAGTCTCAGCATTTTGGTCTGCTCGACAAACAATGCAGCAGTTGAGAATATCGCCAAAGAGCTTCCTGATGGAAAGGCGTTCTGGGAGGGTATAGACGAATCTGAGAAAAAGGAGTTTCTAGAGTCAGATTTGTCCAACATTGTTTGGGGAAAGAAAAACGAGCAGAAACCGGTGGATGATCTCTATTTCTCTTCGGCGCTCGTTGACAATAATGGCAATCTTCGCGACCCTGCGCATCCTGGGCTTATGATTGCGGCATGTCTGGGAAACCGTAGGAATATTAATAATTTCAGAGATTGCGAGCTTTCTTCGCTGCAGTTTAGCGGCGGGCTGGGAAAGGGCAAGCGGTTTTCTAAGGCGAAGAAACTGTTTCTTGTTCAATACAAAAAGGTATCCGATCGATTCGATCGAATGGAGGAACAAGCCGCTAAGAAACGCGAGCTTCTGAACCTTAAATCGCGTTTGCCTCAATTGGATCGTGAGTGTCAAAAGGACGAGCGAAAGATAGTTGAAGAGCTGACAATCGAAACGGTATGCCTGCCTCATCCTTTTGAAGGCGGTGCTGCAGGCGATGTCCGGAAATATCTTGATGACATTGCGAAGTATACCGCCGATTATGAGGAGAGAAAGAGAGCGCTCGAAAAAGAGCTGCGCGATGCGGAAGAAAAGGCCAGTGGACGGATCTGGAGCATTTTGTATAAGGGTCGCGTGTCCGATTGCCGTGAAGAGCTCGATTCCTTTATGCAGCAAACCAAGTCGGAGCAGAAACTTGTTGAGCTGCGTACGGGATTTGAGGACAAATACGAAGAATTAGAGAATGAAAAGAAGAAACTAGTCTCTTTGCAGGTGAAGATTAAGGGGTTAGAGGACGTAGTCAAGGGCACTAAATCTGTCGAGACGATTGACGAGCGTTTTGTTGAGTCTATCTCAAAGGGGGATAACGAAAGCCGAAAGAGCGCTCATCTTTATAATCCATCCGATGACGATGAACTAAAAAAGGAGCGTAACCTGCTATTTCTGTACGCGCTGCAGGTGACACGCGAGTTCATTCTCGAATCAAAATGCATGCGGAACAACATTACGTTTCTACGAACATACTGGGGAGCTAAAGACAAAGGCGCCGATTCTGGCAAAAAGGAGTTGATAGAGTTCACGCAAGCCGACAGACGGAAGATGGCCCCTGCGCTTTTTCAGGCACTCGGTTTGCTTACCCCAGTGATTTCTTCCACATTTGCGTCGATTGGTCGCATGCTTGAGGATGTTCAGATTGGTGGGGCTGTACCCCTGTTCGGCCTGTTGATTATAGATGAGGCTGGACAGGCGGTGCCGTATGCCGCTTTGGGTGCCCTTGCCCGCAGTCGACGTGCAATGATTGTCGGCGACCCTTCTCAGATTGAGCCTGTGATTACTGGGGATGTTAAGGAGCTCCGCGCTACCCTTGGTAAAAAAGTATTGCTGCCGTTTAAGGGAGACATGGCTTCGGTCCAACGACTTGCCGATGCCGTTAATCCCTATGGCCATCTGCGCAGCAATGGCGAGGGTGATCAATGGATTGGTTGCCCGCTTGTGGTTCATCGTCGCTGCATATCGCCCATGTTCGATATCTCGAATGAAATTTCGTATCAGGGCTCCATGCTTAACGAGACGGCTAATCCAAAAAAGGATCTCGCTGGCAGCTTTTATCTAAAGTCCTCACAGTGGATCAATGTTGCAGGATTTGAACGCGGCAATCGCGACCACTATGTTGATGCTCAGGGCGACAGAGTGTACGAGATTGTCAAGGAGGCTTTTAGGAAAACGGCGGCTGCGACTAAGAAAAAAGCCGGCGGGTCGGGTGAGCATGAAGAGTGTTCTATTCCGAGCCTCTATATCATTTCTCCGTTTAAAACTGTTGTCAGCGGGCTTAAGAATAGGCTGTTAGAAGAGACGCCTGAAGGAATAGCAGAGCGTGCTTGGAGTGCATTCGCAAAGTTTAATATTGGTACGGTTCATACGTTTCAAGGCAAAGAAGCCCATCAGGTGATATTTGTCTTGGGGTGCGATACAAGTCGTAGTTGTGAAGGTGCAATCAGGTTTGTAAATCCAAATATCGTGAATGTTGCGGCAAGCCGAGCTAAGTATCGCCTTTACGTAATTGCTGACTATGCAGCGTGGAAGATTAATGAGAACGTTGCAACGATGAAGCGAATTCTCGACACGGCATGGGTTGAGCATTGGGAAAAGTACCAGACAACTGGAGCTATTGAGGAGCTCAATGCGGCGAAAGATATGTTGCCGCGAGGAGAATCTCTTCCACGGGAGGCAACTGACGCGGACGAGGAACATGTCAATGAAGATGATTGGTGTTCTGATGTAAGCACCGATTCCTATTTGGACAATGTGAGCGAAGCGTTTAAAAGCTTTAATCTGGATGCAGAAGACTGTCGAATCATAGGCTTCTCTTCGCGCGAAGCTCTTCAAAGCGCATTTGCTGATTGCGCGTGCGACCAAAATGGCAAAAATAGGGTGCTTGAGAATATCGAACAGGGGCTTCTTCTGTGCAAGATATTTGGCATTGGCAGTGTTGGTACCGATAGCGATTCAGATTGCGCATTTTGCCTGCTAATGTTCTGCCGCGCGGCAGAGAGATACTTGCGTTTGAAATTGTTGCCGGCCTTAAAGGCCATTGCTCCCGATTATGTTGTTGCAAGAAAGCCGCTCAAGGAGCTTGAGAGCCTTAACCTCGGTCAATACAAAGGATTAATTGAAAAAAAGAGTGAGCTACTGGCATCCTCTGTTCGAGTTGAAAATACAGAGCTGACGCAGGCGTCAAAGGGGGACTGGTGGAGGACGCTCGGCGAAACGTTGGGTCAATTCACTAAATTTCGTAATAGCGCCTGTCATACCGATCGAGAAGAGATGGTTAGCGCGGGCGAGGTCTGGCTGGCGCTTCAATGTCTTTTCACTGCTTTTCAGCTTGATGAACATGGCCATAAGAGTGTGGAAATCATGCGAGAGGGCGTTGTTTACGAAGCGGCTTTTGCGGGGGCCGAACGTTTGCCGGTCTGTTACTCAATGGATCAGGCGGAAGCTAAAGGCTATGCCTCGATTTCGAAAATACTGAGCGTAGGTGGCTCAAGGATTAGGGCAGCAAAGGCCAATAACATTCTGATGGAACAAGGGTACCTGCGACTTTTCGATGAAGGCGAAGAGAGCGTACAACAATGCAAAGTTCCGTCCGCTAAAGGCTTGGGGCTGGGCGCAGTCTTTGTGTGCGGAGAAAAGAACGGCGACGTATTCTACTACGCGCAGTATCCCCTGGCGAAAGCCAAAGAGATATGCGACCTATTTGAATCTAAGTCGTAATTTGGCCCAAGGCTAAGTGCGCTTTATGGTTTAACCCGCAATCTACCGCTATATAGCGGTAGATTGCGGGTTGCTTTTTATCTCTTTTCACTATTCTGCAGGTGTCAGTTGTTCGAAGGGAGATTCAAAGATGCTTGAGTCCGATTGTATTTATATTTGCGACGAGTCGAGTGAGGCGGATCTCACGTGCACGCTTTTGCAGATGAGGCAGATAGTTGACGAGGCAATTGATCTTGCCTATGAGCTCGAGGACTCCTCTGTTGCTTACAAGGGAGTTGTTGACGGCTTGTTGGCCACGTGGGAGTCGTTGTGCTACCGCAATGCCGCTGTCCATGAGCTTATTCAATCTGTTCTGCTTGAGCGTAATGAGATCCTGCGATTTGATGAATTACAGATGCGTAATGATGAAGTACCCGAGCGGCCAATATGCCGATAGCAACGTTTGTTTGTCTCTGAGGGCAACAGTCTTGTTCAATCCCTCGAAGACAGTGTTTTCTTACATTAGCTTGCGAACGTAGCCTTCTTTGAAAGGAAGATCATGAACACTTCTATCCAAATTTCGGCCAGCACCGTTGAAGCTTCACCCCACACCGCCAAAGGCGAGGTCGCCAAGCTCGTGCAGGGCGCGCTGCTCATTGCCGTTGCTGCGGTTGCCGCCGTCGGCATCGCCTCCGTCGCCGCTCCGTTTTGTGTTTGGAAGGGCGAGGTCGCGCTGTTTCTGAACGAGTCGTTCCACACCAACTGCTCAGTTTCTGCGATCGCGGAGTACGCGTCAGCGGCACCCGGGTCCGATTGGGCGTCGCTGCTCGTGGCCGTGCTCATCGCGGCCTACCATGCCGTCTGGCGCGTTCGCGAGGGACTTGGGCTCAGCTGCGAGGCACCGGTATTCTGCAGCCGTGTGTCGCGCCTGCTCGCCGCGGTGAGCGCCTGCCTGCTGCTGGCGATGCTGTTCATGGGCTATGGAACGAGTTGGCTCATCAACGGCAGTGCGATGGGTGACCAGAGCCTTGTTGAGTCGGGGCACGATGTATGGGCCGTTTCCATCATGATCATGCTGGGCTGTGCCCTGATGTGCCTGTTCAAGTGGTTTATCGCCAAGGGCCCCGGACGCAATTGCGGCAGCGGCTTTGCCGTCGAGCTTGTCCGCCTCGCCGACGTCCTGCTGAAGCGCGCGAGCTCGAACCTGGTGTTGTGCTACGTGGCCGAGCTGCTTGCCTGCCTGCTGGCGTTGGCCTTCATTGCCGTGGCCTATGTCGTCGTGAGCGTGGCTATCGTGCTTGCGTTCGCAGCCGTGGCCTTAGTGGTGTGCATCGCCGGGCTTCCCGTTATCCTTGCCGCCTCGTGGCGCAGGTAGCGGGGCGATCATGCGAGTTCTTGTCACCGCGTGAGAAAAACTTGCAAGAATCGCAAGTTCTTTTCATGCGATGAGAAAAACTTGCAGGTTGGTGCGAGGACGACGGTCCTCCGCGTGAGCGCGGTTTCGATATTGCTTGTTAATGTGTCCGAACGATTGATTGGAGACAAAATGTATCCGGGCTATGAGTGCAACAACTATCCCATAAGCATTACGGATGAGGATGGTCCGTTCCTTATCATGGAGGCGGAGCTGTCTGGTGACGTCGAGCTCAATGATGAGTTTAAGAAAGACGCCAGCTATAGATATTCGTGTGCGACTGTTTCTGCGGCGATTAATCTTTGCAGGTCGATGACGGACGGCGATGCCGATCCCTGGTATGAAAGCTGGGAGAAGGCAGCTGAGCGTTATCCGCTCGAGAAATGCGAGGAAGCGACAACGCTGTATTGGATTGAGCCGACCGATCCGCACAAGGCGCTGTGCGCCTTCCATCCCCATCCCGATCTTGAGCAGTATGTGGCTGAGACAATTGAGGCTGTTGACACCTATCTGTTGGAGTGCGAGTACTGTCCCTTTACGGTCAGCCACTTAGATCTAAAGGACGTTGACGTCCTGCTCAGCGCTGCTTGGGGATTGGCTCGAGTTCTCAAAGATATTTGGGGAACTTGCGACCCTGATGTTATGGAAAAGATTGAAGATGCTACGTACAGTGCGCATATAACGGTTAGGGACCTGATCGCGGGCGAAGAGGCAGCCAAAGCCAGCGCAAAGTCCGATGACAATTTCTAGCCGCCGCGCTGAATGGCGCGCCTGATTGACAGGCCGTCGGAAAAGTCCGGACAGTCTGCCAATCTCGGTCGCTACATCGTTCCCTTGCTCGCAGCGTAATGTTCCGCCTGCTTAAGGGCGTCCTCGTAGGCGCGCTGCTTTGCTTCGTACTCTAGCGCGTAGCGCTCCTGCTCCGCTCGCCCGGGAACAGGCACGGTCATGCTTCGCAGGTCCATTGGGGCAAGTTGCACAAGCGCGTCTCCGTGCGAGGTGTCCGCCAGTTTCTTCTGCCCCTCATCGGACGACAGGTATGCCAGGACAAACTGGGCAAGCAGCTCGTCCTCAAAGGTAGCGCAGAACATGGCGTCGCAGGGGACAATGCTCTCAAACAAAAGACCGCGCTCCACGGGGCGCTCAGAACCGACAGAAAAGTGGCCTGGCGTGATGAGGGCAAGCTTGAATGGAGGCCCGACGCGTGATATGAGAAGGCTCGCCTCGCGGGCGTCGATCGGTTTGGCCTTCCGAAAATCTTCGTAGTCTACACGGCTTACATCGTAGATATCTGTATCGGGGACACGCTCAAGTACATCTTCTGCGGCAATGATTGCGCCATCATGAAGATGCTTTAGCGACAGGTAGTAGCAGTCGTGCTGTTGGTAACTGTCTGTCGGATCTGATTCGGGCAGTTTGGTTACAACGCTGCGGGCGGTGCCGCGGTAGATTGGCGCTAGCGACCCAAGGGGGATGAACATTCTCTCGTCGAACGATCCGCTCTTTGTATTGGGTAATAGGGGATATATGCCGTTGCCCTGATCCTCGAGCCGATGCCAATAGACTGGATTCTTTTGATCGCCGTAGGCTCGGTCGACGGAATCGAGGAGCTGGTGCAGAATCTCATCGGTCATTTGCTTGTCGTCAAAGCTCCTGCCGTCAAAAAGGAAATACGGATCATTGGGCTCGCCGTCGCCAATAAAGAGCAGCGCGCGACCCTCGGCCTTTTTGGCAATGGTTTTGGGAAGAAGCACAATGCTCTTTAGCAGGCCGAGGTCACAAAGAAGGCGACGTCCATCTACGGCTCGCGCCAGATTGAACAGACGGTCCGAAATCTGAATGACGGCCGTGGCATGGGACTGAGAGCAGGCAATGGATGCCGCAAGAAAGATGTAGTACCACTCAGTGACCGAAAGCAGATCGGGGATGCCTGCGCTGCGTTGCAGCTGCTTCGAGCGCGTTCTGAGGAAATCCAGGACTCGCGCATTTGCCGCATCGATAGATGCCGGGAATTGGGATAGCGGTCGTAGCTCGGGGGGCCTGCAGTAAATGAGTGCTGATTCGTACGTGTGAGAGGCTGCGTCCTGCTCGTAGTCGTATAAAAAGATATTCTCCTCGATGGCAGTAAACGTCGACGTCGGGACTTTGACTCGGTTTTTGCAAACGCAAGCGGGCACATAATCCCATTCGTCGGTTGCTTCGTTGTAAACGCGGTCCTCAAACTCAAACGAGGCGGCCGAAGGTCGCTTGAGGTCAATCCCCAAAACAGACCACGAGGGGCCATCGACGTGCTCGCTCGAAAACTCAAAATCGCGACAGCACAGTTCAATGAGCCTTTTCGTTCTCGACGAAGGCTGATATTTCTCGACCATATGAGACACAAGATCCGATAGATATCGGCTCATATATGGCTTGAGATCTTCGTTTAAGCGAAGAGTTGCAAATTCTGCTTTAGTTTTGAGCATGCGCACCTCCTGCATATTCCCTATATTGCGCGGTTCGCTGACTGGCCCGTCGCGGCTCAATTGCCTTCAGTCTACAAGAAGAGCAGTTGCGGCGTTTTTCAGACGGGGCACTCAAATGAAAAAGAAAAAAATCGAATGGTGCGTATGAGGCCGTACGCATTGGGTAATATTTCGCTAGATACTAACACTAAGAGATTTGCATATCTCCTAGTTGTATCAAGCTACAGTGGATAAACCAACTAGTTGTTTCAGCAACGAAAGGACAGCTAATGAACGGATACGACATGTACAGAATCGAGCCGGACGCCCCCAAGAAGCCAACGGCGATGAATATTTTCGGCATGATTCTGCAAACCGTCTTTGCGGTTGTACTCTACGTGGTCGCCATCGACATGATGTGCTTGCTGACGACGTGGCTCGGCGGGTTTATGTTCGAGATTAGTGAGAGCAACACGGTGATCCCGCTCCATTCATGGCGCCTGGTGGCGTTTAGGGTGTACTGGGTTGTGCTGGGCGCGGCGTTTGTTGCGGCGCTTGCCCACAAATGGATCGTGCTGTTAACGGGAGGGCGCGAATCCGACATGTGCGAGCTGCTCGGTGCAATCGAGAGCGCGGGCGCATTTGCATCCGTCGTCTGCGCGATCGTCTGTTTGCTGGGCTATACCGCGGCATTTGATTGTTGGGCTGGCGTCACCGGAAAGATGGCTTCGGATTCCCGTGCAAATGATTACCTGCTTTGGGCGGTTGTCTTAACCATCGGAACGATTGTCGAGTGGCGAATTGTCGAAGGGGTCCTTAACGCTCTATTTCCCGATGAGCACAAGTTCCACGGGCTTCGCTTTGCATCCGCCTGCGTGGTTACTCCTCTGCTTGCGCTTGTACCCACCACGCTGGTCATCATCGTGTGCGCGCTGGTGGTGGGCCTTTTTGCCGGGATTCTGTTTGCATCGCTTGCGATCCCCGTGGTTATCACGGTTATTGGCATTGCCATCGCTATGAGTCGCTAACCCACAACGCAATCCAAATATCTCGCATGAAGAAAGGAACGACCATGTCGGTATTCTCTAACGCTCAAAAGCTTCTGCTGCTTGCCATACTTACCGCTCTTATGGCTGGTGCCCTGATGTACGAAGTGTTGCATCCCACACTGTTTCCGCTGCTCAAGCAGGGCATTTTGCAGCTGCTCTACCACATTCCGGTCTTTACCCAGCCGGGCAACGTGATCTATCTGGAGTCGGCGACATCGCTGGCACTGTAGTGGTTTAAGGGCTCGGCCCACATCGAAGGAAAGAAAACCAATATGGAAAGGAAGGCGCCCATGACTCAGAAGCAGTATCGAAACATCGATCGCTACCAGGACTTGCTCAATCGAATTGCGCCTACGCGTCTGGTGGAGCAGACGCGTCAGAGTGTTATTGGCCACGAAGGAAGCTTGGAGGCCTTTGTGACGGCGCTGAGCTTTGAGGTCAACCGCTGCGTGATGTTGGCACGCGGCGCCGACCCGCGCGACGTTCTTTCGCCCGCTGCCATTTTGGTGATGGGCTCCACTGGCACGGGAAAGACCCACACCATCAAGGCCGTGGCGGATGCCGCGGGGCTCAAGCTGTTTGTGTTCGATGTCTCCACCATGACGGGCGAGGGCTGGCGCGGTGCCAGCATGAGCAACTGCCTGTCGCAGGTCGCGGACTATCAGGCTGCCAATCCCGGCGATATCTGTTTGGTGCTCTTTGACGAGTTTGACAAGGCAGTTCGTGCCGAGCCCGATGGGGGCGAAGTTGCATCAAGCTTTAGTCCATCGCAGTCGTTCCTTAAGCTCTTGGAAGGCGGGGAGATGCCGTTTGAATGCGATACCTCCAAGAGTGCGGCCATTAAGACGCTCAACCTCGATCAGGTTGTTTGCATTTTGGGCGGCGCCTTTATGGGCTTGGATGCTCTGGTGCGCAAGCGCCTGAGTGACAAGTCTGGCACCACGGTCGGCTTCGGATCCTCGTATGCCGCCGTGTGCACCGCCGCAAAATCGGCAAACGAGCTGCGAGACAGTGCGACCATCGAGGATGTTGAGACTTGGGGTATTATGTCCGAGCTGTGCGGGCGCATTGGCTCGGTGATTAACTTTAACGCCTTGAGCGTGGACGATCTGGTCCAGATTGCGTATGAACAGTACCTGCCCAAGTACAACAACATGATGGGAAATGGCGCCAAGATGGAGCTGATGGCAGATGCTGCTCGCCTTGCGGCGAAGCGCGCGGTTAAGGAAGGTGCCGGCGCGCGCGGCATGCTCCGTCAACTGCGTCCCCTTATGATGTACGCCTGGAGGGACATGCGGGAAGATACCTATATTTCCCGTGCGACCTTGGTCGTGAGCGACGGGGAACTTGCGGTTGCGTACGAGCGCTCTCATGAGCCGCGGGGCTTTTTGCAGGAAGAGATGGGGGAGAATTCGCCCTTTCTGAACGGGAGAGAGATTGAAGCCCTGGCGTTGGTAAGCGACTGGATGGAGCATGAGGACGAGGACGAGCATAAGCCGTATCAGCCTGAGTTTGCTTGGCTGGCGGATTTGGTGGACGGTTCGGCGCTCGACAAGATCGTGCAGGGCGGCAAGGCATTCGATCTTGCTGGGGTGTTGTTGCGCGGCGTTCCGTTTGATGGGCCGGAGCGCATTGCCGCCCACGAGCTGCTTAAGGCGTGCGCCTGCTACAACGACGTGCTCTATGCCGACAAGGAACAGTATCGCAACCTTGCTCAGGTGCTTACGCTCACCAAATTGGTGTACAAAAAATCGCCCGATTGCTTGCTGAGCCCGCTCGATGTGGTTATGAACGGCACGACTACGGGCAACGGTTTTCAGGGTCTTGGCGAGTGGGTCGATGCCATGAGCAGGTCCGAAAAGCCTTCGTTGGAAAAGTGGCAGTACCTGGCGGCCGGGGAGGCCCTGCGGATTTACGACCACTTTAGCAAGCGTCCCGACCAGGTAAAGGAGCTTGCCGCCGATGTGTCCCTGATGCGTGTCGCCCTCGCGGTGATCGACGCTGAGGAGCGCGAGGCGTTGGAATGCGATCTTGAGAAGCTGCTCGCTTCGTGCGAGTAGTCGCCGACTGCTTCTCTTTCCTTTCTTTTCTCAAGCGGCATAGATGCCATCGCTCAGCCGCCCTGCGTGAGTTTTTGTCCGCACGGGATGGTATTCAACACATGCAACAACTAAATCGGAGGTTTGACCATGGCTACGTGGGAGCTGAACTGTCAATCGAATCCGTCGTCTGCGGGCGACAAGGAGCTTTCTCCCTATCTTGCGCGCCAAAAGGCGATGCGCGAGTTTTTTGAGCGTGCGCTGTTTGTCCCCAAGGATCAGGACAACAACGGCCTGTACTTTTTGGGCGCCACAACGGGCTCGGGTAAAAACTACACGGCCGAGCAGGTCACGGCAGACCTGATTGCCGGCGGCTGGGATGAGTCGGGCTGTTTTAATAAATGTCCCGGTCGCCGTACTCTGGTGTTTGTGGTTCCGGGTAAGGACAACCGCGACAACTATGTTGCAAACGTGCGCGAATTGTTGGTTGAGCAGGGCATGAGTGACGATGATGCGGAGCGCATGGTGTTCGATCTTCCGCGAGCGGGCGAGAACATCAAAAACTGGATTGACGCCACGTTTGACAAGGGCAGCGTAAGGCCGCGCGATATTCCATGCCCCTTTGGAGCAAAGGACGAGGCCGTTCTTCGCGATATTGCGCACGCGTGGCGCGGTGTGATGGAGGTCGCCGATGACCTTTTGGGCCTTTTGGACAAGAAGGAGCGTCTGGGAAGCGTTGTCGACCGCCTGACTCCAGGGCTGTGGGATAAGCTGGCGTTGGCAGACGCGAGCTTGCGTCGAGCGGTGAGCCGTGGACGCCAGAGCATCACGCGTGGCATTGAGGAGATTCCCCGGATTTGGCCCTCGGCATTGCTTAACGATAAGCGCGCGCCGCATGTAATTGCATGCACGCCGCAAAAGCTCGTCAATAGAATCGATACGGTGACAGAAGCGGGCGTTGTGTTCTTTAACGCAGCGGTTGCCGACGAATGCCTGTTTATCTTTGACGAGATCGACCATGCGAAGGCCGATATGCTGTCGATGCTGGCGGCGGGACATATGAAATTTCAGCCCGACGAGATGCTGCGTATTCTTGACCGTCATTTTAATGGCGGCGTGGTTGATCCTCTGCTGCTGGGAAATCGGGACCAGTGGATGGCGGTCTATACGCATGCCTCGACCTCGGGCGAGCACGAGGGGTCAAACGCGGCAACGGGCAAGGTTTCGCGCGCAAGTGTGGAGACGGCTGCCGAAGAGATCGCCAAGGGTGCCAAGCGTATTCAAAAGATGATCGCTGCGTGTATTCAGGATATGGAGCTGCAGCAGCCTTTTGCCCTGTCTGACAAGGCGAAAGACGAGCAGCTTGCCGGTCGTCATCTGTTTGGCAGCGACGATATTTCGGTGGGCGATGGCCTGTCGAATCCCTTGCGCTATGAGCTCGATACTCGCCGCAACCGCAACATGATTACGTCTTGTGGGACGGACGAGCAGCAGACCGTCAATAAGGCGGTGCGCCGTGCGCGCGGCCTTGTCAGGATGGTGGTGGGCCATCTTGCCCGCTGTGCCACGCTTATGGACAAGCTGTACTACGGCAGCATTTCGTACAAGGACGATCTTTCGCGCAAGAATATCATCGATGCCCTGGGCATTAGGAACGACCAGACCAACGAGAAATACTTCTGGAATTCGTTGATGCTGGCGCTGTTCTTTAAGGACCGCAAGAACGATGAAATCGATGCCGTTGACGACTCGATGTATGCGCGTGGTGTTGACTACCTGGTGATGGAAACCACCATCGACCATATGTTTACCACGTACCTGACTAATCACGGCATTGAGCGCATGCCCGAGGCGTATCTGGCATCCATTGCCGCCAAGGCTCCCTGTGTGTGCATGAGCGCCACCTGGAATGCACCGACTATTAAGAACTTTGACCTGGATTACCTGGACGAAGTGCATGGCGTGGTTCGTAAAGATGCCTGGATTGGCGAGCTCAACCAGGAGATCGTGCGGCAGACCAGGCTGTTCAACAAGCAGGCGGCAACGATGTACGCCGTCGACGTCGTTTGGGTTGACGAGTCCAAGAAGCTTGCCGGCATGGCGGCCGTGGCCGGCGGCGCCTATGGCGGCGGTATCGTGTCGCCCGACGAGGTGTACGAGCATGTGATGGGATTCTTTGACCAGATTGGCGTGAGCGAAGGGCTTGCGGCGTGCCTGCGCCGAAAGATTGCCGACAGGGTGACCACGAGCGATGCCGAAAGCATCGAGTTTGAACTAAAGCGTCTGAGCAAGACGCTCGTTGCCGTGAGCGCCTGGGCGCGTGGCGTGGCGCGCAGTGAGCAGCAGGCGGGAGCCATCTTTACGACACGACACATGGGAAACCATGGCGACTTTAATAGTTTGGCGCTGGATCTTGCCCGCGAAATCGTTGCCGAACTGGTGATTAGGAACGTTAAGCATCCCGAGGCTTCGTACGAGAAGTCGCTCGAGGAGGCAAAGGATATGGTGCCGTGCTTTAACGCTGCGGGATGGGAGGAAGGTTGGCGCGGCGCTCAGGAACGTCTGAAGGACGGAGAGCCGACCCTGATGTTTATCAACCTTGCCGCTGGTGGCTTTTCCAAGAACCTTAAATACGAGGTGCCGGAGAGCCTGCGCAACACGGTGCGCCAGGTCGATTGTGGTTTTGGCAACGATGGGCGACATCCCAAGATGGACCTCGATTTTCTGTACGTGGAGTCGCCCACGAGCCGCTTGGCTTGGGGAGTCGATATGAGCTCAAAGAAGTTTGACCAGCAGGCGCTGCTTGGCGTGGTCGAACAGGAGGAGCTCGTGACGCGCGGTGAGATTCCGTTTATCCAGAAGCGCCATCGTGTGCGCACGGTACTGGCGGGCGCCGGCGGAAAACTGCCGGTGCGCGACACCCTCTCGTACCAGGTCGAAGGCGCTCGCATCGTGGCGCAGGCGGTGGGCCGCTTGATGCGTACGAGCGTAAAGATGCTCCATGTGCAGGTAATGCTCGATCGCGAAATCGCCGCCGATTGCGATTTTTCGTTCTTGCACGATTTGCCGATGGGCTACGAGCTGGAGCAGGTGGTTGGCGCCTGTGCGGCCGTCAACAATCACATGGCGGACAAGAAGCAGCACGCTGCCAGTAAGCAGCAGAACCTTGCTGCCTTTAGGAACAACCTGGCGAAAGAGAAGCACGAAAAGCTGGCGTGGAAGGTTGCCTCGCTCGATGCGCGCGAGGAAGATCTGGCCGCTTTCGATGACGAGCGCAATTTTTATCTGCATCATTTTTGCCTGCCGTGGGAGGAGCTTGCGAGCTATCCTGCACGCAAAAGCACCGCACTGCACATGCCGTTTGCCGCGAGTGGCTATGCGTATGCGCAGGGCGGAGCGTGTAAGGTGCCGCATTTTGAATTTCCCAGCTACGATGGCGAGCCTGTTGAGCAGATTGCCGCTCGCCTGGAGGAATGTTGCCGCTACGACAAGGGATTAAAGGGCGCGACGGTTCGTCAGATAAGCCAAGCGGCGGCGCGCGTACCCGAGCTGCTTTCGATTCGCGAGGTGCGCGAGCGCTGGTCACGCGACGGGGTGCCCGCGACGCTGCAGCCGGCGGCGACGGCACATATGACACCCTATATGTTTCAGGCGGTATACCTGGGAGAACTGGGAGAGTCTGCCGGCAGGGCCATCTTCGAGGCGTATTACGACGGTCGCTATTCGCTTACTCGTGGCGATGCAGCCCATGCCGAGACGGGCGGCGATTTTGAGGTGCTCGATGCCGCTGGCAACAAGACCGGCGTGTGGATCGATTTTAAGCACTATCGCATCGGCGCCTACGAGGCCTACAGGCGCTCCGGCGGCGAGACTACGGACGCAGAGCGCTTTAAGGCAAAGGCTCAAAAAGTCGGGGCGAAGCGGCTGCTGATCGTCAATGTTTTGGCTGACGAGGCGGCGCTGGAGCTCCGCCAAAAGCCAATCGATGACGAGGGGATGGTGTTCTCCTTCCCCTATATGGCAACTGATGGAGCAATCAACCTGGAGATGATGGAGGCGATCGGCCGTGCAATCGAAGCATAACCAGCCGTGTGGTCTGGGAGACATCGCTGTGTCCGAGCTCGTATTGCAGCTCGATGCCGCGGCTGCCGAGAAGCGCTACTCGGTCTTTTGGTGCAACGTCGGCGATGCGGACAAGCATGCCGTGGCAAACTTTATGGCCGATGTGTGCCAGACAGGTAAGGTCGTCGCGCTTACGCAGCTCGAGGACAACCGCGTCTTTCTGATGGTCAAGGCGGGCGCGCAGACGGGTGACCTGAGCGCTTCGCTCGACCATGAGCAAATGGTTCCGATTAAAACTCATTGGAACGAGCTGGATGATTACATCGCATTGCGTCTGCTGTTCAACTCGTGCTCGCAATTTGAGGGGATCGAGGACGAGATTCCCAATGATACGGGGCACTTGTATGTTGTAAGCGCCAAGGGTGCTCGCCGCGACGCCATTGAGGAAGCTGGAACGGGCCCTGCCAAGATTGAGACGGTCGAGACCGTTATCAACGAGGATTGCACCTTCGAACTTAAGATCCGAACGTTTACCAAGCGACGGGTGCTCATCGGTCGTGCGGCAGGCGACAAGAAGGAGCTCGAGAAGATTAACAGCCAGGTTGGTTACAGGCTGTCGCCCGTGGCTTCGGTGGTGCTGGCTCGCGGACAACGTGACGAGTACATCCTGCGCCGCGCCAAGGGCGATAAGCCGTCCAAGCGCCGTGATCTTACGTTTTCGGCCCAAGCGGAAAAGGTCGCCTATACCAAGAAGGGCATCCTGTACCGAGAGCTGCAGATCCTCGAGCGCCGGTACGGCGACTTTGCCCGGGTGTCGCTCAGGGAGTATCCGCGCAAGAGCTTCTACGAGGTTTTGAAAAGCGAGCGATATGCCCGCGTGGTTGCGGAGCGCGCGGTGGGACAGCGGGTTGTGGTGTCGTTTGCGCACAAAGGGCTTGCTGGGGTGGCGCGCCAGTTGGTCGATCGACTCAACGATTCCTCGTGGGGCGTGTGCGCGTCGTATGGCGGGAAGGATGTGGATCCGCTGGCGTGGAATATCGTCATGGTGCCCAACGAGGTCGCCGAGAACGATGGCTATGCCCTGCACGCTGGCGTGGTTGAGCAGCATGTGACGCCGGACGTGTGCGAGCCGCTGTTTAAGGCGGCGTCGAATGCAAAGGTGTGCGGCGCACAGGAGGGAATCCTGGGCGCCATGCTCAAAGAGCTGTTGGTTAAGCAGGATGTTGCCGACGGCCGGGTGAAGGCGTTTGACCTTGGCTCTTTTGGCGTTGGGTCGGTGACGGTCTGTGGCGTGGTCAATGTCCCGCGCAAGGAGAAGGATAAGGTTGAGCTGGATGAACGCCTCGCAACGCTAACGATTGGTGTCGACGGGACCATGGACTACACCTCGCATCCCATCGAGGACGGTCCTGTGGACGAGATGGAGCTTGAACTGCTGACGTCGGACGGCAAACTCGACAAGGATGCCTACATCTTTGACGTGCGGGCAGGCGAACGATCTATGTTGGCACGCGTGCGGGACACGGGCTTGACGACCTTCTCCAACACTTTTGTGACCTTGGTGCGCGATTACCAGCTTACGGGTAAGGCGGGTCGTAAGAAGGAGTTTTTCGAGAGCTACAACTCGCCCTATTACGGTATTGGAACGTTTGAACGTGCAGGGTTGACCTGCTACTTTGTGGGCGTCAACAACGGCACCAAGGAGGATCTGGCAACGTCGATTCATGTGCGCTCGGTCGAGGTGCTCGAAGGCGACGATCTGTCCGAGCTGCTGGTTCAGCTGGTCAATGAGGGGCTTTCGCGCCACGGGGCTCCTTCCAGGTGGCCGATTCCGGTGAAGTATCTCAACGAATATGCCGCGCGTGAGGGCGCGGCGGGGGAGTGTGGTATTTGCTCGTGAGGAAACAGATTAGTTATATGTGCTAGAAAACTAAAATTGTTCTTGCAACATACAAGCGGAGCGCATATACTGCAGTCATAGCGTATGAGATGGGGTCTCTAAAAGAGGCCAAGCACAGCAATTTGAGTTTATGTAGACGGGACTTGAGCATGAACACCAGCAGTTTCTCCTTTAACAACGATAATAGTGGTTACATTAATCTCGAGACTATCTTTGGTTGCACTGTCGGTTCTCGCGCAGAGAACGGGCTTGTATTTCTAGATGAAGAGAAGCCATGCGGCGAAGAACTCGAGTATTTAGATGAGATTGAGCGCGAGCGGAACTATGAGTTTGGTTTTTGCGGAGATCAGTTTCATCACGATTCAATTCGCTCAATTTAATTACCCCGTTATCACCTCTTTTTAATGGGGTAAGTCAGATCGACTATCTGTGGCAAACAACGGCTCACCGTGGGAAGGAATCGGCAATGAGCAAGAACATGAACAAGGACATGAACGGCAAGGCTTTGGGTAAGGCCAAGGCGGCTGGACGCGTGGCGACAGTTGCTGCGGCGACGATTGCCATGACGGGCGGCTCGCTGCTGTCGCCCCTGGCCGCGGCGGCGCAGGGTGCGGATGGCATTGGCGCTGCGGGCGCAACGGCTGCGGTGATGTCGCCGCTGACGAGCGCTGCGGCCGCCGGTGCTGGCGCGGGTGCTGTGTCTGCGGCGCAAAAGGTCGCCGACCTGCAGGCTGCAGTTGATGCGGCGCGTGCCAAAGCTGCTGCTGCCAAGGCCGATCTGGAAGCGGCTGCCGCTCCCTACGATGCTGCCGCCGTCAACCAGCAGCAGGCGCGGGGCGCCTATGACGCGGCCCGCGGTGCGAGCGATAGCGCGGCCTCCGCTGCTTCGGCCGGGCTGGAAAAGCAGCTGGGCGCTGCGCAGGACAAGGCCGATTTGGATGTCAAGACGCTTGAGGACGCTCAGGCTGCGCTCGATGCCGCCAAGAAGAACCTGACGGACAAGGACGAAGCCCTGGTTGCCGCGCAGAAGGCGGCCGCCAATGCCCAGTCTGCGCTTGAGACCGCACAGGCTGCTGCATCCGACGCCACGCCCGAGGCCGTAGCCGCCGCTCAGGCGGCCGCAGAGCAGGCTGCGAGTGATTTGGAGCAGGCAAAGCAGCAGGCCGCTGATGCGCAAGCCAAACTCTCGGATGCCCAGGCGGCTGCCGATGCCGCCGCTGCCAAGCAGCGGGAAACGCAGGTCAAGCTTTCGGCAGCTCAGCAGGCAAAGACCGCGGCAGATGCGGACGTGGACGCCGCACAGGCGAGCTATGACGCGGCCAAGGCCGATCTGGATCGAGCCGAGCAGGGCGCTGCGGGCCCGGAGTACGAGGACGCCAAGGCAAAGGTGACTGCTGCGTCCGAGGCGCTGACGGCCGCCAAGGCCACGCAGGCGCAGCGCGAGGGCGAGCTTGCCGCCGCCGAGCAAGAGGCGACTGCCGTCGAGGGCGAGGTGCAGACTGCCCAGCAGGCAGTTGCCAATCAGCAGCAGGTTGCCACCGATGCCCAGACCAAGCTGGATGACGCGGCTGCCGCCAAGACGGCAGCCGATGCCGCCCTTGACCAGGCCAAGGCCGATCATGCCTCCGCGCTTACGGAGTTGGCCGACGCCCAGGTCAAGCTCTCGGCAGCCAAGGACGAGAAAGACGCTGCAGACAAGGCGCTCAATCAGGCGAAGGCCCAAAAGCAGCAGGCCGATCAGGCTGTGGCTCAGGCCCAGGCCAAGCTCGATGCCGCTCAGGCAACGGCGAACGCGTCGGCGGAGAATTACCGTCAGGGTGCTATCGCGTTCTTTAAAAGTGTGGGCGCCGACGATGCGGCGAATATCATCCTCAACTGCAAACTCGCTAACTACAACAAGGTGGGCGAGGAGGTCGACGCGACAAGCCTGACCAATATGAAGCAGGCGGTCGTGTGGCTCAAAGCGTGCAACGAGTATCGCGCAAGCGTTGGCCTAGGCGAGCTCAAGGTGACGTATGCCATGATGGCGACTGCCATTGCCGATGCGAACTTCTCGGATACGAAAGTCGCGCACGCTCAGCAGTTTAACGTGGGCGAGAATGTGGCGTGGAACTACGGAAGCAATCCGTTTAAGCAGTGGGTCGATCAGGAGAAGGCCATCTTTGATGCTGCCGCCGCCTCGCTGGGCGCATCGGGCCTTACGGGAAAGGCCGCTTACGATTTCTATACGGCGCATAGCTCCCAGATTGATAACTACGCCGCACTGCACGGTGGATCAAGCCCCTCGGTCGGCCATTACATCAACGTGATCAACCCCGATTACACCGTGACGGGCATGGGCGTTTGCACGCGAGGGACGCTGTACGGGAGTACACAGGCGCAGACATTTGTATATTCTGGTCAATGGTACAAGCCGTATAACCTCAATCCGATGACGGTTGCAGAGTATGAGGCTGCGTTGAACGCGTGGTGTGACGCTCTGGCAAATCCCGAGCAGGGCGTGGACGCGGCACGCAAGGAGCTTGCTGCGGCGCAGGGCGTTGCCGAGGATGCGGGCAACAAGGTGAATGTTGCATCGCAGGCCGTTGCGGCAAAGCAGCCCCAGGTTGAGCGTGCTGCCGCTGACGTCGATACTGCGGCTGCCAAGGCCTCTGATGCCCAGGCTGCTGTGGAGCAGAAACAAGCTGTAGCTGATGCCGCCGCGCGTGCCGTGAGCGATGCCCGCGCCGATTTGAGCGCTGCCAACGCCGTTGTTGCGGCGGCACAGGATGCCGTGGCTGCCAAGTCTGGCGAGCTCGACATTGCCAAGGGCAAGGCGGCTGCTGCCAAACGCGCGCTGGACGCCGCTCGTACCGGTGTTGACGAAAAGCAGGATGCACTTGCCGCGGCCCAGGATGAGCTGGCGGCATACTCAGCCGATATCGCCGCTGCTCAGCGTGCGTTTGATGCGGCATCGTCTGCACTCGAAGACGCTCGTGCCAATCAGCGCGTGGCGGAGGCCGAACTTCTTGCCGCCCAAGGCGATGCCGATCAGGCAGGCATCGATGCTGCTGCCACTCAGGCGGAGCTCGATATGGCCCAGCAGGCTGCGAGCGATGCCGACGCCGTCGTGGCAACGGCTCAGGCAAAATCTGATGCAGCTGCCGGGCGTGCCACTCAGCTTAAGAATGCCGCTGCGGCACTTGCCAGGGCCACAGAGGGCAAAGCCACTGCCGATGTCGCGCTCGATGCTGCGGAGGTGGCCGTGAGCGATGCCGAGTACGACGTGGTGGAGGCTGGCGATGCCGTGGCGAATGCAACTGCCGCCCGCGATGCCTCTGCCGCCGCGGTTGCCCGCCTGCGCAGCGTCAATCTTGCCGAAGCCATCGTCAATGGCAGCGCTGACGATGCGGACGAGGCGCTCAACGCCAAGATCGCTGCGGCCCACGATGCCGCCGAGCGTGCCGCGACCGCCAAGGCCGAGCTCGATGCCGCCGTGGCTGCGACGGATGCCGTGGCGCCGGCATACTTGGAGGCGCTTGCAAACTACACCGCCGCCAAGGCCGAGCTCGACCAGGCTATTGCCGAGCTCAACGCCGAGATTGCTCGCCAAGAGGCCGCCGAACGCGGGAATGGCGAGCAGGCTCAGACCGCTACGCAGGTGACGTACCAGGCCAAACATGCGGTGGCAACAACCGAGATTGCGACGCAGCAGACGGCGATGCCTGCCACGGGCGATGCGTTCGACCTGCTGGGCGAGACCTTCGTTATCGGCGGCACGGTCCTGGTAGCCGCCGGTGTCTTCCTGTCCGATAAACGCCGCCAGCTGATTCGTTAGGGACAGAAGGGACTGCGGGCCATTTTCGGCGCGTACCGTGGGGGGTGATGAGGCTCCATGCGGCGCGCGCTGCCTTGTTCTTTAAGAGCGATTAAGGAGGGACATATGCAAATTAGGGGAGAGGCCGCGATCGTCTGTGGATTCATGGCGGGCCTGGCAACGGGGCTGCTGTTCGATGGATGTTTCGACAGCTATATCAATCGGTTCTGCGATTCTGGTTTTTCGAGAGGCAAGCCTTGGAAAACAGCGTCGGCTCATCGAGAAGCGACCGCGCCCATCGAGCCCCGCAGTGTGGATACCTCAAAAATCAAGGTAATCGTCACTAAGAACGGCAAGATTTATCACCGCTCTGCTGGATGCAAAAACCTTCCTCAAAACGCCATCAGAACAAGCGTGCCTTTGGCGACCGCGCTCAAGCGAGGAAAGATCCCCTGTTCAGCATGTTGCCCGTCGGCGATTTAGGAGATTCTTCAGGGCTGCTCTGCAAGGATATGGGTCCCTGCGGACGCGTGGGTTTAAAAACGTGTCCGCACGACATGTGACACTTAACCTGCCGTCATGCTCCGTCGCGGCGGCATGCATCTGAACAGCGGCCCTCTAAGGAGTTCGATATCGATGAGTGACAACACCAAACATCTCGCAAAGAAGTGCGTCAAGGACGCGGGGCCGTGTCTCGCGCTGTGCGCAGCCGGCGCAGCGATCGCGCTGCTGGCTGTTCTGGGGCCATTCGACGTGCTCCGAAGTGCCAGTTCCCTGCACGTCATCATCGCCCTTGCCGGTGCCATGATGACCGGCGGCGTGCTCGATCTGATCTTTTGGGTGTTTGACCCGTTTGGATGGAAGAACGAGGGGTAAGCCCTAAGGGATGCAGATGCCGGGGCAGACCCGCAATTTCTGCTATCGATTTGTCCAGAGTCGCACAGCGCGGAGGTGTTGTTTGATGTCCATTTTCGTTACCGGAGACGTTCACGGTGTTGCCGAGTACGGGGCGAGCCGCTTCTCGTCGCGCGTTTGGCCATTGGGTCGTACGCTGACGCGCGATGACGTGGTGATCGTTGCCGGTGACTTTGGCTTTATATGGAGTGGCTCAAACACCGACAAATACTGGCTCGACTGGTTTGAGTCCAAGCCCTGGACCACGTGTTTTGTCGACGGTAATCACGAGAATCACCATTTGCTGGCGGGGCTGCCGATCCGAGAGTGGAACGGGGGCCTCGTTCACGAGGCTCGCCCACATGTGCTGCACCTGATGCGCGGCGAGGTGTTCGACATCGCGGGGAACACGGTGCTCGCCATGGGTGGAGCCGCGAGCCATGACAAACAGTGGCGCCGGGAGGGAAAGACGTGGTGGCCCGAGGAAATGCCGAGTGAGAGCGAGGTGGAATACTGTCGCGCCTCGCTCGATCGTGTGGGCTGGAAGGTCGACTATGTTGTGACTCACGAGGCGCCGGTCGATTTGGCAGACGAGCTGTGCATGGAGTGCAATCGCGAGTTCTACGACGATTCGCTGCAGGCCTTTTTGGGCGAGCTCGATGGGCGACTCGACTACCGCACCTGGTTCTTTGGCCATTACCATGACGATGAATGGCGCGATGAAAAGCATCGCCTTATCTACCAAGATATCGTGCGGATCGAAGCGCGATGTGCCGACGGATTCGGCGAGACGACGAGCAACTATTCCGAGCAAGAGCGTTAGGAGGTCCCCGTGATCTGGTTTACCAGCGATACTCACTTTGGACACGAGAACATGCTACGGCTTAGCGATAGGCCTTGGTCGACTGTTGCGCAGATGAACGACGCCATGGTCGCCAACATTAACAGCAAGGTTGCTGTGGACGACGAGCTCTACATTTTGGGTGACTTTAGCTTTAAGATGACGGTCAAAGAGGCCTACGAACTGCGCAAAAGCATCGTATGCAAGCGCGTCCACCTGCTGCCCGGCAACCACGACAAAGACTGGACGCAGCCTGCGGTGGCGGATGCCTTTATCGTCGAGCCGTCCATTTGCGTGCTCAAGATCGACCGCCAAAAAATCGTGCTGAGCCACTATCCCATGGCTGACTGGCAGGGCATGTCGCACGGCAGCTGGCATTTGCACGGGCATATCCACAGTTGCGGCGGCGCGTACAACAATTTCAACTGCAGGCAGGGACTGCTGCGCTATGACGTGGGTGTCGACGCCAACGGCTACGCCCCGGTGAGCCTGGGGGAGCTCAAGACGTGGTTTGCGCAGGTCGACGAGCCGACGTGTTGCGTTAAATGGCCGTGGTGGGTCAACGCCACGGGCGACGAGCAGGTCGAGCGCGATCTCGAAGCCTATAAGAGGGAAGTGATGATCCGATGACGGTCTATGTGACGGGTGATGTCCACGGTGGTCTCGACATGCAAAAGCTGCGCGACTGGGATCTTGGGGATAGCCTGACGAGCGACGACTATCTGATTGTCGCGGGCGACTTTGGCTTTCCGTGGGATTTCTCTGCCGAGGAATGCGCCGACATCGCCTGGCTGGAATCGCGTCCCTATACCGTGCTGTTCGTCGACGGCAATCACGAGCGTTTCGATTACTGGGCGGAGCGCCCCCTGGAGTTGTGGCACGGTGGACTGACGCAACGCCTGTCGGACACCTCGCCTATACGGCGCCTGACGCGCGGCGAGGTTTTTGAGCTCGGTGGGTCAACGATCTTTACCATGGGCGGCGCCACGAGTGTGGACAAGGAATACCGCATCCCGTATTCCAGCTGGTGGCCGCAGGAGCTGCCGGGCGAGCGCAACTTTGAGGAGGCGCGGGCAAAGCTCGATAGCGTGGGCTGGAAGGTCGACTACGTGATCACCCATACCTGCTCCACGCGCATGCTCTCGCCCACGCTCTATCCGGCACCTGGCTGGAATTATCCAGCTGTCGATCGGCTTACGGCATTTTTCGACGAGCTGGAAGATCGCTTGGACTACAAGCGCTGGTACTACGGGCATTTTCATCGGGATGCCAACCCGGCCGAGCGCCACGCCGTGCTCTACGACTGCATCGTTCGCTTGGGCGACGAACTCCAGTCCTGGGATGTTGCGTAGAGGCGGGGTGGCTGGCTACTCGACCGTTACAGTGATGTTCTCCCGATGCGCGCGGATGACGTCCCAGCTAAAGTGCTCGACCAGCTGCTCGGCGGTACGCGGCGTGGTGTCCGGCGCGATGCCTGTTTGCCCGGCGAGCCATCCCAACAGTGCCTCGGGTGTGCCAAAGCGGGTGCGGAGCTCGCCCAGGTCCAGATCGCAATCGCGCTTGGAAAGGCGGCGGCCGTCCGGCGACATGAGCAGCGGAATGTGCGCGTAGCGCGGTGTGGGCAGTCCCAGCAGATGTTGCAGATAGATCTGGCGCGTCGTGGAACCAAGCAGGTCGCATCCGCGTACGATCTCGGTGACGCCCATGGCAGCGTCGTCGACCACCACGGCCAGCTGATAGGCAAACACGCCGTCGCTGCGGCGCACCAAAAAGTCGCCGCACTCGGTGGCGAGTGCCTCGCATTGGGCTCCGTACGTGCGGTCCACGAATTCGATCACGTCGCCGGCGAGGTCGTCGACGTCGGGCACACGCAGACGCGTGGCCGGAGCGCGCAGGATGCTGCGGCGGGCAACCTCCTCGGCAGAAAGGCCTCGGCAGGCGCCGCGGTAGATGGGCGTGCCGTCGCTCGCGTGCGGCGCGCTTGCGGTGTGGAGCTCGGCGCGCGTGCAAAAGCAGGGATAGGTGAGGCCGGCGTCTTGCAGCTGGCGCAAGGCGGCTTCGTACAGGTCTAGGCGATCGTGCTGATAGTAGGGGCCTTCGTCCCACTCGAGCCCCAGCCAGGCCAAGTCGTCAATCAGTTGAACGGCAAGCTCCGGTCGCTTGCAGCGATCGTCGAGGTCCTCGATGCGCAACACGATGCTGCCGCCCTGGCTGCGGGCCGAAAGCCACGCGCACAAGCAACTGAACACGTTGCCCAGGTGCATGCGGCCCGAGGGCGACGGGGCAAAGCGGCCCACGACGGGGGTGGGCACTGCCGTTGCCGGTGCGACCGCGGCGGGTGTTGCTATGTTGCGTGCGTTGATATCCATGCGGACGAGTATAGCGCGGGGCGCGGTGGGGGAGACGTTGCCGTGGCCTGCAAGTTGCCGAGGCCGCGCGTTGCGCGTGTCGAACCACCGGCTCGACAGCTCGATCGCCGCCCGCCAGCCCAACCTCTCAAACGACAGAAACCCCGGCAGCTCTTCGCAACTGCCGGGGTTTCCGCGGAAAAGGGGGACATGATCCTCGAGCGAACGGGAAAGGGGCAACCGTTTTCGCTCAACTGCTTTATGCCCCTCGGTTGGCGGCTCAATCAGCGCGTGCCGCGCCCACACAAAGCCGCTACACCTGTGACGGTGCTGTGAAGTGGTATCTATTGCTGGCGCGGGCCATGCCAAGGAGTGTCCCTAATGACTAGTCATTTAAGAACGTCCCCAATGACTAACTGCCGGGGTGCGGGCGTGACTTTTGTCCCGTTTTGACACTCCGCTGACCTAGATGTTCGTCACATGAACCCGCAAACGTGGGACAATGACGCTACTGGTATCACAGACAAAGGATGTGCCTATGAACGCCCCCGTTGCCAAGACCTGCCGGCAGCGCCACCTGTTTGCGCGATTCGCTTCCGTCTGCGCACTCGTCGCGCTTGCGTTGTTGCTACTGCCTGCCGCCGCGCACGCCGACGGCTACTCCATGACCCAAACCTATATCGGTGCCACGGTTGAAGCCGATGGATCGCTGACCGTTGTCGAGGGACGCCAGTTTGATTTCGATGACGATATCAACGGCGTGTATTGGGATATCAATACGGGCACCAACCAGCAGGGCGGCACGGCGGGCGTCGATGTGCTGAGCGTCGAGGAAGACGATGCCGCGTTTAGCAGGGTCGACTATGCAAACAAAGGCGACAGCGGCGTCTATACGGTTGAGCAGTCCGACGGCAGCGTAAGGATCAAGGTTTTCAGCCCCCACGAGAGCGACGACAGCGCGATCTATTACGTGAGCTACACCATGACCGGTGCGGTTATGAACTGGGCCGATACCGCCGAGCTCTACTGGAAGTTCGTGGGTGACGGCTGGTCTGCGAATTCCGACGACGTCGAGATGGAAGTTTACTTCGCGGACGGTGCCATCGGAACGCCAGCGAGCAAGGGCGACAACTTCCGTGCGTGGGGCCACGGCCCACTGACGGGCGACGTATCGATCGATGCGGACGAACCCATGGTCACCTACACCATTCCGTGCGTGCACGAGGGCGAATTTGCCGAGGCGCGCATCGCCTTCCCCAGCGACTGGGTGCCAGGACTTTCCGCCTCGAGCGAGGAGCGCATGCCGACAATCCTGAGCGAGGAGAAGACATGGGCCGAGGAGGCCAACGCCCGCCGCGCCCGCGCCCGCATGATCGCAAATACGCTTGCCGCGGTAAGTGTTGTCGCGGCGGTGACCTTTACCGGCGTAATCGTCGTGCTCAAGCTGCGCCGTCGCAAGCCAAAGCCGCTTTTCCAAGATGAATACTTCCGCGACGTGCCCTCGGCCGACCATCCCGCGGTGCTTGCAGCTCTTATGAGCTGGAACGACGTGCCCGATCAGGCATATATCGCCACGCTGATGAAGCTGACCGACGACCGCGTGATCAAGCTAGAAGAAGCGACCGAGACCAAGAAGAAGGGTCTGCTCCGTCGCGAAAAAGAGGAGCGGACGTATCGCATCACAGTGACCGACGAGGCCTGGAAGGCTGCCAAGAAGGACGGCATCGATCGCGACGTGCTCAAGGTCTTCTTCGCTGGCGTTAAGCCCGATAAAGACGGCGTCCGTTCGCGCACGTTTAGCGAGCTGGAGGAGTATGCCAGCGAGCGTACTGAATCTGTTGGCGACAAGCTCGAGGACTATCAGAGCATGGTTAAGGGCAAGCTGGAGGAGCGCGAGTTTATCGCATCGGATGGCACTATCGCGATGGTGGCCGGCCTGGTTCTCGGCATCATCATTGTCTTTGGCATTTTGGGTTCTCTGTTCTATACCGACTTTGCGGACGCCAACGTCGGTGCCGCTATGATCTCGATCCCCGTCACGATTGTGGGTTTTGTCCTGAGCTGCACCTTCCGCCGTTACACGCCGGAGGGCGCCGAGGTGGCGGCTCGCTGCAAGGCGCTCAAGCATTGGCTCGAGGACTTTACGCGCCTGAAGGAGGCCATCCCCAGCGACCTGATCTTGTGGAACAAACTGCTGGTGATGGGCGTGGCGCTGGGCGTTTCGAAAGAAGTGCTGCGACAGCTGGCCGAGGCAGTGCCTGCGGACCTGCGCAATAGCGACGATTTCTACGACAACTACCCCTGCTACTGGTGGTATTACCATCACTACGGCAACGAGTCTCCGCTCGATTCGTTCAACGATGTGTATCACGAGACCATCCGCGAGCTGGCTTCGAGTTCCGACAGCTCGAGCGGCGGCGGAGGCGGTGGCTTCTCGGGCGGCGGAGGCGGCGGTGCCGGCGGAGGCGGCGGCGGAACGTTCTAGCGGTCCTAAATTACGGGATGGGCTTTTCTCGACAGCCGTCGGGGGAAGCCCGTCCCTTTCTTATGTGCCGAGATGGGACGTTCTTGAATGACTAGGTGTGGCTGCCGGGTTTAGGCGGTTAGGTCCAGCTCGTAGAGGAAGCTTTCGCGCGGCATGTCGTGGCGGCGCTCTTCGCGGTTGGCGCGGTGCGTTGCCGTGCGCTTAAAGCCGTGCAGCTCGTAGAACTTCCACGAGCAGTTGGAGTCGGTGTACAGGTGCGCCCTCGTCGCTCCGCGTGAGGACAGGTGCGAGACCGCAGCATCGAGCAACACCGAGCCGACGCCCAAGCCATGGACATCGCGATCCACGGCAAGCAGCGTGACCTCGTTGTCGTGTGGCAGGGGGCTGCTTTCGAGCAGACGGTTGTTGGTGCGGATGGTTGCGCGCACAAACGAGAGATACTCGGCGCAGGCATCGGGCTCCAGCTCGCGCATCTGCGATAGCAGCGCGCGCTCGGTATCCATCCAATGTTCCTTGACGGCGGCGCCGGAGCTTTGCCCCGCACGCGCGAGCGCGATACCGCGCGCCTGGCCGTCGATGACGGCAACCTGCGAAAACGTCGACGACGAAAGGCAATAGGCGAGGTCGCACGCGGCCTCGAGGCGGTTGTACTCATCGTTATCCGAATTGTTATGCCAAAGCTGCTGCAGAATCAGCGCGATGGCGTCGAAGTCTTCGGTGTCAAACGGTCGGTAGAGAACCCGCGAGACCATGGCGCCTCTTTCTTTTGCGGATGCATATCGAGCACAGTTCTACCACGCCATTGGCATCGAATTATGGTGCCCCTGTGTTCCATGAACTCACCGTGCCCGGTGCCGCACCATACCCTCCGCTCGCAAGCTTTTTCTGCACATGCGGCCGTTGCGGGGTGCATCGATGCGCTCGATGCGCTACATTAAATCAGTATTTTCAATGCCGCTGCGCGAGCGCTGCAGATCGACGTATCACCGACTCACAGAGCACGGCGGCGTACAAGACAGGAGGACTGCATGGGATCTGATGTGAAGATCGCACGCGCGTTGATCTCGGTTACCGATAAGACGGGCGTCGTCGATTTCGCACGGACGCTGGTCGATGACTTTGGCGTCGAGATCGTCTCTACGGGCGGTACGGCTCGTGCTATCGAGGATGCGGGCGTTCCCGTAACCCCCATCGAGGAGTTCACGGGCTATCCCGAGATGATGGACGGCCGCGTTAAGACCCTGCACCCCAAGGTTCACGGCGCGCTGCTGGCCCGCCGCGATTCCGAGCAGCACATGCAGGAGGCGGCTCAGCACGGCATTAAGCCGATCGACCTGGTCGTCGTCAACCTGTACGAGTTCGAGAAGACCGTCGCCAACCCCGAGGTCACCTTTGCGGACGCCATCGAGCACATCGACATTGGTGGCCCCTCCATGCTGCGCTCTGCCGCTAAGAACGCCGCGAGCGTTACCGTCATCTCCGATCCGGCCGACTACGACGCCGTCCTGGCCGAGATGCACGAGACCGGTGGCTGCACCACGCTTTCCACCCGTCGTCGTCTGCAGGTGAAGGTCTACCAGACCACCGCCGCCTACGACACGGCTATCTCCCGTTGGCTTGCCGCCCAGGCAAGCGACGTGGCGGACACCTCTGCCAAGCTCGAGGTTTCGCTCGAGAAGGTCGACGACCTGCGCTATGGCGAGAATCCGCAGCAGAAGGCCACGGTCTACCGCTTTGCCGAGGGCTGCGAGAACTCCGCGAGCTCGCAGTTCCCGCTCGTGGGCTCCGAGCAGGTCCAGGGCAAGCCGCTCAGCTACAACAACTATCTGGACGCCGACGCCGCTTGGAACCTGGTCCGCGAGTTCGACGAGCCTGCCTGCGTGATCCTCAAGCATCAGAACCCCTGCGGTTCCGCCGTTGCCGAGGATATCACGGCTGCCTACGACCGCGCCTTTGCCTGCGATCCCAAGAGCGCCTTTGGCGGCATCATCGCCTGCAACCGCGAGGTTCCCTTTGAGTTGGTTGAGCACTTTGCCGACCAGAACAAGCAGTTCGTCGAGGTCATCATCGCCCCGAGTTACACCGCCGAGGCGCTCGAGCGCATGGCCAAGCGCCCCAACCTGCGTGTGCTGGCTACCGGCGGCGTGGACCACGGCGCCCAGGTGGAGCTGCGCTCCATCGACGGCGGCATGCTGGTGCAGGAGGTCGACCACGTGACCGAGGACCCCGCGACCTTTACGTTCCCCACCGACCGCAAGCCCACCGACGCCGAGATGGCCGAGCTCGAGTTTGCCTGGAAGGTCTGCAAGGGTGTCAAGTCCAATGCCATCCTGGTCTCCAAGGGCAAGGCCGGCATTGGCATGGGCCCGGGTCAGCCCAACCGCGTTGATTCTGCGCTGCTGGCCTGCGAGCGTGCCGAGGACTTCTGCGAGCGCGAGGGCGTTGAGAAGGGCGGCTTTGCCTGCGCAAGCGACGCGTTCTTCCCGTTCCGCGACAACGTCGACGTGCTTGCCGCACACGGCGTGACCTGCATCATCCAGCCCGGCGGCTCCAAGCGCGACGACGAGAGCGTCCAGGCCTGCAACGAGCACAATATCGCTATGGTGTTTACGGGCGCCCGCCACTTCCGCCATTAAGTAGGGAGGTGGCGCTGCGGCTTGCCCAACCACCGCACCTTGCCGCTCATTCGTCGCCCGCGTACCCAAGTACGCGTCGCTCCTCTTTCACGGCAATCTGCGGCACCTGGGCAACCCTCGCCGACCTGTTAGGTTGACTGGGGAGGATGGGATGTTATCTCGTCCCTTGGACCGCCTCGCTTCTAAAATTATCTCTGCAAAAGACGGTCGCTCCGTTTGGAGGGCCGTCTTTTTGGTATAAGAGGACGGAATGACTAACACGAAAGGTATGACCATGCCCCAGATTGATGATGCCGAGCTGTTTGGCAATGCCGAGGATCAGCGTGCGTACGAGGACTTTTGCGCCAATCAGGAGGCGGTCGAGAAGTTTACGCTCGACAAGCCCGCGCTTGTCTGCCGTTGGCGCATGTCCAACAAAAAGGTGCCCATGCTCAACCGCCACATTCGCGCACTGTCCGAGCGCCTGGTGCAGGGCGAGGCGCTCACCCATAACATGCTCAGCTGGGCTAAGCAGCACGTTGAGTGGTCGCTTGCCGAGGGCGATTACACCGCGCACGACGGCGTGCTCATGCTGGTGATCGACGTTAACGGCAATGCCGCCATGACGGTGGGTGAGTACGCGCCGCTGGCCGATACTTCGGCCAAGGCGCTGCGTGCCCGCTCCGCCGAGGCCCGCTCCGAGGCCGACGAAACCGGCGTGGCGCCCGAGCTGCTCGCTGCCGTCAACAACGGCGAGCTGGCCTTTGTGGCGCCGGCGGACGAGTGCCTGTGTGGCACGGCGACGCTCATAGAGCAGCTGGCCCAGACCAAGGGCATCCCGGTCACGCGCGTAGACATTCCCGCACAGCTCAAGGGCGCCTTGTTCCTGGTAAGCGACGAGCACGGCGTGGTGCCTGCCACCGACGCCGACGCCGCCGAGTCTGATGCCGCGACGGTCGCCTTCTTTGCCGACGGCTACGAAAAGCTTCGCGCCCGCCGCTAAATGATTATTCTGGGACGGGGATTAAAGAATCATTTTGGTTCCCGCCACCGCTGCGAGTGCGAGGCGGACAAAACGCCCCCGCTCGCGAACAGTTTTGTCACCTTGGCGACGTGCGTGGCGCGCACCTGCAGTTTCGCAGCCATAATGGTGGCAAGACAACCAAGAGGGGAGCGGAATCCATGGCGCTAATCTATATCGTTGAGGACGACGAGCCCATTCGTCGTGAGCTTGCCGACATCCTTGCCCGTGCCGGTTTTGAGGTCGAGGCCTGCGAATCGTTCGAGCACGTCTCGCGCGATATTCTTGCCGCCGCGCCCGACCTGGTGCTGCTCGACCTCACGCTTCCCGTCAAAGACGGCCAGCACATCTGCCACGAGGTCCGTCGCGAATCCGAGGTCCCCATCATCGTCCTCACTTCGCGCACGATCGAGATTGACGAGGTCATGGCAATGACGCTCGGCGCGGACGACTTTATCTCCAAGCCCTATAGCGCGCGCGTGCTCGTGGCGCGCATCAACGCGCTGCTGCGCCGCACCACGGCGGCAGGCGAGCGCAGCACCATGGTCCACAAGGGGCTGGAGCTCGACCTTGCCCGCTCCACGGTCACCAATACGGCAACTAGCGACAGTACCGAGCTCACCAAAAACGAGCTGCGCATCCTTTCGCTGCTCCTGGGCCGCGCGGGCAAAATCGTCTCGCGCTCGGCCATCATGCAGGACCTATGGGACTCCGATGCCTTCGTGGACGACAACACGCTTACCGTCAACATCAATCGCCTGCGCACCACGCTCGAAAAAATCGGCATCAAGGGATATTTGACCACGCATCGCGGTCAGGGCTATTCGGTCTAGGTGCCTGTTATGTCGTTTAGCAAGTTCTTTAAAGATGCGCTGTTGCCCGTCGCCGTGTGGACGTGCGGCGTGCTGCTGAGCTGCTTTGTGCTGACGGTCGCCGGGGCCCCGATATCTATCGTGGTCGTGGCGATCGGCGTGTCCTTTATCTTTGGCATGCTGGGCATCGTGATCGAGTATGCGCGCCGTCGCCGCTTTCTGCGCCAGCTTGAGCGCGCGGCCGAGGAGCTGGAGAGCCCTGCGTGGGTGCAGGAGATGGTGCAATGCCCAACCTATGCCGAGGGCGAGCTCGAGTACGAGGTCCTGTGCCGGGTGGGCAAAGCCGCCTGCGACGAGGTTGCCGAAGGCCGGCGTCAGACCGAAGACTATCGCGACTATATCGAAAGCTGGGTCCACGAGGCCAAGTTGCCCCTGGCGGCGGCCCATCTGATTCTTGAAAACCTAGACGGCAGCGAAGACGACCTGTCGCGTGTGGATGACCTGGGTCGCGAGCTGGCTCGCGTTGAGCGCTATATCGACCAGGCACTGTACTATGCGCGCTCGGAAGTCGTGGAGCGCGATTACCTGATTCGCCGCTGGGATCTCAAGACCTTGGTGACGGGTGCGATTAAGGCCAACGCGCGCGAACTCATTGCAGCGCACGTGGCTCCGGTGTGCGAAAACCTCGACTTCGAGGTCTTTACCGACGAGAAGTGGCTGGAGTTCATCTTAGGTCAGCTCATCCAGAACAGCATTAAATATGCGCGCGAGGACGGCGCGAAGATCGTGTTTTCGGGCGCGTTGCTGGATGAGGGCCTGGCGAGTGAGCGCATTGAGCTTACCGTTGCCGACAACGGCTGTGGCGTGAGCGCGGCCGACCTGCCGCGCGTGTTCGAGAAGGGCTTTACCGGCGACAACGGCCGCACCACCAAGCGCGCAACGGGCATCGGCCTCTACCTGGTGGCGCGCCTATGCTCCAAGATGGGCATCGACGTCACGGCGGCATCCGACTCCGGCGAAGGCTTTGTCGTAACGTTCGCGTTTTCAACGAATAAGTTCCAATATTTCGAGTAACGCATGCGGCAGACGTCCGCCCAAACAAAACGTGCCACCCCAAACGGGGCGGCACGCCATCTTTTATCAGCCAACTCGCTGAAGTAAGGCTGCGAAGGCCGCGGGGCCGGGAGGGGTTTCCTAAGGGCACATCCCGCAGCCGCAACGCGGCGAGGACGTGCCCGTGGAAACCCCGCAGGCCCCGCGGCCGGTGGGAGCAACGCTACTTCACGACCAAAATGTCGCAGTCCGTATTGCGCAGCAGGAACGTCGAAATCGAACCCAGCAGCGCATACTTGATCGAGGACAGGCCGCGGGCGCCGCAGAGCACCAGGTCGGGCTTGACCACGTCGAGCATCTCGTCTTTGAGCGTCTCACGAATACGGCCGGCGCGAATCATGACTTCGACCTCGGGAATGTCGGGATTGGCCTTGGCCTCTTCGAGCTGCTTGGCGATGGAGTTCTTAAATGCCTCCTCTAGGCCGTTGACCAGATCGACCGGATAGGAACCGGCGCTCTCGAGCGCCGTGGAATCGATAACGTGGCCGATGATTAGCTTGGCGCCGTTGTTCGCGGCGACCTTGATGGCGCGTGCGAGCACAAAATCCTGCTGTTCAGTACCGTCGAGTGAAACAAATACCTTGGTGTAGCCCTCGTTCATGGTTTCCTCCTTGGTCTATCGCACGGGCGCGGGGCTCGTGCATCGGGCGGGCGCGGGCGCGTTGGCCGCCGGACACTTTATCTTGTTGCAGTTATACCCAAGGATTTGGGTTTGACCGCTCGCAATTCTGTGAACGGGCGAGTTTTTTGGTAAGGGTAGGCGCAGGCGCGCCGCCAACGGTTGATAATGGGACATCGCCCGCATCGTCCGCAGAACATCTACCGGCGGGTGTCTAACGAGGGGGTCCCTTTGGATATTATCGAGCTTCTAAAATCTGCCTTCATGGGCCTGGTCGAGGGCATCACCGAATGGCTGCCCGTTTCGTCGACGGGCCACATGATCTTGGTGGACGAGTTCGTCAAGATGAACGTGAGCGAGACGTTCTGGAATATGTTCCTGGTCGTGATTCAGCTCGGCGCCATTCTGGCCGTCTGCGTGCTGTTTTTCCACGAGCTCAACCCGTTCTCGCCCAGCAAGGGCAAGGAGGGCCGTCGCGACACCTGGGTGCTGTGGGGCAAGATTGTGCTCGGTTGCATTCCTGCGGCGGCGATCGGCCTGCCGCTCAACGACTGGATGGAGGAGCATTTCTACAACGCTCCCGTCGTGGCGCTGGCGCTCATTGTGTACGGCGTGCTGTTTATCGTGATCGAGAGCTGGCGCGCGAGCAAGCGCGAGGAAATGGCCGTTGCCGGTTCGTTTGGTTCGCGTGCTGTGGTGTCGGGTGGACGTCCCGCCGGTGCGCACTTTGCGGCGCCCCCCACGGCTACCGCTGAGGATGAGGACGATGACGAGAATCTGGACTTTGGTTCCATCGCCACGCTCGAGGACCTCAGCTGGAAGACTGCGCTGGGTATCGGCTGCTTCCAGGTGCTTTCGCTGGTGCCTGGTACGTCTCGCTCCGGTTCTACCATCATCGGCGGCCTGCTTTTGGGCTGCACGCGCTCGGTGGCGTCTAAGTTTACGTTCTTCCTGGCTATTCCTGTTATGTTTGGCGCGAGTGCGCTCAAGCTGGTCAAGTACTTCATCAAGGGCGGCACGTTCGGCACCAACGAGATCGCCATCTTGGGCGTGGGCTGCGTTGTGGCCTTTGTGGTTTCGCTCATCGCCATCAAGTGGCTCATGGGCTTCGTCCGCCGTCACGACTTCAAGTGCTTCGGCGTCTACCGCATCATCCTGGGCATCGTAGTGCTCGCATACTTCTTCGTTCTGGAGCCCATGCTCGGCCTGTAACTTGGTTGACGCTGCGCGGCGGCCAGAGCGACAACTTGTCATTCAAAGAGGGTGGCATGACCAAAAGGTCTATGCTGCCCTCTTTTTTGGGCGATGGGGTGGGTCCGATGGTGGCGCACGGAGTCGTGGTGTGATTTGCGTCGGTGTCCGCGCGGCTCGGTATACTGGTACGGCTCAAACTATGGCGCTGCCCGCAGGCGCGCCGTCTGTCAGATGAGGAGTCGCCCATGACCCAGCCCTTGCCCTGGGAAAAGAACGCCGCGGTGCCCGTGCCGCCCACGCCGGAACCCGTGCCGCTCGATGCATACACCGCCCCCGCTGCGCCGGAGCCCGAGCTCGTTCCGCTCGACATCTACGACGCTCCCGCGCCGGCGCCCAAGCCCGCCAAGCCGCTCGTCGATATCGATAGCCTTAACCCCGCCCAGCGCGAGGCGGTCCTGACCACCGAGGGCCCGCTGCTGGTCCTTGCCGGTGCTGGCTCGGGCAAGACCCGCGTCCTGACCTTCCGCATCGCACATATGCTTGGCGACCTGGGCGTTAAGCCCTGGCAGGTCCTGGCCATCACGTTTACCAACAAGGCCGCGGCCGAGATGCGCGAGCGTCTGGCAGCACTCATCCCCAGTGGCACCCGCGGCATGTGGGTGTGCACCTTCCACGCCATGTGCGTGCGCATGCTGCGCGAGGACGCCGACCTGCTGGGCTACACCGGTCAGTTCACCATCTATGACGACGATGACTCAAAGCGCATGGTGCGTGACATTATGCAGGCGCTCGGCATTGAGCAAAAGCAGTTCCCCATCAACATGATCCGCAGCAAGATCAGCTCGGCCAAAAACGCCATGATTGGGCCCGAGGACATGCTCAAGAGCGCCGATAGCCCCAACGACAAAAAGGCCGCGCAGGTCTACCTGGAGCTGGAGCGCCGCCTGCGCGCCGCCAACGCGATGGACTTTGACGACCTGCTCGTGCGCGCTCTCGAGCTGCTGCGCACCCGCCCCGAGGTGCTCGATAAGTACCAGGAGCGCTTCCGCTACATTAGCGTCGACGAGTATCAGGACACCAACCACGTCCAATACGAGATCGCCAACCTGTTGGCCGCCAAGTACCAAAACCTTATGGTCGTGGGCGACGACGACCAGTCCATTTATAGCTGGCGTGGCGCCGACATCACCAATATCCTGGACTTTGAGAAGGACTTTAAAAACTGCAAGACCGTCAAGCTGGAGCAGAACTACCGCTCCACGGGTCATATCCTGAGCGCCGCCAACGCCGTGGTGCGTCACAACTCGCAGCGTAAAGAAAAGCGCCTGTTTACGGCCGAGGGCGACGGCGAGAAGATCCAGGCCTTCCAGGCAAGCGATGAGCGCGACGAGGGCCGCTGGATTGCCGGCGAGATCGAAAAGCTGCATGCCAAGGGCACGAGCTACGACGATATCGCTGTGTTCTACCGCACCAACGCCCAGTCGCGTATTCTCGAAGATATGTTCCTGCGCGCGGGCGTGCCCTACAAGATCGTCGGCGGCACGCGATTCTTCGACCGCGCCGAGATCCGCGACGTCATGGCCTACCTCAAGATGATCGTGAACCCGGCCGACGAGATGAGCGTCAAGCGCGTCATCAACACGCCGCGTCGCGGCATCGGCTCCACCTCGATTCAAAAGATCGAGCAGCTGGCGCGCGACAACCGTTGCTCGTTCTTCCAGGCCTGCGAGATTGCGTGCGCCGAGACGGGCATGTTTAGCGCCAAGGTCCGCAATGGCCTGTCGAGCTTTGTGTCGCTGGTGCGCGAGGGCCGCCGCATGGACGGCGAGCTCAAGGACGTTGTCGAGATGATTGTCGATAAGACGGGCCTGCTGCAGGCGTTTCGCGCCGAGGGCACCATGGAATCCGAGAGCCGCGCCGAGAACATCCAGGAATTCCTGGGCGTGGCCGCCGAATTTGAGGAGACGCACGAGGATATCGAGGGTACGCTCGAGAGCTTAGAGGAGCTGCGCGCGGCCGGTGTTGCCGATGTGCCTGCCGGCGCCGAGCCCGAGCCCGTCGTGGTGAGCGCACCTGCGCCCGAGCCGGGACCGTCTGCCCCGGTATCCTCGTTTGAGGCGCTCGTTGGCGCGCGTGATGCCGCAGGTTCCAATCCGCTCGATAGCCTAGCCGCCCCGGCGCTCTCGCCGCAGGATGCCCTGGCCGCCGCCATTGCGGGCAACGCGTATGCCGCGCCGACGGAGATGCCGGCGGGTGCCGTGCATGCCGACGAGATCGAGCGCACCTACGGTCCGCTCACCTGTAAGGCGCTTCCTGCTCTCATGGAGTGGCTGGCCCTGCGCTCCGACTTGGATTCCCTGGCCGGCGAGACGCATGCCATCACCATGATGACCATCCACTCCGCCAAGGGCCTGGAGTTCCCCGCGGTGTTCGTGGCCGGCATGGAGGAAGGCATCTTCCCGCACGTGCACGACTTTGGCGGCAGTGACGATCCGGGCAAGCTCGAGGAGGAGCGTCGCCTGGCCTACGTCGCCATCACGCGTGCCCGCAAGCGCCTGTTCCTGACCTATGCGGCCACGCGTCGCACCTACGGCTCGACCTCTGCCAACCCGCGCTCGCGCTTCCTTAACGAGATTCCGTTTGAGGATATCGAGTTTAGCGGCATCGGTTCTGCCGGTTTTGAGGGCACGGGCTGGGAAAAGCGCGGCGACCGTCACGGCACCTTTGGCTCGGGCATGGGCTCGGATATGTATGGCGGCAAGGTGTTTGGTTCGCATACACGCTCGACCGGCGGCTCCGGCTCGCGCGGCGGGTCGAGCTTTGACGACTTCTTTGGCGGCAGCAGCTATGGGACCGAGCGCCATCGTGGGGTTTCGCCTGACGCCGGCCGCGTTGCCTCGACCTTTGGCTCGGGCGCGCCGCGAGCCAAAAAGCCGTCGTCCAAGGTGTCGCCGACGGTGGAGCGCAAGGTCGATCGCACCAGCGCGTCGCAGGACTTTGCCGCGGGCGATACCGTGAGCCACAAGACCTTTGGCACGGGTACCGTGATCTCGGTCGCCGGAGACATGATCGAGGTTCAATTCGAAAAAACCGGCCAGACCAAAAAGCTTATGAAAGGTTTTGCACCGATCGTCAAGCTGTCGTAATCCCGGCGGACCTGGGTGGGCGTATAGGGCAACATCGCCTGCTCGGGCAGTCCTGCTCGCACGGAGAGCACATTAAGTGCTCTCCGGCTCGTGCGGAACTCGCGACCGATGTTGCCCTATACGCCCACCCAGGTCCTCAGGTGACGTTGCTTGCGAACGTCGCTCTACTCGTTCGCTTTTTGGTCTGGAGAGCCGGGTGGGCTGATAGAAAAATAGATGTGAGTAGGGGCTCCTCCGTTGATGAACGAGGGAGCCCCTTGTTTCGTTTTGGTTGTTGTTGCGACCTAGAGGTGGCTGATGATCAGTTCCATCTTGCCTTCGAGTTCGATCTGGTTCACGGTGCTCGGGGCCAGCAGGTGGCTGCCCTTGTGAACGGGCTCGCCGCACACGGTGCCCTCGCCGTCGATGACCGACAGGCACATGAAGGGCCAGTGCTGCTCCAAGGTCTTGCTGCCGTCGACGCGCACGCGATCGACGGTGTAGCAGGAGTTAGACTCGAGCTCGGTCACGCCATCGACCTCGGGCGCGGTCACCGTGCCGTCGGTCGGAGCCTGAACGTCAAAATCGATGCAATCCAGGCTCTGCTCAATGTGAAGTGGGCGCAGCTTGCCGTCGGTGCCGGGGCGGTCGTAGTCGTACAGGCGATACGTCACGTCGCTCGACTGCTGCGTCTCCAAAATGAGCGTACCGGTTTTGATGGCGTGCACGGTGCCGGAGTCGATTTGGAAAAAGTCGCCCTTGTGAATCGGCAGCACGTTGAGCATCTCGTCCCAGCGGCCGTCCTCGATCATCTGCGCGGCCTCGGCGCGGTCGTGCGCGCGCTGGCCGACGATGATCGTGGCACCGGGCTCGCAATCAAGCACGTACCAGCACTCGGTCTTGCCCAGGCTTCCGTTCTCGTGCTCGGCGGCGTACTCGTCGTTGGGGTGAATCTGGATCGAAAGGTCGTCCTTGGCGTCCAGAATCTTGATGAGCAGCGGGAACTCCTTGCCCTCGCAATTGCCAAAGAGCTCGCGGTGCTCGGCCCACAGCCACGAAAGCGTGTGGCCTGTATACGGGCCCTCCGCAATCTGGCAGTCGCCGTTGGGATGGGCCGAGATGGCCCAGCACTCACCGATGGGACCCTCGGGAATGTCGTAGCCAAACACGGTCTCCAGCTGGCGGCCGCCCCAGATCTTCTCGTGGAAGATTGGCGTGAGTTTAATCAAATCGGACATGTGCATACTCCCATGGTGTTGCGCGGGCGCTCGCTCTAAGCGAATCATAGCGAGCACCCGCAGGACTACAAAAACTTATGCCAACGTTACGTTGTGCAGCTCAAAGCGGTCGCCAACGTTGCGCGAGACCGAATGTTCAAAGGCGGTGCCGCTATCCAAAAAGCCAACCTGGTTGAGCTCGAGCAGGGGAGAGCCGGGTTTGGTGTCCAAGCGCTCAGCCTCTTCCTCGGTTGCCGCCACGGCACGGATGGTGCGGTGGAAGCTTGAAATCTTAAGCCCGCATTGCTCACGGATAAAGCTGTAGACCGATCCGTATAGGTCTTTCTTTTTAAGGCCTGGGATTAGCTCGAGGGGCATATAGGTGTACTCGATAACGATGGGCTTCTCGTCGACCTGGCGCACGCGCACGATGTGATAGGCAAAGTCGTCCTCGGCAATTCCCAGCTGGGTGGCGACGTCCGCCGGTGGATTGACAATCGAGAAATTGTAGACCACCGAGGTCACCTTTTTCCCGCGGTGTTCATATGAAAAGCCCTGGGCGCGGTCGTTCTTGCCCTGGAAAAACGCCTTGCCGGGAAGCCCTGCCGTGTCCTTAACGTAGGTGCCCGATCCGCGCCGGCTGGTGATCAGGCCTTCCTCGGTGATCTGCTCAATAGCTCGTTTGACGGTGATCTTGGAAACGCTATAGAGCTCACAGAACTTAACGACGGTGGGTAGCTTGTCGCCCGGTTTAAGAGTGCCGTCCTCGATGCTTCGACGGATATCCGCAGCTATCGCCTCGTATTTGGGAATCATGGAACCCCCTTTCCAGCTTGATTGAGTATAAAAGAAAGTATAGCCAACACCTAAGTATCCCTATTGCGTTTTAGAATAGTTCGAGAAAGAGAATATCTAAAACGCTTTTCTTATTAAATAAAAGCGCCTTAAAACGAAATACACTCGAATGGTGCCGTATTGAGCAGATGATCAGTCTGGGGACGGGGCCGAGTCGCGTTGCCGCCTAACGAACTGATTGTCATCCCTGCGTTTCCCCAGATAAAACCTGCCAAAACAAACCTGTCCCTTTTTGGCAGGTGGGACTGCGGACAAAAAGTTGGACCATCAGGTCCGGTTTGGAGTCCGCATGACAT
>UQMY01000006.1 GCA_900542325.1 uncultured Collinsella sp. | reverse complement strand
AGCCGGAGAGCACTTAATGTGCTCTCCGTGCGAGCAGGACTGCCCGAGCAGGCGACCTTATGCCCCGCCCCTCGGGACGACGAGACAAGGCAAAGGAGCAGCCATGGCAGGCAAGCCGCAAACACTAGCTACGACCTCGGCATTCGAGATCTTGGGCCCCGTCATGGTCGGCCCCAGCTCATCGCACACCGCCGGCGCCCTGCGCTGCGCACAAGTTGCCGCCAGCCTGCTGGAAGGCCGCATCACCAAAGTCACCTTTGGCCTGTGGAACTCCTTCGCCCACACCTACCGCGGCCACGGCACCGACCGCGCTCTCGTCGCGGGCATTCTGGGCCTCGACACCGATGACGAGAACATCAAGCAGGCCTTCGACCTCGCACGCGAGCAGGGCCTCGAATTTCACTTTGACATCAAGGGCGACGACGCCTCCATCCACCCCAACACCGTCGACATCGATATGGTCGACGCCACGGGCGCCACGGCGCAGGTCCGCGGCGAGAGCTTGGGCGGCGGCAAGATGCGCATCAGCCGCATTAACGGCGTCGGCGTCGACATCTCGGGCATGTATTCCACGCTCTTCGTGGCGCACCAGGACGTCCCCGGCGTGCTCGCAGCGCTCACCAACCTGCTCGCCTACGCCCATGTGAACATCGCCTTCTGCCGCACCTACCGCACCGAAGTGGGCGGCCAGGCCTACTCCGTCTTTGAGACCGACGGCGCCCCCGACGACACCGTCGTCCCCATGCTCCGCAAGCTCGACAATGTCGATTACGCGACCTTTATCGAGCTCCCCGGTTCTGCCTCGTCGCTCTCCCCCGGCGTCTCGGCAAAGGAAATCTTCGACGACGGCGAGCAGCTGCTCGATGCGTGCGAGGAACTGGGGCTCAACATCGGCGCCGTCATGGCCGTGCGCGAGGCACGTCTGACCGGCGAGGCACACGCTATCGCCGCCATGCGCCGCGTACTCGACGTCATGCGCGAAGAGACCACAGCCCCCATTTCCAATCCACAGCGCTCGCTCGGCGGCCTCATCGGCGGCGAGGCAAAGCTTGTCGATGCCACCAGCCGAAACGATCTGAGCATAAGCCTAATGGGCGCCGTCCAGACCGACGCCGTGGCCCGCGCCATGGCCGTGCTCGAGCGCTCCGCCACCATGGGCGTGATCGTCGCAGCTCCGACGGCAGGATCCGCGGGTGTTGTGCCCGGCTGCGTGCTGGCGCTCGCAGACCATTTGCAGCTGGACGACGAGCAGGTCATGGATGCCCTTTATTGCGCCGCCGCCATCGGCCTCAACCTCACCACGAGCGCCTGCGTTGCCGGCGCCGAGGGCGGCTGTCAGGCCGAGGTCGGAAGTGCGGCCGCCATGGCCGCCGCCGCGCTAGTGCAGATGCTCGGCGGCACACCCGAGCAGGCGCTCGACGCCAGTTCCATCGCGCTGAGTAATCTGCTGGGCCTCGTTTGTGACCCCGTCGGTGGCCTCGTGGAGGTGCCCTGCCAAAACCGCAACGCCATCGGTGTGGCAGCCGCCTTTAGCTCCGCACAGCTTGCCCTCGCCGGCATTAAGAGCCTGGTGCCGTTTGACCAGATGGCACACGTCATGCTCTCGGTGGGCCACGCGTTGCCGGCCACGCTGCGCGAGACGGCAAAGGGCGGCATCGCGCAGGCTCCGGCCGCACTTTCGGCCTGTGCAAAATGCGGTGTGTGCGGATAGCGACAAAGAACGACTCGAAGGTGGGACAAATGTCCCACCTCTTTTGAATGCCACCGTTTCCATACCACAATCAACTAGGTAATCGCTATAATGCAAGCCCAGTAAAAACACGATGAGCCGCAAGGCGAAATTCGAAGGATATGCACACGATGTCGCAAAACGATCGAACTCAACTGATTCCCGATCCGCAGCAGCCGAGCAGGCACACCGGCGGCGTTCAGTCGCCGCGTCCTATCGCGCCGAGCCACGGTCAGCAGCGTGGTGCGGCAAACGCTTCGCAACGCCCGAACCAGCAGCGCCAACAACGTCAGCAGCGCCAGGCAAGCGGCAATACGCCCAAGCAGCCCCCCACGCACGGTCGAGGCGATCGCGGCCCCGCGCGCAAACCCACCGGGAACAATAAGTCGGGCAAAAAGACGACGCTCTTTGTCCTCCTGGGTCTTATCGTCATTGTCTATATCGTAGGCGTCGTAGCGTTTTCGCAGGTAGCCTACCCCAACACCACCATCGCCGGCGTCGACGTCTCGTTCTCCAACGCTTCGTCTGCCGCCACCAAGGTCAACTCGGCGTGGAAGCACTATAAGCTCACCGTGGCGGGCGATGACTTTAGCTGGACCTATCAGCCCGAGTCCGATGAGCCCATCGTCGACGGCGAAGCTGCCGCAAAAGAGATCATCAACCACAACGAAGCCTTTGTATGGCCGGTCCGCCTTGTAGAATCCTTAAGCGGCAAGACCAAAACAACCGCTACCTCCAACGAAGTAGATCTTGATCAAGACGTCGACCTGTCCATGCTCTCCGATACCTTTGACCAAAAGCAGTTTGAGAAGGATCTGGGCACCGCCATCGATGAGTTTAACGGGGGCCGTTCGGGCACGTTCGAGGCCAATAGCTCCTATGACGAGCAGGCCGGCAAGTTTACCGTCGAGAAGGCGCGCTCCAACGAAAAACTCAACCGCGAGCATGTCATTAAGTATGCCGAACTCGAGCTTGCCTCGCTGTCTGAGACCGTAGACCTTTCCAAGCTCGGCAACGATGCCTATGAGCCGCTCAATGGAACGCTGACCGATGATCAGATTCAGGCCGCATGCGATGCCGCCAACAACTTCCTTGGCGTCAACGTGACCCTCAAGCTCAACGGCGAGGATGCCGGCAAGGTTGATGGCAGCTCTGTGTTGCAGTGGATCAGCTTTGCCGATCCGGCCAACCCCACGCTCGATACATCGCAGATCAGCAGCTGGGCAGCCGAGCTCGCCAACGGCTTTAATACCGTGGGCTCCACTCGCTGGTGGACGCGCGCCGATGGCAAGCAGTGTGCCGTCGAAGGCGGTGACTTTGGTTGGTCCATCGACAGCAGCTCGCTCGCCAAGCAGGTCGAGGACGCCATTAACAACAAGCAGACCGGCGAAATCGAGATCAAGTACTCCCAGAAGGCCGACACCTTTACCGCAAAGGGAGAGCCCGACTGGAAGGCGTATATCGACGTCGATCTGTCCGAGCAGCACGCGCGCTACTATGACGAGAACGGTAATATCGTTTGGGAGGCCAACTTTATTTCTGGCAAGCCGGGAGAGGACGCCACCCCCGAGGGCGTATGGCAGATCAACAGCAACAATGGCGCCAGCAAGCTTATCGGTGCCAAGGACCCCGAGACCGGCAAGCCCAAATACGAGAGCCCGGTCAGCTATTGGATGCCGTTCGAGGGCAATATGGTCGGATTCCACGACGCCACCTGGCAAAACGACAAGAGCTTCGATAACGCCGAGTCATACAAGTGGTGCGGCAGCCACGGTTGCATCAACCTGCGCCTGGCCGACGCCAAGGCACTTCACGACTGCATCAAAGTCGGCCTGTGCGTGGTTGTCCACTCGTAGTGCAACGCGCGCATTCCTACAACGTGGAACCGCTGCGACCAATCTAACAGTTCCGAAAGAAAACGTCCTATGCGCCCGCCCCAACCGGTGGGCGCATATAATTATCGAGGTTCTTTCTATAAAGGAGACGCTATGCCGAATGTCCCCAGGATCACCCCGGGCCCAAATGATACCGAGCGCACGCCCGAAGGTGCCACCGAAACGCTTCCTCTGATCACAGACGTACATGCCGACGAGGAGAGCGGACGCACGAACGATACGGCCGAGATTTCCGATGAAGAGGCGTATGCCAAGCTCAAGGCAAAGCGTGCCGAACGTCGACGCAAAAAGCTGATTCGACGCGGTATTACCGCCGGCGTCGTTGTTGCCATCGCGCTCATTGTCATCATCGCAACGCTGGTCATCAACGCGCAACCCGCAGGCACCAACGGACCGGTGACCGACATGGTCACCGAAGGCACGTTTACCACCACAGTCGAAGCCAAGGGGCAGCTTAAGCCCATCTCGGCATCGGTCGTCTCCCCTTCTGTCGACGGTACGGTTGAAAAGATCAACGTGCAGGCCGGACAGAGCGTCAACGAGGGCGACGTGCTCATGACCATTAAGAACGACGCGCTCGATAGCGCTGTTTCCGAGGCGCAGCGCGCGGTCGCGGCCGCCCAGGAAGACCTGAACAATGCAAAGGTGGCACTCGCGGCCGCACAGGCCGCACCGACAACGGACAGTGACGGATCGACCGGCCCATCGGACGCAAACGCCAACGCAAATGCCGTCTCGACCGCCCAGCGCAACCTCGCCTCGGCCCAGGCAACGCTGGAGCAGGCAACTGCAAAGGCGGCCGAGCGCACCGTAAAGGCCCCCAGTTCGGGCAACATCGTCGAGCTCAACGCCAAAGTCGGTGCCACGGTGACCGGAGGCACGATCATGGGCGAAGGCGACACGAGCGGCGGCAAGCAGTGCATGCAAATCGCCGACCTGTCCAAGATGAAGGTGACGGTTCAGGTGGGCGAAAAGGATATCGCCAAAATTGCCGTGGGCCAAAGCGCCAACGTGACCTATCCCGCGTTTCCCGATATCGTGAGCCAGGGCACCGTCACGGCTATCGCCTCGGTGGCAAACTCTGACTCCGGCTCCGGTAGCGGCGGCAGCGTGACCTTTAACGTCGACATCCTCATCGAAGCACCCGACAGTCGCCTTAAGCCGGGTATGACTGCCGAGGTCTCGGTAGTGACCGAGAAGCTCGACGACGTGGTTATGGTGCCGACCATGGCGCTGATGACCGAAGATGGCGAGCACTATTACGTCAATCTGGCCACCGATTCGGAAGGCAAGAAGACGCGCCGCGTGAAGGTGACCGTCGTGACGCAAAACGACAACGAGGCTGTAGTCGGTAAGACGCAGGTCAAGCGCGACGACCAGGGCAACGAGATCAACCCAGACGTCCCGGTTACCAAGTTACGCGACGGCGACACCATCGTGACGGATACCGGCGCAGGCATGACGGCAGACGGCGGCGACAATATGTCTGCCGACGAGGGCAAGTAATGCGTCCCGTCATCGACATCCGCAACGTGCACCGCATCTTTGAGAGCGAGGCCGGTTGCGCCCACATCCTGCACAACGTGAGCCTGGCGGTGAACCCCGGTGAGTTCGTCGCGATCACCGGCCCCTCGGGCTCAGGCAAGTCGACGCTCATGAACATCCTGGGCTGCCTGGACAAGCCGACGGCGGGTGATTATTTCCTGCAAGGGCTCAACGTCGCCGAGCTCGACGATGATGAGCTCACCGAGGTGCGCGCGCTGAGCATCGGCTTTGTCTTTCAGAGCTTTAATCTGCTGCCGCGCCTGACGGTGATCGAAAACGTCATGCTGCCGCTGTCCTACACCAATGTGCCGCGCAGCCAGCGTGAGATGCGCGCCGTGCACGCGCTGCAAGCCGTCACGCTTCCGGTCGACCATTGGGACCATCGTATATCGGAGCTGTCGGGCGGACAGATGCAGCGCGTCGCCATCGCACGCGCCCTCGTCAACGACCCGCCCATCATTTTGGCCGACGAGCCAACGGGAAATCTAGACTCGACAACCGGGGCGCTCGTCATGGAAACCTTCCACAAGCTCCAGAACCGCGGCAAGACCATCGTACTCATTACGCATGACCCCGGCATCGCCGCCGAGGCCGATCGAGCCGTAACCATCCGTGACGGGCGAATCCATGACGGCGCATATGTCGCGCATACACCGAATACGTTACGCGGGGCCGTCAAAAACCTGCCCGCGATTTCTGCAACCACCAATCAGCCGAAAGGAGCGAAGGCATGAGCACCCGCGATCTTGTCCAAGAAGCCCTTCACTCGCTCGAGGCCAACAAGGGACGCAGCCTGCTCACCATCCTTGGCATCGTCATTGGCATCGCCTCGGTCATCGCCATGACTTCGCTCATCGGCGGTATCCAAAACAGCCTGGTCAACAGCCTGGGCCTCAATGCAGCCCGCATGGTAGAGATCTATTCGTCCCAAGAACTCACCGATTCGGATGTGGAAAAGCTTCGCAAACTGGTGCCGCAGATTGAGCAGATCGGCATCGTCGATAGCGCCTATTCCGAGTACAAGGTCGGGGATAAAAGCTATACCGTCATGGCACACGGCGTCGATAGCGACATGCTCGATGCCGTGGGCGCCAGCAAGCTCGTTGCGGGACGTGTCTATTCACAGGCAGAGTCTCAATCAGGCTCGCGCGTGGCGCTCATCAGCCGCGGCGGCGCCGATCAGCTTTACGGCAACGAACAGGACGCACTGGGGAAAACCATCAAGGTGTCCAACGGCGAGGTGCAGATTGTAGGCGTGATTGATGGCGGCAGCGACTCCATGGGCTCGCTCACGCTGTATATGCCACGCGAAACCATCTCCGGCCTGTTTGGCGACGAGAATCCTTCATTTCCCAGCGTGACGGCACTTGCCGCCGAGGGCACAGACATGGACGAGCTCTGCAAGACCATCGAGTCTAAGGTGCGCGCGATGAAGGGCATCTCGGAGGATGATGAGTACGACAGCGTATCGGCGACCTCCATGAAAAGCGCCATCGATGCACTCAACTCGTTTATGGGCGCCTTCTCGCTCATCATGGGCGCTGTCGCCAGTATCTCACTGCTTGTCGGCGGAATCGGCATTATGAATATGATGCTTACCAACGTGACTGAGCGCATCCGCGAGATCGGTATTCGCCGTGCCTTGGGCGCCAGTCGCCGCGATATCACCGCGCAGTTTTTGGCCGAGTCCTCGGCGCTGTGCGTCACCGGTGGCCTGCTGGGTGTCCTGATTGGCTATCTGCTGGCCTGGGGCCTCGCGATGTTTGCCGCAGGATCAGGGGTTCTCAACGAGCTCGGTGCCAGTGGGGAGATCACACCGAGCTTTTCAATCGCCACGGTGCTGCTGGCCTTCGGCGTCTCCGTCGGCATCGGCGTAATCTTTGGCTTCTACCCCGCTCGCCGCGCGGCAAAGCTCAACCCGGTGGAGTGCCTACGCTACCAGTAAGCCACCACCAGCTACCAGTAAGCCACCACCAACAAGTTGCGGTGAATTAGGAACCGAATATGCTATCTAGCAGCAAAAACAGACACTATTTCACCGCAACTTATTGAAGGACTGTTTGCGCCAGTTCTGGGCGTCGTCCTCGAGCTATTGATGGATGACGGGCTTGTACGGGTCGAGCTTGCACGGGGCGCTCCTCCTCGCGGGCGGGAGGGCGCGCAGGCGCGGCAAGCGCCTAGCGCGCGAACTCCCGTAAGAGCGCGTCTTCCACTTCCCGAAGCGAAAGGGCCCCGCCTCCCTCGGCGGGACGGGTGACCACGATGCAGCGCGCTCCCACGTCGCGCGCGGAGGCGAGCTTCTCGGCCGTGCCGCCTACGGTTCCCGAGTCCTTGGTCACAAGCCACTGGGCGCCCACCTGCCGAAGCATCGCCTCGTTGAGCTCGCGGGTGAAGGGCCCCTGCATGCCGATGACGTGCGACGGCGAAAACCCCGCGTCGATGCACTTCGTTATAGCACCGGGCAGCGGGAGCACGCGCACGAAGAAGCGCTCCGCGAAATCGGCGACGCGCGTGTAGGGAGCAAGCTCCTTGCTCCCCGTCGTGAGAAGAGCGCGACCCGGGTTCTCGGAGAGAAAGCGCGCCGCGCAGGCGATCGACGCGACCGACACGACGCCTTTGGGCAGCGCCTCGACCGGGCGCGCAAGGCGCGGGCATCGTGCACCCACGGCGAGCGAAGCGGCCCGGATGTTGCCGCTTGCGAGCGTAGCGAAGGGGTGCGTGGCGTCGACGACGATGCGCGCGCCGGAAAGCTCGCGCTCCATGTCGGCCTCGTCGAGCCTGCCCGCATGCACCTCGATGCCCGGAAGCTCGCCCAAAAGTTCGCCTCCGTACTCTGTTGCCGCGTAGGCACGGGCGGGGATGCCCGCCCCGCTCGCCCATTCGCACAGAAGGCGGCCCTCGGTGGTGCCGGCGAAGATGCGCAGCGCCGGCGCGGATGCGGGAGCCGTCACTTCGGGCCGCCTGTGCGCGTGATCTGGTAGAGCAGCGCGTTCATAATGGCAGCCGCCACGGTCGAGCCGCCCTTGCGACCCCTCGCGACGATGGCCGGCACGCGTCGTGCGAGTAGCCCCTCTTTCGCCTCGACCACGTTCACAAACCCGACCGGCACCCCAACGACGAGCGCGGGCGCGATCTTCCCCGCGTCCATGAGCTCGGCGAGGCGCAGAAGTGCTGTGGGAGCGTTGCCGACGGCCACGATGAGCGGGCCCTCGATGCCGCAAGCTTTGTCCATGCTCGCAACGGCGCGAGTCGTGCCCGCGGCGCGCGCAGCCGCGGCGACATCGGGGTCGGCCATGAAGCACACGGCCTTGCAGCCGAGCATCGCGAGCGCGGGCTTGCTTATGCCTGCGAGCGCCATGTTCGTGTCGGTGAGCACCGTGGCCCCTGCGCGCAGTGCGTCGAGCGCACAGTGCGCGGCGTCATGGGTGAACACGAGGGAATCGGCGTACGAGAAGTCGGCAGTGGTGTGGATGACGCGCTTCACGACGGGCTCTTCGAGCGGCGGGAACGTGCGGCCGCCGAGCTCTTCGGTGATAATCTCGAAGCTGCGCCGCTCGATGTCGCCGGGCGCCATCTCCTTGGAATCCATCTAGTACTCCACTCCTTCCCTTGCACATATCCCCTGCTCGTAGGGATGTTTCTCGCACCGCATCTCGGTTATGTAGTCGGCCTTCTCCACGATCTTGCGGGAAGGCGCGCGCCCGGTGAGCGCTACTTCGACGCCGCGCGCGGACATATCGAGCGCGCGGTCCACGAGCGTCTCGTCGACAAGCCCCTTCGAAAGCGCGTCGAGCGCCTCGTCGAGCACGAGCAGTCCCTCTTGCGCGCCCTCGAGCTCGGCGAGCGCGGAAGCGAGGTTCCCATCGTGCAGCTCGCACGTCGCGGCAAGTTCTTCCGACGTCATCGACCAGGTAAACTTGTCCGACGCCTTCCCCGCGAACACGGGCACGCCGAAATGCTCAGCGAGCAGGCGCACCTCCCCGCTTTCGCCGTCTTTCAGGAACTGCACGACGACGACGCGGCGGCCTGCAGCGAGCATGCGAAGGGCGAGGCCCATCGCCGCCGTGGTCTTGCCTTTGCCGTCGCCATGATACACGTGGATCATACGCCCTCCTCGATAATGCGGTAGACATACTCCATGTCGAGCGCCCCGCGCACGACATCGGCCAGGCGGTCAAACTCGCGCGCACGGTGATCGGCCGCGGACGCCGCGCCCGCAGCACCCACGACGCTCTCGGGCAGGCCGCGCATGCGCGCGAGCGAGCGCGCGAGGGCGAGCGCAACCCCCGGTTCGTCGAACAGGCCGTGGAGATAGGTTCCGAACACGTTTCCGCAGGCCGCGCCTTCTGGTTTGCCGCCAATCGTGCCCGCAGGAGCGCAGGAGACGGTCGTTTCGCCGTCGTGAATCTCATACCCGCGCGCCGTCATGCCGTTCCACACCGAGAACGCGCCTTGGGCGCCCGTGATGCGCAGCTCCGACTGGGCGAGGCGCTTTTCCTCCTTGAACACCGTACTTGCAGGGATGAGCCCGAGCCCGCGCGCGGTGCCAGCGCCTTCCCTGCCGTGCGGGTCGGAAAGCTCGTCTCCCAAAAGCTGGTAGCCTCCGCATATGCCGAGCACCGGCGTGCCCGCGCCCGAAAGCGCGCGTACACAGGCTCCGATGCCGCTAGCCGCAAGCCAGCGCGCGTCGTCGAGCGTAGTCTTCGAGCCGGGAAGCACCACCAGGTCGGGTCGGCCCAGATCGGTCGTCGAGGAAACGTAGCGCACGCCCACGCCGGGCACGCGCGAAAGCGGGTCGAAGTCGGTGAAGTTCGACAGATGCGGAAGGCGCACGACGGCGACGTCGATGACGCCGCGCGCCTCGCGGGCAGATAGGCGCGGCGCGAGCGAGTCCTCGTCGTCAAGGTCGAGCGTAAGATACGGCACGACACCCACGACGGGAACTCCGCACATCTTCTCGAGCGGGGCCAAACCCGGGCGCAGGATTTCCACATCGCCGCGGAACTTGTTCACCACAAGCCCCCGCAAAAGCGCGCGGTCCTCGGGCGCAAGGAGCGCGACCGTGCCGTAGAGCTGGGCAAATACCCCGCCCGGGTCGATGTCGCCCGCAAGCAGCACGGGGGAGGACACGGCGCGCGCGAGCCCCATGTTGACGATGTCATTTTCGGCAAGGTTGATTTCGGCGGGGCTGCCGGCGCCCTCGATGACGATGACGTCGTTTTCCTCCGCGAGCGAATCGAACGCCTCCAAAATCTGCGGCATGAGCGCCTTCTTTCGCGCGAAGTAGTCCCTCGCAGCGAAGGCTCCCTGCGCCTTGCCGGCCACGATGAGCTGGCTTCGGTGGCCGCTTTCGGGCTTGAGCAGGATGGGGTTCATGCGCACGTCGGGCGCGATGCCGCACGCCTCGGCCTGCATGATCTGGGCGCGCCCCATCTCGAGCCCGTCGGCCGTGACACCGCTGTTGAGTGCCATGTTCTGGCTCTTGAAGGGAGTCACGCGCAGGCCGTCCTGCGAAAGCACGCGGCACAGCCCCGCCGCGAGCAGGCTCTTCCCCGCGTTCGACATGGTGCCCTGGATCATGATGGGCTTCGCCCTACCCACGGGTATCGACCTCCTTCGCCGAGCCTCGGCCATCCGCGCCCGCCATAGCGCCGCCGCAAGAAGCGCCGCCCCGTTCGTCGGGTTCGCCTTCGCCCGATGCACCTTCCGCCCGAAGCACGCGCCCGAACGCCATCGCAAGCCGGGCATTCTCCTTGCGCGTGCGCACCGCGACGCGGCACCAGAAACGGGACAGTACCGAAAACGAGTCGCACGTGCGGACCAAAACCCCATGTTTATACAGGCGCTCGGGGATGTCTTTCGCCGGCGTGCGGACTAAAAGGAAGTTCGCATCCGACGGCACGACGGAAAGCCCGAGCGAGGAGAGCTCGTGGGAAAGCCACGCTCGCTCGCCCGCCAATACATCGCGCGTGCGCGAGACGTATTCAATGTCTTCCAGGGCGGCGATGCCCGCGGCCTCGGCGACCGAGGAGACGGGCCACGCCTGCCCCGCCCGGCGAATCCCCTCGATGAGTTGGGCGTTTCCGCTGATCAGATATCCCAACCGCAACCCCGCCATTCCGTAGAGCTTGGTGAACGCGGAGAGCACGGCCACATGGCGCGAACACGCGGCGCGTGCGGCCACGCTCCTTTCGCGGGCGTCGGGCGCAAATCCGAGGAAGCACTCGTCCACGACGAGCAGCGCGCCCACCTGCTCGCAGCGGCAAGCCGCGGCATCGATCACGCTGGGGTCGACGAGGCGCCCCGTAGGGTTGTTCGGATTGCAGAGGTACGCCACGTCTCCCGGCCCCTCGATCGCGCGGGCGAAGGAGGTGGGCACGTCGAAGTCGTCCGCTTCGGAGAGCGGGAACTCCTGCACGCATGCGCCGTAGTACGATGCCGCCTCCGCATATTCAGAAAACGTCGGCGCGCACACGACGATGCGTTTCGGGCGCACCGCCGCGGCGAGCCGCCAGATGATGTCGGACGCGCCCGCGCCGCAGACGATAGCATCTTCGGGAATGCCCTGGGCGCGCGCTAGGGCGCGAACGAGGGCGAGGCTTTCCCTATCGGGGTAGGCGTCGATTCGAGAAAGCGCCTTGCAAGCTGCGGCGACGGCGCGCGGCGAGGGGCCTGCCGGATTCACGTTCACCGAGAAGTCAATGAGGTCGGAGGCGCCCCCTTCGCAAGCGATGCCGAGCGATTGCGTGCTACCCCCATGCGCACGGGCACGCAGGATTCCCCCGGCAGCCCGGGGCGCGACGTGGTCTTCCCTCATGCCATCGCCCCCACGGCGAGCACGACCGCCGCGCGCGCGGAACCGAAGACGACGAGCGCGCATACGGACGCGGCGAGCATGAGCCTTGTCGCCCGGGCGATGTCGTCCCACTCGATTTCACGGGACGCGTCGCCTATCGTCGGTTTCTCAACGAGCTTGCCGAAATACACCGCGGGTCCTGCCAGGCGCAGCCCGAGCGCGCCCGCGCACGCTGACTCAGTCTGTGCCGCGTTCGGGCTCGCATGGCGACGCCTGTCGCGGCGCCAGATGCGCGCCGCCCCGCGCGCGTCGAGCCCGACGATCGGGCACACGGCGATCATGATCAGGGCCGATAAGCGCGAGGGAATCCAGTTCACCGCATCGTCGAGGCGCGCCGAGGCGCAGCCGAAGTCGATGTAGCGCTCGTTTTTGTAGCCCACCATGCTGTCGAGCGTGTTCACTGCCTTGTACGCCATGCCCAAGGGCGCACCCCCGATCATAAGGTAGAAAAGCGGCGCGATGACACCGTCGCTCGCGTTCTCCGCCACCGTTTCCACGGCGGCACGCGCGACGCCGTGCTCGTCGAGAACAGACGTGTCGCGTCCCACGATGAGCCCGACGGCTTCGCGCGCCGCGACAAGGCCGCCCTTCGAGAACGCGCGGGCCACGGCCAGGCTCTGGCGGCGCAGCTCGCATGCCGCGAGAATCTGATAGCTCGCCCATGCCTCGGCAACGAAGCGCAAGCCGGAGTGAACCATGCCGCAAAGATGCAGGATGCCCCAGGTCAAAAGCCCACACGCAAGCGGAAGCGCCACGGCGAGCACAAGACCTGCGGCGCGCGTGCCCGCGGACGTTTGCGGGAATGCGCCCCGCAGGCGGCCTTCGGCCCACGTGATCGCGCGCCCCATGGCGACGACGGGATGGGGAAGCCAGCGCGGGTCGCCGAAGGCAAGGTCGGCCGCAAACCCGGCGGCAACGGCAAGAATCGTCATCACCGGGCATCGCCCCCCGAAACGGGGCGAACATCGCGAAGGCAGCGCCCATCCCAGGTGGCAGCCCATGCGCCGCCCGGCTCGGTATGCACGTCGAAGTATCTAATTTTCGGGACAGCTAGCTCGGAGAGCAGCGCTTTCACGGTACCCGCGTGAACGACGAAGACGGCGCGCCCACTCCCCTGGACGCGCTCCGATTTGCACGCCTCCCGAAACGCCGCGACGACGCGGCGGGTGAAATCGCTCTTGCCCTCGCCATGCGGGCAGCGCGTCTCGCACCAGGAGTCTACCCAGGCGCGGTAGCGCGCATCCTCTTTAAGCTCGGCGGCGCTTCGCCCCTCGAAGTCGCCGAAATCCATCTCGCGCAGACCGGGGCACGCCATAAACTCCGCGTTCGGGAAGAGGATGCGCGCCGTCTGGTCGGTGCGGGCCATGCCGCTCGTGATAACACGGAACACGTCACGATAGCACGCGAGGTCGCGCAAAGCGCGCTCGCCCGCGCTCGACAGGGGCTCGTCGGTGCCCGCCCCGCTGTAGCGATGGTCTTCCGTGCCCGCCGTGGCACCATGGCGCACGAAGACGACTTCCAAAGGCGCACCCGCGCCCTGCGTCCCTCGAGGCGCATCGGCAAGGTTTCCTTTGATGACCTGGGATATCGCGCACGTCATGCGCACGACGACGTCGGCGCGCGCAGCGAGCGCGCATCCCAGGCGCCCCGCGCGCTCGCGCCATTGGGCGTCTTCCGCGCGCATAGGGACGACCCCCGAGCCGACCAAGGACAGAATCACTACGTCGAAGCCGATCAGCCGCTCGAGCGCCCGGTCAGCGTCGAGCGCGCGTACGAGTTCCTCAGCACGGTAAGCGACACGGCCGGCAAAAGCCGCGGGCACGCCGCCCTCCGCAAACTGCGCCGCGTCGACGAAATCGTCCGCCGCGAACCCGAGCTTTTCGCGCACGAAGGTCCTCTTCCCGGAATGCGCGCCACCTACCACGAGCATCATAGGAGCATGCCCCCCGCCACCAGCATGGCAAGCATCGCGAGCTCGGCCCATTGCAGAAACCATCCGGCCAAATCCCCCGTCACCCCGCCGAAGCGGGACAGGGCAACATGGCGGTACCACGCGAGCGTCAAAAGCCCCGCCACCGCCATAAGGGCGCCGACGGCCCGAGCGCACGCGACCATCCCTGCAGCCGAAGCCGCAGCGAAAGCGCAAAGCGGCACGACGATCGCCGCGCGCTTCTTAGCAGGCGAGAGCCCCGCGGCCATGCCGTCCGCACGCGCGGCAGGCCAGCATTCAACGGCGAGCCCCGAAAGCGAGCGGGAGAACACGAGAGAGCACAGAAGCGCGAGGAACGCCCCCGCCGTAAGCGGCAGCGCGGTGAAAAGGGAAAACTGCAGAATAAGGTACACAACAACACCGATGACCCCGAAGGCGCCCGCCCGCGGGTCGTGCATGATCTCGAGCTTTCGCTCGCGCGGGGCCCAACTTGCAAGCGCATCGGAGGTGTCGCAGAGCCCGTCTAGGTGGATGCCTCCCGTCACCGCCACAGGCAGCGCCACGAGCACGGCCGCGACGATGGTCGCGGGCACGCCGAGCAGGTTCGCCACGTGCCACCACGCCGTCATGAGGAACCCTTCCGCAAGGCCCACCAGGGGAAACGCGGCAAGCGCATGGGTTGACCCGAAATCGGTCCAGGCCGATTTCGGGACGGGGATGCGCGAGAACGTTCCGAACGCCGCGCCGATTGCCTCTACTGTCTTCACCTTGTAGGTCCTTCGCCTTTCATCCACACGGGAATCCCGCATACCACTTCGACTGCGCGGTCGGCCAGCGCCGCCACGCCCGCGTTCACGCACGCGAGCGCGCGCCTCCATGCCTCGGTCCCTTCATCGTAGCGCATCCCATCGGCGAACACGTCGACGGTGACCACCACCGTATACGCAGCGGCCTGAGCGAGCCGTTCGATGCCTCCGAGCACCTCGCGCGCCGCAGCGTCGGGGTCACGCGGGGACAAGCCGCCTTCCGCGAAGAGCTCGTTCGCAACCAGGTTGCCCACGTCCTCCAAAAGAAGCGTGCAGCCACGCGGAAGCTCGGGCACTGCGGCGCCCACGTCACGCGTGCGCTCGAGGGTGGAAAACCCCTTGCCCTCGCGCAGCGCCCGATGGCGCGCGATGCGGCGGGCGCCCTCTTCCCCGAAGGGCTCCATCGTTGCCAGGTACACGCGGGGGCCGTCCTGCCCGAGGCACAGGGACTCGGCGTAGGCGCTCTTGCCGCTCGCGGCGGCGCCGATGACGAGTGTCACCGTCATTTCCCGGCCTCGAAATGCTCGTAAGCAGCCATGCCAGTCGCCGTGAACGTCTTCCCATCCCGGTATACGCGCAGCGCCGAATCCAGAAGGGGCAGATACGCCATGGCGCCCGCGCCCTCGCCCAAGTGCATGCCTGCGTCGAGGGGTGCCTTTATGCCGAGCTCGCGAAGGAGCTCCCGGCTTGCGGGTTCACTTGATGCGTGGGTGCCCACGAGGTAGCCCAAGGCGTTGGGGCACAGGCGTGCCGCGCACAGAGCCGCCGTGCAGGATATGACCCCGTCGAGGAGCGCCGGCGCCTTCGAGGCCGCGGCCCCCAGGTAGAAGCCGCAAATCGCCGCGATGTCGAAGCCGCCCACCTTCGAGAGCACGTCGATCGGGTCGGCGGGATCGGGCGAGTTCGCGTCGATAGCGCGCTCGACCACGTCGCGCTTGCGCGCGAGCGAGGCGTCCGAGAGCCCCGCGCCGCGCCCGACGAGGCTCCGCGCGTCCGCCCGGATGAGCACTGCGGCCACCGCCGCCGAGGTGGTCGTGTTGCCGATGCCCATCTCGCCCGCGGCGAGAAGGCGCACGCCGGCGCGGGCAAGCCCGCACGCGACGGCGATTCCGACCTCGATCGCGCGCACGGCCCCATCTCGAGACATAGCGGAGCCGTGCGCGATGTTGCCACTCCCCCGCCGCACGTTCGCGCGCACCATGCGCGCGTCTTCTATGCCCCGGGCCATACCCACGTCGACGGGCACGACCTCGGCACCCGCGAACGCCGCCATGCGGCAGGCGCTCGTGGCCCCCTCGCACATGTTGCGCGCGACGGCTCGCGTCACGTCTTGCCCGCTTTGCGACACGCCTTCGGCAACGACCCCGTTGTCGGAGAAGAATACCGCGAGCGCACGGGGAAACTCGGCCACCTCGGCGCTCCCCTGAGCTGCGGCGATACACGCGACGGCGTCTTCAAAGTCGCCCAATCCCCCCAAGGGGTGCGCGATGGAGTCCCACGCGGCGTACGCGGCGGCACGGGCGCATTCGTCTGCGGGCGCGATCCGGGAAAGCGCAGCTTCGAGCACGGCGCCCGGCGCCGACGAGAACGCGCGCTCGACTTCCTCGCGGATGCAGGCAAGCGCGGTTTCAGTTGCTTCAGCCATGCCGCCTCCTCTCTGCGAACGACGCTGCGGCAGACGCGAACGCGCGCGCAACGTCGGGGTTCGCAGGATAGTACACATGCGGGAAGCCCGCCACCAGGGACGGGGTGGTCGTCATGCACGGCCAGCCCTTGTCGCGCCGGGGCTTCTGCGCCCAAAAGTCGCCGCCCGGGCAGGTGGACTGCCAGTAGTGGAACTCGTGCGCGCGGATGCGTGTGCCGCGCGGCCCGTAGAGCCCGTCGCGTTGGGAAGTGAGCTCCACGTACCCGAAATGGGACAGCCTTCCCCCGTTCTCGCTTGCGCCCTCAAGGGCGCCCGCAACAGGCCAGCGCCACACCTCGCTATCGGCGATTTCGCGCTGCAGGTACAGAAACCCACCGCATTCGGCGACCGTCGGCATGCCGGATTCCACAGCGCGCCGCACCGCCCCGCGCATCGACACGTTCTCGGAGAGCTGCCGCGCATGGAGCTCCGGGTAGCCGCCCCCCAGATAGAGGGCGCTTGTCCCCCGGGGCAACTCGCCATCACACAGGGGGCTGAAAAAGGCCAGCTCGCAACCCAGGTCCTCGAGCGCGCGCAGATTCTCCTCGTAGTAGAACGAGAACGCCTCGTCACGCGCGACGGCGACGATGGGCCGCGCTCCCGCGATCGGCTCCAACCGGTAAGGTTCCTCGCGGATATCGGGTGCCGTCGCCGCTATTTCGAGCAAGCGGTCGACGTCGATGCTCTTTTCCACCAGCTCGGCCATCTTGTCGATGCGCGCGGAGAGCTGCTCGACCTCGTCGGCGGTCACAAGCCCCAGATGCCGGCTTTCGAGCGAGAACGCCTCGTCGGCGGGGATATTCCCCAAAACCGCGACGCCCGTGTGCTTCTCGATCGCAGGCGCCGCGTAGGCGCAGGCAGCGGCGCTCGTCTTGTTCAGCACGACGCCGCGCACGTTCGCACAAGGCAGGAACTCGGCGATGCCGCGGATTACAGCGGCGAGCGATAAAGACGCCCCGCGCCCGTTCACCACTAAAACGACCGGCGTTTCCGTGTCGCGCGCAACCTGGTAGCTGCTCGCGTCGGCCACGCCGGGCGCCATGCCGTCGTAGAAGCCCATAACCCCCTCGAGCACCGCGACATCCGCGCCCGCGGCGCCGCGTGCGAGCAGGGCGCGCAGCGTCGGGGCGTCGGTGAAGAAGCCGTCTAAATTGCCCGAGCGCGCACCCACGACGCGGCGATGAAAGAGCGGGTCAATGTAGTCGGGGCCGCATTTGAAGGCCGCGCATGCAATGCCGCGGTGCGCGAGCGCGCGCAGGAGCGCGCACGTTACGACCGTCTTGCCGCTCCCGCTCGAGGGCGCAGCGACCATGAAGCGCGGGATGGACGTGCTCACCGGGCGCCGCCTTCCCCACCTGCGGCGCTGCAGTTAGCAAGCGAGACCACCTCAACGGATGGTTTCCCCTCGGTAGAGGGGTCCTCCCCGACAGGCGACTCAGCAAGCGTCCCGACTTCGGCAAGCTCCTCGGCATCCGCGCCCGCACCACGCGCGCTGACGAGGAACACGGGGTTTTGCGCCTTCATAAGATGGTGCGAGCCTACAGTCTCGGCGCGGGCGGCCGACACCTGGCACGCCTCGAACCCCTTAAAGCGCGAACCCGAGAGGAGCGCGCACGCCTCGGTGAGCGTCTCAACGGTGACGCATGGCACGCACAGGCGAACCTGTGAGTTCTTCTCGAGCGCCGCCTCCACGATGGAGGGAAGCTCGCCCGCGCTCCCGCCGACGAACACGGCGTCGGGGACGGGCAGTTTCGCGAGCGCTTCGGGGGCGACACCGGGGACCGCATGCACGTTGCCGCACCCGAATGCATCCGCGTTCTCTCGGATGAGCCGCACGCCGGCCGCGTTGCGCTCGACCGCCCATACCGACCCCGCTCGCGCGACGAGCGCCGCCTCGATCGACACGCTCCCCGTGCCGGCGCCGACATCCCACACGGTGTCGGTCGCGGTAAGGCGCAGCTTCGCGAGCGCGACGGCGCGCACCTCCTGCTTGGTCATGGGAACGTCGCCGCGGATGAAGAGCTCGTCGGGAATGCCCGAGGAAGCGTACGGCCAGCGGGAGCTCGCGGCGCGGAATGCGCCCGCAGAGACCGCCACGAAAGAAGCCGCCGCGGGCGCAGACGCGCCGGCCGGCGCCTCGGAGGCTGCGCTAGAGCCCGCAGGCGACCCGGCGCAGCCTGCGAACTCGATAAGCATCACGTTCAAGTCGTCGAACGTCTGACCTGCGATTTCACTTGCGGTCGCGCAGGTGATGCGCTCGTCGGGGTACGACAGGCGCTCGGCCACCGTCACGCGTGCGTCCCCGAAGCCCGCCTGCACAAGCTCGCCCGAAAGTCGCGAGGGGTCTTCCCCGCCCGACGTGGCGAGGAAGAGCTCACCTGCGCGCTCGGCCTCGGCCACGATGTCGCACGCCACGCCGTGAGCGCTCGCGAAGCGCCAATCCTGCCATGGACGCGCGAGGCGCGCGGCGAGATACGACGCTGAGCTTATGCCGGGAATGACGCGCACGTCCACCTGCGCGTCGCCGGAGAGCGCCTCCACCAGGCGGCGCGCGCCGCTGAACAGCCCCACATCGCCCGTCATCACGACCACGGCGCGCTGCCACGACGCCGCATCGGTGAGCGCGGCGACGATGTCCGCCGTCTTCACGAGCTCGCATCTCACCACATCGGGCGGCACGTCGATGCTGACAAGCGCGCGATGAGCGCCGATGACCACGTCGGCGATGTCGATCGCGTCGAGCGCCGCGCGCGAGAGCAAGTCGGGGTTTCCGGGCCCCGCCCCGATGATCGTTACCTTTCGCATGGAATCTCCCGATACCCGCGCGGCGTGACCATACGGCCGCCTACGCGCTTCGTGTCCGCGTTGCCGACGAACACGGTGGTGAACATGTCGGCGTCGAACTCCCCCAGCTCGGAGAGCCTGCACATGCCCGACTGCTGCCCCTCGCGCCCGATGTTGCGTACCCAGCCGCAGAGCGTGTCGGGGGCCTTCCATTCGAGCATAATCTTCGCCGCGCGCGAGAGCCTATCGGCGCGCTTTCTGCTGCGCGGGTTGTACAAACAGATGCAGAAGTCGGCGCTCGCCACGGCGGCGAGCCTGCGCTCGATGACCTCCCACGGCGTGAGCAGGTCGGAGAGCGACACGACCGCGAAGTCGTGGGCAAGCGGGGCGCCGAGCACCGCCGACCCGCTCTGAGCCGCGGTGGCCCCGGCGATAACTTCCACGTCTACATCGGGGTAGTCCTCAGCAAGCTCCAGCACGGGGCTCGCCATGCCGTACACGCCCGCGTCACCGCTGCACACAAGCGCCACGGCTTCTCCGCACTGCGCGCGCGAAAGCGCCAGGCGGCACCGTTCGACCTCGTGCATCATCGGCGTCGCGAGATGCGCCGCGTCGGGCACGGCGGCGAGCGCGAGCTCCACGTATTTCGTATACCCCACAACGATGTCGGCCGCCTCGAGCGCGCGCCGAGCCGCAATCGTCATGCCGTCGGGGCCGCCCGGGCCGATCCCCACCACGAAGAGCTTTCCCATCACCGCTCCTTAAACGAAAGTTCGATAGTTACCTTGGAAAACGCGACGGTCACGCCGCCGTGAGCGAGCTTCGGGAAGATAAGTTTGCCCCCGCCCGCGAGCGCCGCGCGCTCGCACACATTGTCGACCCCCACCGTCGCGCGCACGAAATCAGATGGCGAAACGCTACCTTCGACCTGCGACAACTCCTCTGCGGAATACGTCGCAAGCGGAATCTTGCGCGCGCGGCAGAAGGCGAGCAGACCCTCCTCGTGCGCCTTCACGTCGATCGTCGCCGCCTCGCGCACGGCCGAAGGCGAGATACCCGCCTGCCCGCACGCGAGAAGAAACGCCTCCCCGATCGCTTCGGCGCACGCACCGCGACGGCACCCTATGCCCGCAACGATGCAGGGCACGACAAGGCGAAGCGGCTCGGGCGCAGGCGCCTGCGCCCGCACGCCCGCCGGCTTCCCCGTCTCACCGGCGGGCACGACATCGCCCGTCGTCTCCGCTGCGCGAACGGACGCACCTGCATTCGCGCCAGCGAACGGCGACACGACAATATCGGCCCGAGCGCGGTCGGACGCAATGTCAACCCCCTCAGGCGGCTGTCCCGAAATCGGCATGTCGGAATAGAGCGCCACGCGCCCGCCCGAAAGCAGCCGCGCCGACACTCGCTTGATGGCCTCGGGATTCGAAACGGCGAGCCCCGCACAGCGCGCCCACGTATCCACCGCCCACACGCCGCGGACGTCGGTCGCCGTGGTGATGACGGGGATGGCCCCTGCCGCGCGTGCCACAGTTTGCGCAAGCTCGTTCGCACCGCCCAAATGCCCCGACAAAAGCGGGACGGCAAAGCGCCCCGCCTCGTCGATCGCCACAACCGCGGAATCGCTTGCCTTCGAGGCGACATGCGGCGCGATCGCCCGCACGGCGATGCCCGCCGCGCCCACGAACAGAAGCGCGTCCGACGCTTCCCACGCGAGCGCCGTCCATGCGCGCAGGTCGGCCTTCCCCTCGCCGAACCCGCGCGAAACGGAAACGTCCCAGCCAGGGTCATCTTCACCTGTCTGCGCGCAATCGGAAAGCGCGTGTGCGGTGCGCTCCGCCAACGCATACCCCCTCTCAGTGAACGCTATGCAGGAAACCCTCATCTAGCGCACCACCATCGTCGAGAAGTAGCTGCCCCGATCGGGCACATCGTCGACCGAGCGGTACACGCGCTCGCCCGGAAGCCCACAGTCCTCTACGAGCTCGGCACCGTCGAAGGCGCCCTCCTCGCGAAGGATGCGCTTCGTGTCCGCAAGCGAGCGGCGCGCCTTCATGACCACCTTCGTCCCCGGCCAGCCGATTGCGCGGCGCACGTCGTCGTAGCCGCCGGGCACGATGTGCAGAGGCGACGACATCTCGGGCGTGAGGTCGCGCTCGAGTGCCGCGGCGACCGCGCAGAAGCTCGGCACGCCGGGAATGGCGCGCGCCTCGAACCCGCGGGCGCGCACGTCGGGCGCGATGCGCTGGAAGGTGGCGTAGATGCTCGGGTCCCCCAGGTTCAGCAGCGCGACGTCGCGGACCGCATCCAGGTGCGCGACAAGCTCGCGAACAAGCGAGGCATGCTCGGCCGCGCGGCGCTCAACGTCGCGCGTCATCGAGAATCGCACGGGGATCACCGTCTTGCCTGTAAGGTCGACGGCGCCGCGCACGATGTCGAGCGCGACCATGGCTCCGTCCGCCGTCTGCGGTGCGGCGATGACCGGACACGATTCGATTGTGCGGACGGCCTTGATCGTGAGCAGCTCGGGGTCGCCAGGCCCCGTGCCCACCCCGTACAGCACGCCTTTACTCATACGTAGCCCCCAATTCCCCGATAACTGCATCGGCGCCCGACGTGCGGAAAAGCTCTCGGCGCTCGGCGTCGAACACGACCGCGGCGATGTCGCATGCGCCCGCCGCGCGGCGGCGCAACCTGTCATCGATTGCCACAGCGAGCGAGGCGCGCGCAGCGTCCCCCACGCCGGCGGCCTCGATTACCTCGAGCGCCGCCGTGGTCGTGACCGACGACATGATCTCGCGCACGGTCTTCGCGCCCGCGCCGGCCAAGGCCGCGTGGGCGGCCAGAATCTCCGCGCGGCAGTCGGCGGTACGCGAATGGGTGTCCATGATGCCGCCCGCAACCTTCACCAGCTTGCCGATGTGTCCCACAAGAAGAACATTGGTAAATCCCTCGCGAACGCAGCAATCAATCGCATCGCCCACGAAGTTGGAGATGAAGACCACCGGTGCACCGTTTAGGTGGAAATGCCCCGAGATGAACTGCCCGCCGTAGTTGCCGGGCGTGAGCACGACTCCGCGCCGCCCCATAGCCGCATGCTGCCGGATCTCGAGCTCGATGCTGTCGCGCAAGGCAGCAAGGCTGCGCGGCTCGACGATGCCCGTCGTGCCCAGGATGGAAATGCCGTCCTCTATCCCCAGGTGCGGGTTGAAGGTCTTTTCGGCAAGGGCAACACCCTCGGGTACCGAAATCGTCACAGCGATATTTCCAGAAAAGCCGTGCGCGGCGCACACCTCGCGCACCGCCGAAGTGATCATCGCGCGCGGCGTCGCGTTGATGGCGGCCGCCCCCACCGGCTGCTCGAGCCCGGGCAACGTCACGCGCCCCACGCCCACGCTGCCATCGACGGAAACTTCCGATTCGCGCGCGGGCACGCCCTTGCTGCCCGCAGCGCCCGTGCCCGACCCCGCATGTTCCACGCGCGCGTACACGAGCACGCCGTCGGTCACATCGGCATCGTCGCCTGCGTCCTTTCGCACGGCGCACTGGGCGCACCCCTCGCCGATGCATGCGTCGACCACGTTCGCCTCGACGGGCAGCCCGCCGGGGGTGACGATCGACACGCGGCCGACGGGCTTTCGTGACAAGAGCATCTCGCAGGCCGCCTTCGCCGCGAGCGCGGCGCAGCTCCCCGTGGTGTAGCCGCAGCGCAGGCGGGTCGTCCCGGTATATATGTAATGATCGAAGGCCACGCTAGCTGCTCGCCTTCCGATACCCAGTGGCAAACGAAGGGTCGTAAAGCTTGCTGCGCTCGTACGACTCCGCTTGCGCGCCGTCGTGCGCAAGCCCGCCGCGAGCTCCGAGCACGCGGCCCACCACCACGAGCGCCGTGCGGTCGATGCCCTCTCGCGCGCCCGCATCGGCGAGCGTGCCCACTGTGCATCGCACCACGCGCTCCTCAGGCCAGGTCGCCTTATACACGAGCGCCGCCGGCTCGTCGGAGCTGCGGCCCGCGCCCAAAAGCTCGGCGGAAAGCTCGGCGAGCATACCCGAGCTCAGGAAGATGACCATAGTCGAGCCGCTTTCCGCCATGGTGCGCATGCCCTCGCCCGCGGGCATGGGGGTGCGCCCGGAAAGCCGCGTGATCACGACCGACTGGCTGATTCCCGGCAGCGTGTATTCCTGGCGAAGCGCCGCCGCGGCACCGCAAAAGCTCGACACGCCGGGCACCACCTCGTAGTCCACGCCGCGCGCGTCGAGCGCGTCCATCTGCTCCTGGATGGCGCCGTACAGGCACGGGTCGCCCGTGTGCAGGCGCACCACTTCCTCGCCCCGCGCATCTGCCGCGCACATCACGTCGAGCACTTCCTCCAAGGTCATGTGCGCGCTGTCGTAGACGACGCAGGATTCCTTGCACTCGGCGAGCAGCTCGGGATTCACAAGGCTTCCCGCCCAAACGACTACGTCGGCCGCGCGCAGAAGGCGCGCCCCGCGCAGCGTGATAAGGTCGGCGGCGCCCGAGCCTGCGCCAACGATATGAATCATCCGAGCCTTCCCTTCCCGTTTCTCATCGCAACCGTTTACGCCGCCATTCGCGCAGCGGGCAAAACACGGCGCCTGCGGCAGCAATCGGCGCAAATACGCAGGCAGGAGGCGCAATGCCGCCCGCGCTGGCTTTGACACGTTCACAAGTGCCCACTATCATAGTAAAAGTTTCGGCAACGAGCATATGACAATCGGATAAAAGGAAATGACCGGCGCGGCGCCTGCACAGCCCGCGCTGGCTTGCGGAGGGAACCAGGTGGGAATCCTGGGCAAGGGACATTACTGTATAGGACGCGCGGGCGAACCGCCTCGCGCCCCAAGCCAGACTGCTTCGCCTTTTCCTCACGGCATCGCCGTGGCGTTAGCTCCTTGTGAACCCCGAGGGGTGCGCTTTTCTTTCGCTTGTGCCGACAAGCAACTGTCGCCGGGGGACCGGCAAACCGAGGAAAGGAAAAACCATGTCCGACCAGATGTCACGCCGCGGCTTCATGGGCGCCGCAGCAACCGGAGCCGTCGCGCTCGCCGGAGTCGCGCTCGCGGGCTGCTCCAACACCTCCGCGAGTTCCGAGAAATCTAGTGAAAAGGAGAAGGCCGCGAAGCCGGTCATCCTCGTCACGAGCTTCGGCACGAGCTACAACGACTCGCGCCACATCACCATCGGCGCCATCGAAGACGCTATCCGCGAGAAGTACTGGCAGGACTACGACATCCGCCGCGCCTTCACCGCGCAGATCATCATCGACAAGCTAAAGAAGCGCGACGGCATCACGATCGACAACATGACCGAGGCGCTTGACCGCTGCGTGGAAGACGGCGTGAAGGAAATCGTCGTGCAGCCGACGCATCTCATGGCTGGCCTGGAATACACCGACGTAAAAGACGAGCTCGACAAGTACGCCGACAAGTTCGACAAGATCTCGCTCGGCGACCCGTTGCTCACCTCCGACGACGACTACAAGAAGGTTGCCGCAGCCATTAAGGAGAACATGGCGTCCTTCGACGACGGCAAGACGGCGCTGTGCCTCATGGGCCACGGCACCGAAGCCGATTCCAACGCCGACTATGCCAAGATGCAGGAAGTGTTCAAGAACGAGGGCTTGACGCAGTTCTTCGTCGGCACCGTCGAGGCTGAACCGACCTGCGAGGATGTTATCGCCGCCGCGAGCGCCGCAGGGTACAAGAAGGCCGTGCTCGCGCCGTTCATGGTGGTCGCGGGCGACCACGCGAACAACGACATGGCAGACGAGACCGACCCCGACAGCTGGGCTGCGAAGTTCGTGGCCGCCGGCTTCGAAGTGACGTGCCTGCTCCAGGGTCTGGGACAGAACGTCGCGGTCGACGACATCTACGTCTCGCACGTGGACGACGCCATCGCCAAGCTGTAAACTCGCCGCGCACGGGGGCGCCGGTCGCGTCCCCGTGCAACGGGCATGCGCCTTTCCCCGACTGACGACGCATGCCCGTTGCATTCGCATCCCGACCGCCCACCGCACGGCACGGGCGGTCGAAGCGATTGAAAGGAACCCCCTCCATGTTGAAGAAAACCCTCGTCTTCGCCCTGTCGGCGGCGCTTTGCGCGTTCTCGCTCGCCGGCTGCGCCGGAAATTCAATCGACAGCGCAAAGGCAAGCGATGCCGATTCCCAGGAAAAGACCGAACAGGCGGCCGATGCGCCCGCGGGCGCAAGCGCTGCCCCCATCACCGCCGACAAGGTGGCCGACGGCACCTATCCAATCACCGTAGATTCCAGCTCGAACATGTTCAGGATCGTGGACGCCCAGCTCATCGTGGAAAACGGCTCCATGCACTGCGTGATGACGCTTTCCGGCACGGGCTACGGCAAGCTCTTCATGGGCACGGGCGACGAGGCTGCCGCCGCGAGCGAGGCCGACTTCATCCCCTATGTGGAAAACGCGGAAGGCAAGTACACCTACGACGTGCCCGTTGATGCGCTCGACGAGGACACCGCCTGTGCCGCGTGGAGTATTAGAAAAGAGCAGTGGTACGACCGCACACTTGTGTTCGAATCCGCCGGCGTCGATCTGCGCGCCGACGCACTGAAGTAACGCCATGCGGTCGATTCTTCCCAAGGGGGAAAACAGGAAGCTCCACAGCATCGCGGCGCGCGCGATCGCCTGCGTTCTCGTCGCCCTGCTCGCGCTTCCCTTCGCGGGGTGCAGTGCGAGCCCGAACGCGACCGGTGGCACGGCGGGCTCTCAGGAATACACGGTGAGCGTCTCGCTTTCCGGCGGGTCAGGGCGCGCAAGCATCGCCTCACCCACCACAATTGTGAAGGATGGCGACACCTACACCGCGACCATCACCTGGTCGAGTTCGAACTACGACAAGATGACCGTCGACGGCGTGGACTACGCGCCCGTAAACGACGGCGGCAACTCCACGTTCGAGATACCCGTCACGCTCGACGAGGACATCGCCGTGTCGGCCGAGACCGTCGCCATGTCGACGCCGCACACCATCGACTACACGCTCCACTTCGACTCATCCACCATGAAGGAGAAATCGGGCGACGATGCAAGCGGCGGCTCCCCTGCGGGAACGGCTTCAAGCGCCGCGGCCGACTTCCACAACGCCGATTTGGGCTGCGGCTGGGAGCCGACGGGAGCGCTTCAGCTTGAATACGCCGAGCACTTCACTGTCGACGAGTTCGAAGGCGGCCTGCGGCTTATCTGCGTTTCGAACGGGGAGCGCTTCCTCGTGGTGCCGCAAGATGCGAAGGTACCTGATGGGTTAAGCTCCGACATCGCGGTCATAAGGCGCCCCGCCGACAAGGTGTACCTCGTGTCGTCGGCGACGATGTGCCTGGTCGACGCGCTCGATGCGAACGACAATATCTTAATGTCGGGCACGAAAGCCGACGATTGCTCGGTCGCGGGCTTCAAAAGCGCGCTCGGAAGTGGGGCGATCGCCTACGGCGGCAAGTACAGCGCGCCCGACTACGAGCGAATATCGGCCTCGGGCTGCACGCTCGCCATCGAGAACACCATGATCAACCACACGCCCGATGTGAAGGAAAAGCTGCAGAAGCTCGGGCTCGTCGTGCTCACCGAACAGTCGTCGAGCGAGCCCAAAGCACTCGGGCGCGTCGAGTGGATTAAGCTTTTCGGCGTCCTGTTCGACAAGGAAGACGAGGCCACGCACCTGTTCAACGAGCAGAAGGCCCGCGTCGAGCAAACGTCGGGGCTCGCGTCGTCAGGTAAAACCGTGGCGTATTTCTACATTAACTCGAACGGGGCCGCCGTCACGCGGCGGGCGGGCGACTACGTGGCGCAGATGATCGAGCTTGCAGGCGGCAGCTACGCGCTCGATGACGCGCAGACGGCGTCGACGTCAGGTTCGTCAGTAACGCTCGAAATGGAGCGCTTCTACGCGACAGCGAAGGATGCCGACATCATCGTCTACAACGGCACCATCGACGAATCGGTTGCCACCTTGAACGACTTCGTAGGCAAAAACGCGCTATTGTCGCAGTTCAAAGCCGTGAAGAACGGCAACGTCTGGGTCACAAGCGCCGACATGTACCAGCAGATGACTTCTACCGCCGACATTATCGACGAGCTGCACGGGGCGTTCACCGGCGATGACACGAGCGACTTCCATTATCTGAGGAAGCTCGGCTAGCACCATGAGAAGCCGACTTTCCATGGCATACGACGAATCGGGGCGCGCCGCGCGGTGTCGCGTCGTGACGGCGCTGCTCGCTGTTGCCCTCATCGTGCTCGTCGGGACCAACCTGTGCATCGGGAGCGTGCTCGTGCCCGCAGACCACATCCCCGGCATCCTTTCGGGCGGCGCGGCCAATTCCATGGAAAGCCAGGTCATCTGGGAGATTCGACTGCCGCGCGTACTTTCAGCCGTGCTTCTCGGCGGGGCACTTTCGCTTTCCGGGTTCCTGCTGCAGACGTTTTTCAACAACCCCATCGCCGACCCGTTCATCTTGGCCGTCTCCTCGGGCGCAAAGTTCGTCGTCGCGCTTACGATGATCGTACTTCTAGGCGCGAACCAGGCCATGTCCTCGCCGGCCATGGTGGCCGCAGCGTTTCTGGGCTCGCTTATCACCATCGGCTTCGTGCTCCTCATCGCACGGCGCATAAGTTCCATGGCCATGCTCATCGTGGCGGGCGTCATGGTGGGATACATCTGCTCGGCGGCGACGAACTTCCTCATCGCCTTCGCCGACGACCAGTCCATCGTGAACCTGCACAACTGGTCTTTGGGTAGCTTCTCGGGTTCGAGCTGGGACGACATCGCGGTCATCGCGGTCGTGGTGATCACCGTGAGCGCATGCGTATTCGCGATATCGAAGCCCCTTTCCGCCTTCCAGCTGGGAGAAGCCTACGCGAAAAGCGTCGGCGTGAACGTCGAACGCTTCCGCGTGGTGCTCGTCCTTCTAGCGAGCATGCTCTCCGCCTGCGTGACCGCGTTCGCTGGTCCGGTGTCGTTCGTAGGCATCGCGGTTCCGCATCTCGTGAAGTCGGCGCTAAAGTCGTCGAAGCCCATCCGCGTGATTCCTGCGTGCTTCTTGGGAGGCGCCATCTTCTGCGCGGGCTGCGATTTGATCGCGCGCACGCTGTTCTCTCCCGTCGAGCTTTCCGTCAGCGCCGTCACCGCCATCTTCGGCGCTCCGGTGGTTATCGCGCTCATGCTGAAGAAGCAGGTGAGGTAGATGGGGGAATTCGTGCCGCGGCCCAAAACGCTCGGAGGGGACATTCCATGCTTAGACAGTCCTGAGCTCGCACGAAAGCGCCAGAAGGCACTTTCGGCTCGTGCGGAACTGCGCGCGGAACGCCTCCTCCGAGCGGAGCCGAACCTCGAAACTACGGTCGAAACGCAGGCTGACGGAGCGCCGCTTTTCCACATAAGCGACCTGTCGGCGGGCTACGACAAGAAGGTCGTAGTCGAAGGCGTCGATCTGGAGGTTCGCGCGGGCGACGTCGTGGCGCTCATCGGGCCGAACGGCTCGGGCAAGTCGACTATCTTGAAAACCATCACACGCCATCTGGCACCGCTTGCCGGCGCGGTCGAGCTCGACGGGCGGGAGATTTCCCGATGGAAGACGGCGGAGTTTGCAAGGAACCTTGCGGTTATGCTGACAGATCGCCCCCGGACCGAGCTCCTCACCTGCCGCGATGTCGTAGAGGCGGGAAGGCACCCCTACACCGGGCGAATGGGCACACTCTCGCCCGACGACCATAGTCGGGTCGACGAGGCCATGAAAACCGCACATGTGGAAGAGCTCGCCGAGCGCGACTTTATGCAGATAAGCGACGGGCAACGCCAGCGCGTCATGCTCGCACGCGCCATCGCGCAGGATCCGCGTGTGCTCGTGCTCGACGAGCCCACGTCGTATCTCGATATCCGCTACCAGATCGACCTGCTGCGAATACTTCGCCACCTTGCGAAATCGCGGAATGTGGCTGTCATCATGTCCATCCACGAACTCGAGCTCGCGCAGAAAAGCGCCGACAAGGTGATTTGCGTGAAGGACGGCCGGGTCTTCCGCGCCGGCGCACCCGAGGACATATTCACGCGCGAGACGATTGGCGAGCTCTACGGCCTTCAACATGGCACCTTCAACGAGCGCTTCGGCAGCGTGGAAATTGGACGCCCGCACGGCGATGCGCACACGTTCGTCATCGCCGGCGCAGGTACGGGGTCGGCTGTGTTTCGCCAGCTCATCCGGCAGGGCAAGGCGTTCTACACGGGCGTTCTGCACGAAGGGGACATCGACTGCGAGCTCGCGCGCGACCTGGCGGCGGAATGCGTGGCCGAGCGCGCCTTCGAGCCGATCGGGGATAGAACCATAGCCCGCGCCAAAGAGCTCCTCGTCCACTGCGCGCGCCTTATCGTGTGTCCCGCCGCCTTCGGCACCATAAACGCCCGCAACGCAGAGCTCGTCGAGTTCGCACGCTCGCACGGTATCGAGGTCATGCGAGCGTGCGAAGGCGCATCGGAGGATTCCCATTTGGGGTGGAAAGGATAAACTGGACTTTCTTTTAAGGATCCTCAGGCTACAGCTCCTACGCCGGCGAGGTCTACAAGGCGCCGGAGAACCTCGTAAACAGGAATTTCCACGCCGACGAGCCCAACCTGCTGTGGCTCACCGACATCACCGAGTTCAGGCTCCCGGGCGGCGAGAAGGTCTACCTGAGCCCGGTCATCGACTGCTTCGGCGGGATGCCCGTCGCCTGATCGATCGGGCTGCACCCCGACAAGCGCCTCGCGAACTCGAGCCTGCGCCTAATCCAAGCGAGATTCCAGACTTGACAGGCCATTGAGAGTCAGGTCGTTGGCGACCTCCGAGACGCGCTCGATAGGAACCGAGTCGTCAGACAGCGCCCATGTGCGATAGATTCCGATAATACCCGACAGCAAAAACGCCAGATAGTAGTCGAACATCTCGTCCTTGAGACCGTGGGGCAGCAGATCGCGCTCGGCAATCTCGTGCTCGAGCGGCGCACGAAGACGAGCCATAAAATCATCGAGCGGAATGTTCTCGATCAGCTGACGATTGAGCACCAGGTTGTTGCACAGCGCCTCGTTAACGGTTTTAAAGAAGGTCGCCGCCGCGCCCAGGGCGCGTTCATTGGTGTCGCCGTCCATGGAGGCAAGCGTTTTCTCGACCGAGTCGACAATCATCTCCACCACATCGACGGCAATGGCATCGAGCAGGCCGTCAACCGTACCAAAGTGCACGTAGAAGGTTTTACGGTCGACATTGGCCTCGCGCGCGATGGCACTCACCGTAATGTCTGCCAGCGGCTTTTCCATGAGCAAGCGCTCAAAAGCGGAAAGGATGGCATTGCGGCTGCGAACGATACGGCGATCAATACGCGGTTTACTGGTGGCCATGGGTGTGTCCCTTCGATATGCGAGCATTCATCAACAGATGAGAGATAATCTACGTAAGAGGATTATCCCCCATACAGCTCAAATATGCCCCGCATCATGAAGAACGCACGACTGCCCTACCGCGACTTAGGGTGCTTCTTCTTATTGAGCGCCGACGGAGATACGCGGATACCGTCGCCCGTCTGGCGCACATAGGCTTTATGAGCCGGCTTAGCGGTCCCAGAAGCCTTCTGAGCGTGCTTCCTGGGATCAACGGTAACAGCATTCGTGGGGTGCGGCTTAGTGGGCGCAGAGGGCGTCTGAGGCTCGCGGCCGAGCTTGCGCATCACGCGATCCCAGCGCGCATGGATGCTCTCGTTGTGGGCGCTCTTAAGGCCCAGCAGGGGCGCAGCCAAAATGGTCGGCGCAATAAATGTAATGAGGCGCCACAGCAGATAGCCGGCGGTCGAAGCCGACCCAAAGAAATGACCCAAGAACAATGCAAAGCCGCCCTCAGCGCCACCAGTTCCACCGGGCAAGGGAACCGCAGAGCTCAGCAGCTGGACAAAGGCGCTCGCGGCCATGACCGAAAAAAAGTCGACCTCGTGGTGGCCAAAAGCAAGCATCAGGAAATATGGAACCAGATAGAAAAACGCGAGCTGCAGCATGGTGATAAACACGGTGAGCAGCATGGAAGAATAATGTCCGGCCGAAAGCTTGAACTTCTCGGAGAAGGAGTAGATCTCGCCGTCGACAAACGTGCGCCATCCCTCGATCTTAGTGGCCGAGACACCTATGCGCTCGAGCCAATTGATGATGCAATGGGCGACGCGCGTGACGGTCTTAGGCATGAGCGCGACAGCGAAGATACCAAGCAAGATGCAGCAGTGGCCGCCAAAACTAAAGACGCACAGCAGCGTCATGTCGCCATAGCGCTCGGCAAAAAACGGCATGCGAGCAAGCAATAGGATAGCGCCCCAGGCAACAAGGCCAAACTGATACACGATAAAACGCGTGAACTGCGTGGCGCCGGCCTCGCCGACATTTTGGCCCGCTTTGGTCAGGCGGTAGATCTGGGCAGGCGTAGAGCCCATCATCATGGGCGTCAGGTTGCCAAAGAAGATGCCACTCGCCTCGACCGAGATCAGGTCGCGAATGCCGACGGGTGAATTGGGGTCGAGCCAGACGGCGATCGCATAGGCCACAATGCCAAAGAACAGATACATAAACATGCAAAGACACGCGACAACGAGCCAGGGCGCCTGGACGCTCGACATAGCAGCCCAGAACTGCCCCATCTGCCCGGTTACCACCAGATAGACGATATAACCCACCAGCACAACGCCGATAAAAATGGCGCCGCGGCGTGCGCTCTTATTGTCATCGCCGCCCGAGGCCTCAACCTCGACCTGGGGCTTGGACGTATGCTGAGAGGACTCCGTCATGAGACTCCTTCTAACAGTCAAAATATCTTGGTTATTGTACCCGTAAGGGTCATAAGCAGAACGCAAAGCTCTTGTTCAAACGGGAATGACAGACAGTTGTTTGATAATAAAAAACCCGGCCTTCCGTGGAAAGACCGGGTATCAGATGCGTGGTAGCCCGTACCAGATTCGAACTGGTGATCTCCGCCTTGAGAGGGCGGCGTCCTAAACCGCTAGACGAACGGGCCACATGACATCTGCACTGCCGTGCTGCGAGGAAATATATTACGGGACAAAAAACATCAGCGCAAGAAGAAATTCCAAATTGCCGAAAAATTGTCGACAGGTTATGGAACGCGCAGGTCAACTAATTAGCTAATTCAAGTTGAGATGAACCAAAAGGGTTTCGCGATCGTTGGGGATGTTGTCCTCGATAACGGCTTCGAGGGCGGCGTTGAGTAGCTGGCCTAGCTCGGGCCCCGGCTTCACACCGGCACGAATCAAGTCGCCGCCGTTGATAGCAAGCATCTTGAGCGAATAGGGCTCCCCCGCCTCCAACAAATCATGGGCGAGTGAGCGCATCTCTTCGATCGTCTCGACGTAATAGAAGCACGACGGCGCCTTGCCCAGCGTGTCGGCACGCTTAAGGTCCATAAGCTCGTCCATCAGGCGCGGCGTATCGACGCCCTCGCCCGAAAGCAAGCGCATCATATTGAGCAAGCAGGAGCGCTCGGGGCGCAGCGGCTTGTCGTGGTACTTAATGAGCAGGCACACGTCGCGGACCAAGTCGTGCGAAAGCGCCAAGCGATCCATGATGGCGCGCGCCTTCTTGGCCCCGAGCTCGGGGTGACCGTAAAAGTGGCCGCTGCCCGCATGGTCGACCGTAAAGCAATCGGGCTTGGAAACGTCGTGCAAAAACGCCGCCCACATTAGGCTCATTGAGGGTGTAAAGCCGTCGCACAGCGCCAACTCCCCCGCCACCGTCAGCACACGGGCGATATGCTCGTAAACGTTAAACGCATGATAGACGCTGCGCTGATCAAACCCGCGACCCGCTGCCAACTCGGGCACGGCGGCGCAGATGAGCTCGGGGTAGCGCAGCATGGCGTCTCCCCCGTGGCCGGTCGAAAGGATACCCTCAAGCTCAATGCCCACGCGCTCGCGCGCCACAGCATCGAGCAGCGGCGCGCACTCGGCAAGCGCCTGTTTAGTCTTAGGCTCGATCATAAAATCCAGACGGCAGGCAAAACGCACCGCGCGCAGCATGCGAAGCGCGTCCTCGTTAAAACGACGCTTGGGATCTCCAACGGCGCGGATGAGCTTGCGGTCTAGGTCGCCCTGACCATCGTAGCGGTCGACAAGACCACGCTCGGGATGCCAGGCCATAGCGTTAACGGTAAAGTCACGACGCGCCAGATCGTCCTCAAGCGACGCCGCACGCTCCACACTCTGGGGATGGCGGCCGTCGGTGTAAAAGCCGTCTAGGCGGTAGGTGGTGACCTCAATGCGCTCATCATCGCAAATAGCCGTGATGCCGCCAAATTTTATGCCCGACTCAACCACGGCAATATCAGCCGCTTCGAGCGCCTCTTTGGACTCCTGCCACAGGTCGCTGCAGCACATGTCAACATCGTGGCTGGGGCGTCCCATCAGGGCATCACGTACCCAACCGCCCACGTACCAAGCCTCAAGACCTGCTGCCTCAAGCGCACGCAGGACACGGATAGAGGCATCGGTCGGCTGCGTACCGTTGAGCGAAACATTGCACATGCCTATGGCCTCCTGCGACTATCAAATTGGCTATCGATTGCGTCTGCAAGAAGTCTAGCAAGAAACAGCCTCCACTGCACACGCAAGTCCGATAAACAAAAACGCATCCGTCCTGGTCTAAGACGGATGCGAAATAATTGAACTATTCAGGCAAGGTGCCGGAACTAGCAAACCTGACGGATTGCAATACCCTTCTGATACTCATCGACCTTGGCAAAATCGCCCAGACCCGGGCACTCGACCACGTTGGCGCCGGTGGCCATCGAGAGGCGCAGGGCATCCTCGACGCGCTCGGGGGCGTCGTGCCACACGGACAGGAAGGCGGCCAGCGAGGAGTCGCCCGCGCAGACGGTCGACAGCAGCTTGACGTCGAAAGTGCGGTTGGCAAACCAGATGTGCTCGCCGTTGGAGAAGTACGCGCCGTCGCCGCCGAGCGTCAGCAGTACATTCTTAGCGCCCTTGGCATGCAGCTCGGCCATGGCAGCCTTGACGGACTCATCGTCGCCACCGCTCACCTTAATGCCAAAGATGTCGAGCAGCTCGTCGTCGTTAGGCTTAATGAGCAACGGCTCCATAGCAATGAGGTCGGCCAGCTGATGGCTCGAGATATCGAGCACGAACTCGGCGCCCTTCGCCTTCACGCGACGCAGGACCTCTGCCAGGAAGCTCTCGGAGGTGTTGGGGGGCAGCGAGCCGCTGATAACCAGGCAGGTCATGTCATCGAGCGAATCGATAAGCTCAAACATCTCCTGCTCGTTGGCTTCGTTGATGGCGGCACCGGCGTTGACCATGTTGTACTCGGTGTCGGGACCGGCGTTGAGGAACACGTTAACACGCGTGATGCCGTCAGTCCACACGGGCTTGACGGGCACGCCCAGGGCCTCGGCGCCCTTAACGATATACTCACCCGAGAAGCCGGCGAAGAAGCCCAGGATCGTGGTGTCGACGCCGTAGTGGTCGAGCGTAAACGAAACGTTGAGACCCTTGCCGTTGGGGGTGTAGACAGCGTTACGGGTGCGGGTAACGGTGTTGGCGGACAAGCCATCGCAGGAGATGTTGTAGTCAATAGCGGGATTTGCAGTAAGCGTGTAAATCATGAATGTTCCTTTCACGAAGCAACGTGTTAATGAAAGTATATTCCACGCTTCGGCAAAAGGCTACAACAACTCGGTGAACGGTGTGGAACGCGTGAAGCGCGGCTCCGAGGTTCGAGTGGGACAAAAAACGGCGCCCCGGTCGAAACCGGGACGCCGTATGCGCACGAGTTTGTCGTGTTTCGCTTACTTGCGATCGAGCTTGCGAACGGCAACGCGCTTGCTGTACTCGTCGACGTGACCAAAGTCGCCGATGCCGACGGACTCAGCAACGTTGGCGCCGGTGGCCATAGCGAGCTTCATGGCCTCCTCGACGTTGTCGCGATCCCTGTACCACTTGTGCAGGAACGCAGCGAGGGTGCAGTCGCCGGCGCAGACGGAAGAGACAAGCTTGATGTTGAACTCACGCTTGGCATACCAGATGTCCTCGCCGTTGGAGAAGTAAGCGTCACCGCGGCTACCACGGGTGAGCAGCACGTTCTGGACGCCGGCCTCGTGAGCCAGCTTCATGGCAACGCGGACCTCGTCGTCGGTGTCGACCGGCACGCCGAAGATAGCCTTCATCTCGTGATGGTTCGGCTTAATGAGCAGCGGCTTCTTGTGAGCGAGCTCCTTGAGCTTGTCGGAGGACAGGTCCAGGACGACATCGGCGCCACGGGCCTGAGCGTGCTCCATGACCTGAGCCAGGAAGTCGGGCGTAGCTTTGGGAGGCACGGAGCCGGAGACGATCAGGCACTCAAGGTCGCCCGCGGTGTCCAGGATGTTGTAGAGCTCCTCCTGGTGCTGCGGCGTGATCGGAGCACCAGGGTTCAGGATGCCGTACTCGTGCTGGCCATCGTTGACGTAGGTGTTGATGCGCGTGATACCGTCGGTCCAGACCGGGCGGCAGAGGCAACCCAGGTTCATGACCTCCTCGACGATGAACTTGCCCGTGAAGCCGGCGAAGAAACCGAGCGCGACGGTGTCGACGCCCATCTTCTTAAAGGCGAAGGACACGTCGAGGCCCTTGCCGTTAGCCGTGTAGCTGGCCGAGCCGGTGCGGACGTTCTCGTCGGGCTCGAGCGGAGAGCTCGAAACCGTCATGTCGACAGCCGGGTTAGCGGTTAGCGTGTAGAACATTTACAGTACCCCCTGTATATGTGAGGGCCGCGTGGCCGGCCCATTCCAACCACGCGGTTACCTCTGATACCAAATTAGCGAGCTGCGGACTCGAGCAGTGCCTTGACCTCGGCAGCGGTGTTGCAGGCGAGCGCCTTCTCGGCGAGCTCGTCGCACTCGGCCTTGGTCCACTGGCTGATGGTCTTGCGGGCGCGCAGGATGGACGGAGCGCTCATCGAGAACTCCTCCAGGCCCCAGCTGATCAGCAGCGGCTCGAGCAACGGATCGGCAGCGGCCTCGCCGCACATACCGACCATGATGCCGGCCTTCACGCCGCTCTCGATGATGTTCTTGAGCGAGCGGAGCACGGCGGGATAGTAAACCTGGTACAGGTTGGAGATGGTGTCGTTGCCACGGTCGGCGCACATGGTGTAGCCGATCAGGTCGTTGGTGCCGATGGAGAAGAAGTCGGCGACCTCGGCCAGGCGGTCAGCGAGCAGCGAGGCTGCAGGCGTCTCGACCATGATGCCGACCTCGATGTTCTCGTTGAACTTGCGGCCCTCTTCGGTCAGCTCGGTCTTGCACTGCTCGACGAGCTCCTTGACAGCCAAGACCTCCTCGACGCAGGTGACGAGCGGGATCATAATCTTGACGTCACCGAAGGCGCTGGCGCGCAGCAGGGCGCGGAGCTGGACCTTGTACTGGTCGGGGTTGGCCAGGCAGTAACGCACGGCGCGGAAGCCCATGAAGGGGTTATCTTCCTTGACCATGTGCAGGTACGGAATCTCCTTGTCGCCACCCACATCGAGCGTGCGGATGATGACCGGAGCGCCCTTGAGCGCGCTGGCGACCTTACGGTAGGCGTTGAACTGCTCCTCCTCGGAAGGAAGCTCAGCAGAGTCCATGAACAGGAACTCGGAACGGAACAGGCCGATAGCCTCGGCATCGTGATCGAGCGCGTTGGGCACGTCATCGGGGTTGCCGATGTTGCAGGCAATGATCTTCTTGATGCCGTCGGCAGTCACGGACGGCTTGCCGCGGAAGGCCTCGAGAGCCGCCTTCTCGGCAGCGAAAGCCTCGGCCTTGGCAGTGTAAGCGGCGAGCGTCTCCTCATCGGGATCGGCCTCGACGATACCCTTGCCACCGTCGACGACAACAGTCATGCCGTTGCGCAGTGCGGTGCAGCTGTTGGAAACCGAAAGGACAGCCGGGATCTCGAGGGCGCGCGCAATGATTGCGGAGTGCGACGTGCGGCCACCAGTCTCGGTGACGATACCGGCAACGTGGGCCTTATCGATCGTGGCGGTCATGGACGGCGTGAGGTCGTGCACGACAACGACGGTGTTCTCGGGCAGGACGGAGAGGTCGACGACCTCCTTGCCCAACAGCTCAGCCAGAATACCGGTGCGGATGTCGGCGATGTCGGCCGCGCGCAGACGGAACATCTCGTCGTCCATGGACAGGAACATGTTCTCGAACATGGTCGAGGTGTCCATGAGCGCCTGCTCGGCGCAGGTGCCGCCGTCAATGGCGGCGTTGATGGCGTCGGTCATGCCCGGGTCCTGAGCCAGGACAATGTGTCCGCTCATGATCTCGGCCTCGGCCTCGCCCACCGTCTCCTTCATGTGGTCGGCCTGAGCCTGGGTCTTCTCGCAGAAGACCGAAAGAGCGGACTGATAGCGCTCCTTCTCTGCTGCCGAATCAGCAACCTCGTGCGGCTCAAACGTCAAGTCGGGATCGACGGCGACCATGACGGTGCCGATACCGATGCCCTCGGAAGCGTTGACTCCCTGATACATTCCCATTCCTCTCTCCGTGTCATGTGATAAAGCGTTTTGCCATATCCATGACAAAAGAGCGCAGCTACCTTACAACAGGTCACTGCGCCCCCAAATATGAACTTAGTTGTTCAACATGCGACCCGTTTGAGTTCTACTCGCCAAGACCGCTCTTGATGAGCTCGATGGCAGCAGCCAGAGCCTCGGCCTCGTCGGCGCCGTCGCACTTGACCTCGACCTCGGTACCGCAGGGGATACCAGCAGCCATGAGGGCCATCGGGGACTTGCCGTTGACCTCCTTCTCGGGGGTGACGACCGTCACGTCACAGGCGTACTTGCCCATGGTGGAGGCGAACAGGCCAGCCGGACGCATGTGAAGACCCTGCGGATTGACGAGGGTAGCCTTCTCAGAAACCATAATTGACTCCTTTTTTGTGTTTAACCCCTGTCGTGTATGCGGCAGGAGTCAGATTCACGACGTTGTTTATATTAACTCACATCAAACGGTTTTTCATTGTGTTTCGCACGAATTGTTGGACAGATGTCGTTCCTGGGCGTTTGCTCGCCCACAGAGGGCCGGGCGCGGCCTGTGAGATTTCCTGCTCTACAGTCCTGCTCGCACGAAGAGCACATTAAGTGCTCTTCGGCTCGTGCGGAACTCGCGATAAATCTCACAGGCCGCGCCCGGCCCTCTGTGGGCGAGCAAACTGCGGAAACTCAGTCGGTCCAGAGTAATATCGTACGAACGGAATTCTGGCTGAATTATTGTTCGCGTGGGTGATTCAGTCGATGAGGGCTATTTATGCCCTGTCGGGGACTAAGGAGTGTCCCGGGGTGCCGGCAGGAAAGGAACGTCCCTGAGTGCCGGGTGGTATGAAAAAAGGCGAGGACCCGTAGGGAGTCCTCGCCTTTGTTACAGGGGGCGATGTTATTCGCGTACTGCGGAATTAGACCAGGCGGGCGTTGATCGTCTTGGCGATCTCGGCGGCGTCGGTGGAACCCTTGACGGTGGCACGGAAGTCCTCGTCCATGAGCGCCTCGGCGACCTTGGACAGGATTTTGAGGTGCGTAGTGCCGGCCTGGGCACCGGGGATGAGCAGGGCGATAGCCACGTTGACGGGAGCGCCGTCCATGGTGTCCCAACCGGTCACGCCGGACTCGTCCTTGACGACGATGACGGCAGCCTCGGTAATGGCGTCGGACTTGGCATGCGGGATGGCGAAGCCCTCCATCATGCCCGTGGTGCCCTCGGCCTCGCGGGCCAGGAAGGCGTTCATGACGGCGTCGGCGTCGCTGGCGATACCGGCCTTGACGGCCTGGTTGGAAACGAAGCTCAGAGCCTCGTCACGAGAAGCGAAGTCCTCGGCGACAAAGACATTCTCAACCTTCACGAAGTCGGCAGCCTCGGCCTTAGGGGCCTCAACGGCAGCGGCCTTGGAAGCCTCAACCGGCTTGGCTACAGGAGCGGCCTTCTGATTCTTCTCGAAGTCGTACTTCTTGAAGGCCACGAACAGGATGCCGCCGACCACAGCACCGATGAGGATCGCGAGGACCCACAGCGGACCGTTCTCGACAACGGGCAGGACCAGGAAGCCGCCGTGGGGCGCCGGATCGTGAACGTTGAACATAATGGTCAGGATCGAGGCGATGGAGGAGCCAAGCATCATGATGGGCATGACGGGCCAGATGTTCTTGGTCATGAACGGAATGGCGCCCTCGGTGATGTGAGTGCAACCAAGGATGAGGTTGACGATACCGGCGTCATGATCCTCCTGGCTGAAGTACTTCTTACCGACAACGACGGCGAAGGTGGTGATCAGCGGCGGAACGATGCAGGCGGCGGAGACGGCAGCCATGAAGTTGGTGCCGAAGTTGTAGGTATCGGTGCCAACGCCGGCAGCCAGTGCCTCGGTGAGCATAGCGGTACCGGTGACGTAAGCAGCCTTGTTGACCGGGCCGCCCATGTCAACGGCGCACATGCAGCCGATGGCAAGGCCCAGGACAATGGCGCCAGAGGCAGACAGACCCTTGAGGAAGTCCATCATGGCGGTGTTGATGGCAGCCATGGGGCCGGAGATGCCAAGCATGACCAGGCCGACGATGGCGGTCGAGAACAGCGGGTACAGGAAGATAGCCTTGAGGCCGTCCAGATTCTTGGGCAGCTTGGAGAAGACCTTCTCGAGCAGCAGGATGACATAGCCAGCGAGGAAGCCGCCGACGATGCCGCCCAGGAAACCGAAGCCCACGCCGGCGCCGCCGGCGTCGATCATACCGGTCTCGGCGTTAACGGGCAGACCCTGGATGGCGATCATACCGGCAACAAAGCCGGGGACGAGTGCCGGGCGCTTGCCGATAGACTCGGCGATGTAGGCGGAAAGCACGGGAACCATAAGGTTCATGGCGATGCCGCCGATGATCTTGAGCATAGCGGCAAAGCTGTTGTAGTCAGACGCCGTCGAATCGAAGGACGTGATGCCCCACAGGAACGAAACGGCGGTCAGGACACCACCGGCGACGACGAAGACCAGCATGTGGCTGACGCCGTTCATGAGGTGCTTGTAGATGATGTGGCCGATGGACTCCTTCTCCTCGACCTCATCCTCGACATCGGCAGCAGCCGCAACCGAGTCGTCACCCTTGGCGGCGAGCGCGCGGTCGATCAGCTTACCGGCTGCCTCAACGGACAGGGCCTTGGAAACACCAACGGAAACCATGCGCTTGCCGGCGAAACGCTCCGCCTGGACATCCTTATCGGCTGCGACGACGACGGCCTTGGCACCGGCGATCTCGCTCTTGGTGAGCTCGTTCTCGACACCGACCTGGCCATGGGTCTCAACCTTAATGGTCAGACCTCGCTCGGCAGCTGCCTTCTCCAGCGCCTCCTTCGCCATGAAGGTGTGCGCGATGCCGGTCGGGCAACCGGTAGCGGCGATGATGTCAAACTTAGCCATGTGTCCCTCCTTCTTGAGTACTGCGCCCGCAGGCGCTCCCCTACACGCGCATCCTTGCGCGCTTTTCCACAACTGAAAGATACCAACCTACCGTCCGCGTGAGAAGAGACAAGGCGCAATTCTCCGGTGAAAGGTTCTTTCATAACCGTAAACGGTAGGTGAAAGTTTACCATCAACACTTGAAACGGCAAGGTGTATCTTGTAATTGAAAATCCCCCTATACTATGACATTACAAAACGAGTCCGATTTTCATGCCAACCAGGAGCCATCCATGACCGATAGTAGCAAGAGCGCACTTTCCCTCATTAGTACCCATCAGGGATACAGCGAGTCCGAGCAGCGTATTGTCGACTATATATTGGAGCACCAGTCCGAGGCGCCACGCCTCACGGCGGCTCAGCTCTCGCGCGCCGCCGCCACGTCCGAGGCGACCGTTTCGCGCTTCTGCCGCAAGCTTGGCTTTGGCAGCTTCCGCAGCTTTCAGTTTTCGTTGGCGAGGGATTTGGAAAGCCAGCGCAACGAGGGCCTGACTGACGAAGTCTCGCTCGACAATATGGAGCAGAGCCTTAAGAACATCCTGGCTGCCAAGGTGAGCGAGCTTAATGCGACCATCGACGGGATCGACCACGATACGCTGGCGGCTGTTGTGCATGCCCTTAAGCATGCAGGAGTTATTGAGTTTGCGGCTGTGGGCAATACGAACGCGGTCGCGCTCGATGCGACGTTTAAGTTTTCGCAGCTGGGCCTGCGCTGCATGGCGAGCACCATTAGCGAGACATCAATTGGCTTTGCGCTCACGTTGCGCCCGGGTGACGTCATCGTGCTCATCTCAAACTCCGGCAAGTCGCGCCGACTGAATCGCATGGCAAAAGCGGCTCGCGACTGCGGTGCCACCGTAGTCGTCATCAGCAGCGACAGCAAGTCTCCACTCGCGCGCCTGGCAGACTACACTTTTAATACCGTCAACCACGAGGCGCTGCTGACGACGGGTGACTTTGCGTTCTCCAAGATCAGCGCCACGATGATCATCGAAGTTATCTACAACTTCCTGCTGCCCGAGATTGAAGACGCTCGCGAACATATCAGCTACTACGAGGAGCTCATCCAGCCGGACAAGGTCGTTGAGTAAAACGCGTAGTGGGACAAAAATTTCAGTCTATTTTGTCCCACCAACACCGCTGATACGACCTAGCCTCGAACTTCTTCGAGCATCTGCTTTGCGTGGGCCAAGCTTGCCTCGGACTGATCGCCGCTGAGCATGCGGGCGATCTCGGCGGTACGCGCTTCGCCGGTTACCTCGTCCAAATGCGTCTGGGGAACATCGCCCGGCTCCTTGCTGACAACATAATGCTTGTCGGCCATGACGGCGACTTGCGCCAAGTGGGTTACGACAATCACTTGATGCGTAGCGGCAAGATCGGCCAGCACACCAGCAAGAGCACGAGCCGTGGAACCGCCGACACCGGCATCGACCTCGTCAAATACCAGTGTGTCGACGCCGTCAGCATTACCCAAGACCACTTTGCTCGCCAGCATAACGCGGCTGAGCTCGCCGCCCGACGCAATGCGGCGCAGGGGTCGCGGCGTCAAGCCGGCACCGCTGCGATACAAAAGCTCGTAGCTCGAAGGACCCGCCGGCGTCCACTCGGCGCGCGGAAGATCACGCGACTCCCAAACGAGCTCGGCGCCGCCCATCTCCAAGCGTGCCATCTGACGACCAACCTCGTGGCAGAAGCGCGGGGCAGCCGTATTGCGAGCGCGCTTAAGCGCCTTGGCAGCGGCAAACAACTCGCGCTCGGCAGCACCAAGTGATTCACGCGCCTTTTTGATCTGTTCATCGCCATCATCGACCAAGGACAGCAGCTCTTGCGAGCGATCGCGCATGGCAAAAACATCGTCCATGGTGGGACCCCACTGACGCAACAGGCCCTTGAGGTCGGAATACCGCTCACGCATGCGAGCGAGCTCGCGCGGGTCGAAGGCGACGCCATCGCGATAGGCACGAAGCTCGTTCGCGCTATCCTCAAGGGAGATACAGGCATCCGAAAGCGCATCAGCAATGTCGCCCAGTTTGCGATCGACGGTAGCCATACGGGAAAGCTCTGCCACGGCGCTGTTCACGGCATCGAGCGCTCCCCCTTCGGCGACAAGCGATGCATGGGCATCGTTAGCTGTGGCAACCAGAACCTCGGCATGTTCGGAGCGCGGCAGCAGTTCCTCGAGTTCCTCATACTCGCCCGGCTTGGGGTCGACCGCGCCGATGCGCTCGAGGGCAAAGCGAGCCTCCTCGACGCGACTCCCCTGCGCGCGTGAGGCTTCCTCCACACGGCGAAGCTCCTTGGCGGCGTCACGCGAAGCCTTGAAGCAGGCACGGTAACGGTCGAGCGCCTCGAGCGCAGAGCGACCAGCCCAGGCATCGACCATGGCAACGTGATGCGCCGGATCGAGGAGGCGCTGGTGCTCGTGCTGACCGCAAAGATCCATCATCACGCCGACGCGCTCCGAAAGCTCACGCACGCTGGCGATGCGGCCGTCAATTTTTACGCGGCTGCGGCCCTCGGCAGAAAGGCTACGCTGTACGGTGAACCCCTCCGTGTCGTGCGGACCGTCGAACAGGCGCGCCTCGACGCTCGCCAGCGCCTCGCCCTCGCGCACCGTCGACGAATCCGCGCGCTCGCCCAAAATAAGCTTGAGGGCCGAGAGCAGCGCGGTCTTGCCGGCGCCGGTCTCGCCGGTCAAAACCGTTAGGCCCGCACTCGGAACCAACGTCGCCTCGCGAATGAGCGCGATGTTGGAAACCTGCAGCTCATCGATCATGACGGACTCCATAGAATACGCGGCTCACCGAGTTATAGAAGCTCTCGGGGCCGTAATCCAGCAGCAGAACATCTCCGGGCCCGCGGCGCACGGCCACGCTCTCGACCGTGCCATCGCAGGTAATAAACTGTCCGTCGATGGCAATCGCCGGCACGCTCGGGCGATCATCAGACATAAAGATCTCAACGACATCACTCGGCGAGGTCAAAAAAGCACGGGCCTGAATGGTGTGCGGCGCAATGGGTACGCAGACCATACCCGTATAGTCGGGGCTCACGATGGGGCCACCTGCACTGAGCGCGTACCCCGTAGAACCAGTCGCCGTGGACACGACCACGCCGTCGCCACGCAGTCGATCGATATGGTGGCCCGACACCGTGATGTCAAACTCAACCATATCGGACAGGGGACCGCGCGTAAGTGCCATATCGTTGAGGGCAAACGTGCGCACAACATCCTTCGTGCCGTCTTCGCGCACCGAAACGATATCGGCGGCGATGGTGGCGCGGCGGCTCACGTGGAGCTCGCCGGACAGGGCATCGCTCACAACCTGCAAAATGTCGCGCTCCTCGGGACTCGCGGCCGTCAAAAAGCCCAAATGACCATAGGAAAGACCCAAAATGGGAATCTCGCGATAGTTGAGGATGCGGGCAGCGCGCAGCAGCGTTCCGTCGCCGCCGAGCGTAATGACCAGGTCGGCATCGTCAACATCGGGCGCGCTTTGGATCTTGGAGCGCTGATCGGCAGCCCATGCCACCTCATAACCCTGGCGCGAAAGCCAAAGCTCGAGCATCAGGCCGCTCTCGACCGCCTCTTGCTTGTAGTAATTGGGAACCAGAAAGACCTTCATAGCATTGCAGCTTTCTCGCTCAAAACCGATAACTGGGATTGCAGCTCATCTTCGGCACGCTCCCCGGGGGCAAACCTTGTGCCGTAAAGGAAAAACTCAACGTTGCCCTTAGCGCCATGGATGGGCGACACGCACACGTCAAGCGGGAACAGGCCCTTGGCGGCAAAAAGCTCAATCGCCGCCACGAGCGTATCGCGGCGGACGGCGGAGTCGGTCACGATACCGCCGTCGCCCACCAGCGCAGCCGGCGCCTCAAACTGGGGCTTTACGAGCGTGCAGAACGAACCCGAAGGCTTCAGGCACGCCAGCACGGCGTCGATGATATTCGCGATGCTGGTAAACGAGACATCACATACAGCCAGGTCGATGGCACCGGCATAGCCAAGCTCAGGCAGCTGCGTCACGTTTGTGCGCTCATGCAGCGTCACGCGATCGTCCTGACGCAGCGACCAATCAAACTGGGCACGGCCCACGTCCACCGAGACAACGGTCGCAGCTCCGCGCTTGAGCAGGCAATCGGTAAAGCCGCCGGTAGAGCAGCCCACATCCAGACAGGCAAGGCCCGTCGGATTGATGCCAAATGCATCGAGCGCGCCTTCGAGCTTAAGCCCGCCGCGGCCAACATAGGGAATGCGCCCCTTCACGTGCAGCGGCAGGCCCGGGGTCACCTTAAGGCCCGGCGAAGTCAAGCGCTCGCCGCCACTCGAGACCAAGCCGGCCATAAGAGTGCGAAGGGCATCCGCGCGATCGGCGCAGATGCCCTGTGAAATCAGTTCGTCATCGAGACGCACGCGTTTCATGAATGCCATCAACCATTCGTATCCGGAGATGCGGCCTAGCTATCCTGGGATTCGTTTGCCGCATCCTCATCGTATTCCTGCTCGAGCTTATCGGCCTCACGAGGCGTCAGCTCAAACTTGTCGACCATATCGACCGCGCGGGAGCCCAGCTCAATCGCTTCGTCAAACAGATCGAGTGAACGCTCCAAGGACGTATCCTTGGAGCGAACGGTAGCGATGATCTGGTCCAGACGGTCCGAAATCTCATCAAAGTTGCGGACGAAACCCTCTGGCATGGCTACTCCTCGACGGAGTCGACATCAGTCTCGGCGGCGTCCGCGCCCTCGGCCAGCACACCAGCCTCAGCCTGGGCAACCGCAACTTTAGCGGCAGCCTCGGCAGTCTGGGCCTCCTCGCGAGCGCGATCCTCGGCGAGCAGCTCTTGGTACAAGTCCTCGCCCGGCAGCTCCTCGCTGCGAGCGATCTTGCCCAGCACGCCGTTGACGAACGACGCGGACTGGTCAGTGCCATAGGCCTTGGCGAGCTCGACGGCCTCGTTGATCACGATGGCGTCCGAGACCTCCTCGTCGGTGAGGAAACGCATCTCATAGACGGCGATACGCAGCAGATTGCGGTCGGCGCCGGGCATGCGCATAAGATCCCAGTTCTTGGCGACGGCGCGCAGAGCGCAGTCGATGCGGTCGATATGCTCGTAAGCACCGCGGCACAGCTCCAGCGCATAGGGGTCGAGGGGACCCTTCGAGATCAGGAAATCGCCCTCGAGGACGCGCTCGAGCGGGCTGTCCGTGGCCTCGGCCTGGAACAGCAGCTGCAGCGCCTGACTGCGGGCAAGCGTGCGCCCGCGATAAACCTTAAGGCTCAAAGGTTACTCCTTGGGGAAAACGAGGCCGTCGATGCAAACGTCAACGCGCTCGACCTCAACGCCCACCTGGGCATCGATGGCGGTGACCACGGCGACGCGAACGGCCTCGGCGAGTTTCTTGAACGGATAGCCAAAGAACACCACGACACGCACGGTGAGCGCGAGCTTGTCGCCGACGACCTCGGCCTCGACCGCCGGCTCGGAAGCCGGGGCCTTGGACGAGAGCATCATGGAGACAAGGTTGGTGGCAAGGTCCTTGACGCCAACGGAGGCGATGCCCTCGACATCCGACACGGCGCGCGAGACGATGGCGGTCAGAACATCGGGTGAAATGCCGATGCCGTCAATCTTGATTTCCTGGGGCATGAGTCCTCCTAGAAGAGTTGGTTGCTAGACGCGGGAGACGAACTTGCCGTCGCGGGTGTCAACCTTAATGACCTCGCCCTCGTTGAGGTACATGGGGACCTGGATGACAGCGCCGGTGTCGATCGTGGCCGGCTTGGTGGAACCCTGGACGGTGTCGCCCTTAAAGCCCGGGTCGGTCTGGACGATGGTGGTCTCGATGAACATCGGCGGGGTCACGCCCATGAGCTCGTCGTCGGCGAAGAGCAGCTGGCAGATGTCGTTCTCACGCAGCCACTTGGAGTTCTCGCCCACCATGTCCTCGGGAACGGGAACCTGCTCGTAGGACTCGTTGTCCATGAAGATGTAGTCGGTGCCGTCGTTGTAGAGGTACTGGAACTCACGGGTGGTGAGCATGACGCTCTCGAACTTGGTGCCGGCGTTGCAGGTGTTCTCAACGACACGACCGCTCTTGATATCGCGAGTCTTGTAGCGCACAAAAGCACCACCCTTGCCCGGCTTGACGTGCTGGAACTCGACGATGGTATAAACCTTGTCCTTAATACGGAGACCGAGGCCGTTCTTGAAGTCGGCGGTAGAAATGGTAGGCATAGCGACCTTTCTTCTTATGGGCAGAACGCACAGGCGTCCAAATTACATACGACCGAAATTATACACTTGCAGACGGCGCCTGCAGCGAGCGCATAAAAAGAGAACGCGGGGCGTCCGAATCGATCCGGACGTCCCGCCCCAAAAATCTATCGAAATGAGCTAGCAATCGATGACGTGAAGGTCATGCGGCGTCTTGGTGAAGGGCTCGTAGCCGTTCTCGGTGACCACGCCGTAGTCCTCCAGACGCACGCCGCCCACGCCGGGCAGGTAGACGCCGGGCTCCATGGTGATAACCGAGCCGACCTCGATGATATTCTTGCTGCGGTTGAAGTTGGGCAGCTCGTGGATGTCAATGCCCACGCCGTGGCCCAGACCATGGTTGTAGTAATCACCATAGCCGGCATCGCCGATGATCTTCTTGGAAAGCTTGAAAATGTCGTTGCCCTCGACGCCCGGATGGATTGCGGCGACGCATTCCTCGTGCGTACGGCGCACGAGCGCGTACAGGTCGAGCTGTTCGGACGTGGGCTCGCCCATCACGACGGTACGAGTCATGTCGGAGCGATAGTCGCAGTAACCCGCGCCATAATCCATGAGAACGAAGTCGCCCTTCTCGATCACGCGGTCGCTCGGGACGGCATGCGGGTTGGCGGTGTTGGGACCGCTCGCGACGATGGAGCCAAAGGCCAGGCTATCGGCACCGTTAGCGAACATAAAGTTCTCGAGCTCGTTGCGGACCTGTTTCTCAGTCATACCGGGCTTAATATAGCCGAGCATGTGCTGGAAGGCGGCGTCGGTGATCGACTGCGCGTGGCGCATGAGCTCGATCTCCTCGGCGTCCTTGATGGCGCGCATCTTACGGATGTCGTCATGCATCAGCGGCAGCATGCAGGCAACGGAGCGGTCCTCCAGGCCACGCTGAATACCCTGGTAGAAATTGATCTGCATGTCGTCCTCGACAGCGCAGACGCGGCACTTGTTGGCCGCGATCTTGCCGGCGACCCAGCCGGGGATGGTGCCCTCGTCCATGTCGTAGACCCAGGGGCTGCCGGCGGGCGTGTTCTCCTCAAAGCTGTTGAGATAGCGCGAGTCGGTATGGAACAGGCACTGGTCAGCCGTAATAAACGCAGCGTGCGGGAACTCGAAGGTGTAATCGAAGACGCCCTTGACGCCCGTAAGCCAACGAAGGTTGGCCTCGTCGCGCACCACGATAGCGTCGTAGCCGCGCTCAACCATCAGGGCACGGACACGCTCGATACGACCGGCAGGACCGGCAGCAAACTCAGACATGCAGATTCCTTTCTTGTTGTCTTCATAAAGACGGGACGGGCCTCGATCGAAAGATGGAATCGCGCGCGATTCGCAACCGATTGGAAACCCGCCCCTCAACATGATACGAAAGACGATGTATGTCAATAAATCCTAGAGAAGTTCTTTGCGAGAAGCCAAGTATGCGTGAGCATGGCGGTCGAGAACCTCGTCCTCAACGCTCGTTAGACGAATGGCGCCGAGCGCCGCGGGCAGCGGCAACATGCTACGGTTCGAGCGCGCAAACTGCTGCCTGCGGAACTTCTCGATAAACGCGGTAGGCTCCAGGTCGAAGGCAAGTTCATCGATGCCAAAGTCCTCCAGGCAGTCATCGACATCAAACACATAGTCGATATCGAAGTCGCAGGCATCATGTGCTAGGCGCGCCTCAAAGCGCATGCCCTCGGACAGCAGCTGGTAGGCAGGAACCTGCGCCGCGGCTTTGCCCAGGCAGACGCGCAGAGTACGCTCCCCTGTCTTGCCAAAATCGAGCGCATGGCGGGCGCTCGGGTTCGTGGCCATCAGTACGTCCTTACGGGCAGTCTGAGACCACTGAACGGCATTGACGAGCGCGACCTCCTCGCCCGCGAGAATCTCGGGGACGGTCTCAGTAAACTGATTCCAGCGGGACTTGCTGCTCGAAAGCATGGTGCCAACAAGTACCGCATAGCCGAGCTTGAGGTCCTCGGGGTCCGCCTCGCGAACAAGGTCGAGGTCGCACACGACCAAGCCCGGCTCGGGACGGAACGCGATAGCGGGAAGCGCATTCGTCGACGAGGCGACAAGCGGCTTCATGGTCGTCGCAACCGTGAGCATGGCGTCGAACGTCGTCGGCAGCAAGGCGCACTCGGTGCGACCGCACCACTGATTGGCACACCAACAAACGACCGAGCAGGTCGCCGTGTCACCGACAGCGACAACGAGATCGTCGCAGGTAATGCCGTTAGCCGACAGGGCGCCAAAAACGGTATCGGCATCGTCCAGCGTAGCACCGGCAGGAGAAACCTCGAGGACGAGCAGCGACGCGGCAAAACCGGCGTCGACCAGCGCATGCTCGACGACCTCGCCAAAACGCTCGGATGTAGCGTCGTTCCAAACCACCATCGCGCGCTTAGGCTTGCCCACGGCCGAGGCAAACATGCGCGACAGCTCCTCGAACGCGCCCAATCCAACGCGGACATCGACACTGCGGTTTTGGAAATTGATAAGTTGACGGCGAATCATAGCAGTCCACGCTCCAAAAGCATCTCGGCACAAAGGTAGGAAACGTCCTCGAAGGACTTGTTGCGAATATCAAGGGTAATATCGGCGGCCTGGCGATACAGCGGACGGCGATGCTCAAACAGGCGCGCAGCGTGCTCGGGCGAGCGGAAATCGGGCCGGGTATCGGAGCGGCGAATCTGGCGCAACGAGTCCTCAAAGTCGCCTTCGAGGTACACGCATATACCCATCTCATGCATCAGCTCAATGTTCACCGGCGTCTCGACGATGCCACCCCCGCACGACACCAGCAGGCTGCGCTCGCTTTGAAGCGAACGGAGTGCCGAGGTCTCAAGCTCGCGAAAACGATCCTCGCCCTCGGTCTCAAATATCTCGGTCACCGACTTGCCACATCGACGCACAACCAAACGATCGGTATCGATAAAACGCCGCTTGAACATAGTGCCGACGTTGCGCGCGAGCGTCGATTTGCCCGCGCCCAAAAAGCCGATAAAGAAGATATGGTCGCAGCCGTGTTTGATGTGCTGAGACATGGCGAAACCTATTCCTCGCAGGGAAGGTCGCGCAGGGCCCGGCGCTCAAAGATACGGAAGATCTGCGTGTACCACAGGTCCTGGGTTGCCTGCGGCTTGACCAGAATAGTGTCAACGCCGGCAAAGTTACCGCTCCACACGTCCGTGTACAGCTGATCGCCGATCAGCACCGCCTCGTCTGCCGTGGCGCCAAGGCGCTTAAGACCCGCCTTCAAGGCAAACGGGGCGGGCTTCATGGCGTGGCTGATGGCCTCGAGTCCCAGCTCGCGTGCAGAGCTCATGACCTGATCGCGATGCCAGTTGTTGGACACCATGCACAGCTTAAAGCCTTTGGCGCGGGCGGTATCGAGCCAAGCGGAAACCGCGGCGGGAACCTGCTCGGTGTCGCGCGGAACCAGAGTGTTATCGCGATCGAGCAGAATGGCGCGTTTGCCGTCGGCCCACAGGGTATCAAGGTCGATGCAATCGACCGAGGCAACGTATCGTTTGGGGCTAAAAATCCTCATGCTAATTCCAAGACAGTTGATGCTCTTCGTAGGTTTGCGAGAAGTACTCCTCGTCCTGCGTAATGTAGAAATACAGGTCATCGGAGTCGGTTGGCTCAAGCGTGGCCTTGAGTGCCTCGAGCGACGGAGAGCAGATGGGCGTGGGTGGCAGGCCCTCGTGCTTATAGGTGTTATACGGGCTATCGCTCTGCAGGTCGTCGGCGGTAACCTCGCCACCGGTGACATACATCATGGTCGCATCGCTGTTGAGATAGCGCAGACCGTCGAGCTTGCCGGCAAGGCGGTTGTAGAAGACCGAGGCCACGTGCGCACGTTGATCGGCGTTGAGGCCCTCGCGCTCAACGATAGAGGCCAAGTTGACGATGTCGTAGTCGGACATCTCCACACCGTAGCGTTCCTTGATCTTGGCTTCGCAGCTCGCAAAGTCAAGCGACTTGTACTCGGTCTTAAACTGATCGAGCATGGCGCGAATCACGTCATCAGCCGTCGGCGAATCGCCTAACGAATAGGTCTTGGGGAATAAGAAACCCTCGAGCGAATCGTTGGCGGCGCCCTTAAGGAAGCTATAGTCGTCCACGTAGTTAGAGGCCTTGGCCTGATTGAGGAAGTCTTCCTTAGAGATGCTGTCGTAGGCCTGGGCCACACGGTCCGCGACTTGATCGACTGTCAGGCCCTCAGGGATAGTCAGCGCATTGGAGCCCGCGTTGGGGCCTTCCATGAGCTGCTGGACGACCTTGGTCGCATCCATGAGCGTGGAGAACGAGTAGGTGCCAGGCTTAAGCGACATATCGGCGTTGAGCTTTTTCACCGCCGCGTAGTAATCCTTAGGATTTTCGACGATATGGTTCTCGGAGAGAATCGAGGCGATCGTATCGCCCGAAGCACCGTCGGGAATGGTCACCGTAACCTGCTGACCAGCCGTGACCTTCGTATCCTCACCGGTAAAGAAGCCCTTGACGGCAGGCACGACAAAGAAAGCGATAGCAGCAAGCGCGATTACGGCCACCACGACGCCGACAATCATAGGCACCGGGGAGCTTTTCTTTTGGGCACCGCGACGAGCATGCGTGTTGTAGCTCGAGCGGGTCGCCGGAGCAACGCCATGCGAGCCGCGAGCGTGATGCGAATGCGATTGGGGGGCCTGCGTTCTCTGGGTAGGTGCCTGCTGCTTAAAGCGAATACCGCCTGCGGGCTGAGCCGAACGAGCAGTGGGCTGCTGAGCCGCGTGAGAAGCCGGATGCTGAACCGAACGAGCAGAAGGCTGCTGACCCGTCCGTTGAACAGGTTGGGCCGAACGAGAGGAGGACTGCACCGGACGCGCGGCAGACTGAGCTGCGCGCTGGGTCGGCTGTGCCGGACGCTGGCCAGGCTGGGCAGGGCGCGGCGTAGGCTGCCCATAGCGATTCTGCTGGCGCGGATCGGAAGCGCTAGGCATGCGAAACCTCCTCGTTTTTACGATCGAGCCATGTCTGCAAGAACAGGCTGGCGGCGATCATGTCAATCTTGCCCCTCATCTGCTTTTCGTTGAGCCCCTGCTCGCGCAGGATTCTCTTGGCCTCCTGCGAGGACAGACGCTCGTCCTCAAACTCCAGCGGAAGCTCGAGCTCGTCGGCAATCTTTTGGGCCACGGCGGCGACGCGCTCGGCCTGGGGACCGGGCTCACCGGCCATGGTCAAGGGACGTCCGCTTACCAGGATATCGGGCTCATAGTCCTCAACCAGGTAACTGAACGTCTTGGCCATGCCAGTGACCTCGGCAGCCGGAAGCACCTTGACAGGCATTGCCATCTTGCCATCACGGCTCGAGACGGCAATGCCAATCCTGGTCTCCCCTATGTCCAGTGCGAGCGCGACCACAGCGACTACTTATGTTCTTAGGCGCCAAGCGCGGTCTTGGCGGCCGCGAGGGCATCGGCGATACCGGCGGCGTTCTTGCCACCGGCCTGGGCCATGTTGGGACGACCGCCACCGCGACCATCGACCAGGCCCGCGATCTGCTTGATCACGTTACCGGCGTGGAAACCGGCCTTCACGGCGTCATCGGAGCCGGCGGCGAGCAGAGCCGGGGTGCCCTTCTCGGTCACGCTGGCAACGACGCAGGCGACGGGGCCGGCAACCTTCTGGTGCACGGTATCCCAGACGTTTCGCAGGTCAGCAGCCTCAAGGCCCTGGAGCTCAGCGACGACGAGCTTGTAGCCGTCGAGCTCGACGGCGCCCTCGATGGCGCTGGAGATAGCATCGGAGGAGCCACCGGTCAGCGCCTTCTTAAGCTTATTGGACGTCTCGCGCAGCTCAGCCTGCAGGTTTTCCACGCGGGCGGGAACCTCATCCACACGGCACTTGAGCGCAGCAGCGGCGGCGTCGACGAGCGCCAGGCGGTCGGCCATGTAGTCGAGAGCACCCTTGGAGGTCACGGCCTCGATACGGCGGACGTTCGAGCCCGTGGAGGACTCGGAGATGATCTTGAACAGGCCGATCTCGGCGGTGTTGGCGGCATGGGTGCCACCGCAAAGCTCACGGGAGAACGGCTGGTCCTCGGCGCCCACGGAGACAACGCGGACGACGTCGCCATACTTCTCGCCAAACAGGGCGACAGCACCGGCGGCCTTGGCCTCGTCGATGCCCATGACGCGGGTCACGACCGGCTTGGAGGCGAAGATCTGCTGGTTGACCAGGTCCTCGACAGCCTTGAGCTGCTCGGAGGACAGGGCCTCGAAGTGCGTGAAGTCAAAGCGCAGGTGCTCGGGCGTCACCAGCGAGCCAGCCTGGGAGACATGCTCGCCCAGGACCTGCTTAAGCGCGGCGTCGAGCAGGTGCGTGGCGGTGTGGTTGCGACGCAGGAAGCCACGGCGCTCGGCGTCGAGCGCGGCGGTCACGGTAGTACCGACGGTCAGCGTGCCCTCGGTGACGTGGGCGACGTGAGCATACAGGCCGTTGTGGTTCTTGGTATCGGAAACGGTCAGCGCAACGCCCTCGGCGGAAAGCTCACCGGCGTCACCCTGCTGGCCGCCCATCTCGGCATAGAACGGAGTGTGGTCGAGCACGACCTCGACATCCTCGCCCGCGGCAGCGGACTCAACGGACTCACCGTTGCGAACGATAGCGACAACCTTGGCGCCCTCGATGACGTCGTTGTCATAGCCGTCGAACTCGGTCGCAGCGACCTTGTCCGAAAGCTCGACCCACACGTCATTGAAGCTGCCCCAGGCATCGCCCTTGGCGTTGGCGCGGGCGCGGGCCTTCTGGTCCTCCATGCAAGCGGTGAAGCCATCCATATCGACGTCGTGCCCAGCGGTACCAGCAATCTCGACGGTCAGGTCGATGGGGAAACCAAAGGTGTCGTGAAGCTTAAAGGCAACATCGCCCGGAAGGACAGCGCCGTCGGCGAGCGCGGCCAGGGCCTCGTCCAGGTAAACGCGGCCGTTGTCGAGCGTCGTTGAGAAACGCTCCTCCTCGGAGGCGACGATGCCCTTAACGAGCGCGACGTTCTTGAGCAGCTCGGGATAGGCCTCGCCCATCTGGGCGTTGACCTCGTCGATAAACTTGGTCAGGAAGGCGCCCTCGATGCCCAGCAGGCGACCGTGGAACACGGCACGGCGGAGCAGGCGGCGAAGGACGTACTCGCGACCCTCGTTACCGGGCAGGATGCCGTCGGAGATCATAAAGTCGACGGCACGGGAGTGGTCGGCGATGATGCGCAGGGAGCGGCTAGCACCGGAGTAATCGTCGGCGTCATAGGTCTTGCCGCTGATCTTCTCGCCCAGCTTGATGAGGTGCTGCATCAGATCGCCGTCGTAGTTAGCGGTCTTGTGCTGCATGATGGCGGCCATGCGCTCCAGACCCATGCCCGTATCGAGGTTGCGGTGCGGCAGCTCCGGCATGGAGCCGTCCTCCTGGCGGTCGTACTGGGTAAAGACGAGATTCCAGAACTCCAGGAAGCGGTCGCAGTCGCAGCCGGGCTTACAGTCGGGGCTGCCGCAGCCGACCTCCTCGCCCATGTCAAAGTAGATCTCGGAGCACGGACCGCAGGGGCCGGTGGGGCCAGCGGCCCAGAAGTTGTCGTCCTCGCCCAGGCGGGAGATGTGATCCTCGGCAACGCCCAGGGAGCGCCACACGTCATGGGTCTCGTCGTCTTCGGTAAAGACGGTGAAGTACAGGCGGTCGAGCGGCAGCTTGAACTCCTTGGTGATGAGCTCAAAGGCCCAAGCGCAGGCCTGCTGCTTGGAGACGCCGCCAAAGGAGAAGTCGCCGAGCATCTCAAAGAAGGACAGGTGACGGCCGTCCTCGCCGATGCAGTCGATGTCGTTGGTGCGGACGCACTTCTGGCAGGAGATCGCGCCGATCTCCTTCATGGTCTTCTTGCCCTGGTAGTACTCCTTAAACTGGTTCATGCCGGCGTTGGCAAGCAGCAGCGAAGGATCGTCAGGGACGAGGGACGAAGAAGGATAGAGCTTAAGACCGCGCTCCTCAAAGAAGTTGAGGAACTTGGAGCGAATCTCGGCCGTAGTCATTGACGGGTAGTCAGCACTCATAGAGGGAATCTCCTCGGTTTCACATCGAAACAGTTCAAACGTAACGATATTACCATCCCACCGCGCCTGTGCAAAAAAGAGGGCCGCCAAACAGCGACCCTCCAGCGAAAGTGCACGTTATTTAGGTCTGTCAAATACTTTGAAAAAAATGATTTCGGTATAATTGCATATAAGAATCGTCCGGAAGGAGCGATCGATGAATAGCAAACGGTTTGTCGTGAATGCACTAACCTCGGTAGCCCTTTTAGCAATCTTCGCTTACTCGAGCTGGTATGTGAACCAGCCGAGATTTGGCTACGCATTGTACGCAGTAACATCTGGCGATAAAGCGTATTACACCCTAAGCGCAATTGACGCCATCTTTTTCTATGTGGCTGGCCCCTTATCAATCGCTTTGATCGCGTTTATTGTTATTTACAACATCAAGAAACGCTAACAGGGCCTATTTGGAATCCGAATCGTCCATGGAGCCGTCGATGCCGGTTTTGGTGTCGTCGTCAGAGCTTGTGTCGTCGTCCTTGGCAAAGGGGTTCTTAAAGAAACCCGTCGCGTCGGGCTGCAGGCCTGAGAGCTTAATCCAGGGATTATCGAGCTCGGGCTTGGGCATGGCCTGGGCCTCGGGCGCGGTCTCGTTGCCGATGAGCTCGGACTCATAGATGAACGTATCGTCGCCAAGCGCGTCGTAGGCGGCAACTGGGTTACCCTCGGTATCGCGATACGGAGTGCCCTTAAACACGGCACCATCGTATGCCACGAGCTGACGCCCGGTCTCGTTCTCAAAGTAGTAGACGAAAATGCCCTTGAGGGCCGCGCACAGCGGAATGGCGATAACCATGCCGATGGGACCCATGAGTGCCGAACCGATAACGAGAGCCGTCAGGCTCATAACGGGATGCACCTGCACCGAGCTCTGCATGACCTTAGGCGAAATGACATTATCGGTGACGTTTTGAGCCACCATGGTCACGACAAGCGTCCACAACGCCAGCATGGGGCTGAACATAAAGCCGAGCACCGTGGCGATCGCCGCACTCACCCAGGGACCGACAACCGGAACCAGGTGCATAATGCCGGTAAAGATAGCCATGAGTGCTGCATACGGATGGCCGATGATCGTAAAACCAATAAAGGCAAGAAAACCGCCACAGATCGATGTGATGACCATGCCACGCATGTAGCCGCCGACCGAACGCGAAAGGATGGCCACCATAAAGCGGTACGAGGTCTCCTTTTCCTGCCCGATGATGGTGCAGACCTCGTGGTGCATGCGGGGATAATCGCAGGCAAGCCAGTAGGCAAGCACCAGACCCAGGAAGATGACGAACAGCTGCGAGGCCGTGTTGGTAATGAGCGGAAACACACCGCGGCCGAGCTCAGCAGCGATTTGCGAGACGTACTTAGACGCTACGGTAACCAACGAAGAAAGATTGTCGTCCAGATACTCCTTGAGCGGCGTGTTGTTGAGCGTCTTAGCGTGCGAGAGCATCTCGTTGAGATCGCCACCCGCAACACGAAGCTGCTCGGGCAGGCGGCTCAGGACTTCCATGATTTGACCGAGCAAAATAGGCGATAGGATGCAGACGACGCCGACGAGCACGGCAACAACCACAATGAGTGCGATGAGCGAACCGAGGCCACGTCCGACACCGTGATGCTCGAGCCAGTTGGTGATCGGAGACATCACAAAAGCGATGATGGAACCGACAGCGAGAAACTCGATGACCGGTGCCAGGATGCCCATAAGGTTAAAGATGACGGCAGCGATGACAATGCAGCCGACGACGCCCCAAATGCGCAGCGTCAGAATGCGGGTATCGCGAAGCGTGCGGTCGATTTGTTGGGGGTGCTCACTCATGAACGAACCATCACTCCGTCGGGATCAATCTTATCTTGAATCTTCTTAAGCGTGCGGCGCAGCAGGCGCGAGACCTGCACCTGCGAGATGCCAAGCTTCTTGGCAATCTCGATCTGGGTCATGCCCTTAACGAAGCGCAGCTCGATAACCTCGCGCTCGCGCGGCGAGAAATCGCGGATAGCTTCCTCGATTACCAGGCGGTCATCGGTAAAGTCGAGCTCGTTGTCGTCGTCGGCATAGCGATCGAGAATCGAAGGCGCATCATCGGAATCGGACGCACCGGGAGCCTCGATGGGCACCGAGGTGTAGGCCGAGGACGATTCCATGGCTTCGAGCACCTCGTCGACGGTTACGCCAAGGTAATCGGCGATTTCCTCAACCTTGGGCGAACGCTGAAGCTCGTTGGTGAGCTTGTCGGTGGCCTGGTTAACCTTGGCAGAGAGCTCCTGCAGACGACGCGGCACGCGCACACTCCAGCCCTTGTCGCGGAAGTGGCGCTTAATCTCGCCCAAGATGGTGGGCGTGGCAAACGTCGTGAACTCGAGTCCGCGCTCGGGATCAAAGCGGTCGATTGCCTTGAGCAAGCCCAAGTACCCGACCTGCAAAAGGTCATCGAGCGGCTCGCCGCGGTTCTTGAATTTGTTGGCAAGAAACCTTACCAGGTTCATATGGGACATGACGAGCTGCTCGCGAGCATCCGGATCACCGGTCTCCTTATAACGACGAAACAGCTCGCGGGTTTTCTCCTTGTCCCAAGCGGTCTTGCCGCTCCGGGAGCGTTCGGTCATATTAGATATCCGCCTTGAGGTCGAGGGAAAGCGTTAGGGGCGCTGCAGTCTTTTCGTAGGAGTCGCACACACTCGCCAAAATGAGCTCGGCATACACGGCAGCCTGGTCATCCTCATCGACAGTCGCCTGGTCGCCAAAGGTAAAGGTCATGCCCACATGCGATTCGTCGACATCGAATTTGATCGAGATATCGTCGGAATCAACAGCCGTGCAGCCAAAGATGAAGGCTTCTTCGGCAGCCATACGAATGTCCTCGATGCGATCGACGGACATAGAGCACAGGGCGCCGACGTTGGCGGCCGTCATGCGCACCAAGCGCGCGAGACGCGGATCACCGGCAACGCTCAGCGTAATGGGGCAGGTTGCTTCGTTACTCATCGCAGGACTCCTCGGAGGTCTCGGCAGGCGTATAGGTGTAATACTGAGCAGGCTTAGCAGCGGGCTTCTGAACATCATCGTTGTCAGCAGCGGCATCGTCGTCGCCAATCAGAACGCGCTCAGTGGGCTGCTCGGCCTCGGCAGCGGCAGCGGCGAGCTTGCGATCGGCGTCGGCTGCAGGAGCCTTCACCTTATTGAAGAGCTTCTGCACGGCGCCAGCAGCAGAATCAGTCACGCTCGATACGGCATTGCTGGCCTCGGCCACGCTGCCCGTGACCTCGGAAATGTCGCGAACGACCGCCTCAACCTCAACGAGGTTAGACGTCAGAGCATCAACGGCAGTCTTGCTCGACTTGAGGAGCGGCTCCATCTGGGCAAGTGCCGGCGTAAGCTCGTCAACGGCGCCATCAAGCTTTGCCACCACGGGCTGCGCCTCGGCAATCGTATTGTTGAGGTCGGTTACCGTCTTGTCGAGCGAGTCGACAACGGTGCGGGTTTTGCGCAGGGTGAGCGCAAGCTCAACGATAGCCCACACGCCGGCAACGGCAAGCAGCAGCAAGGCGATTTGAATGGGACTCATACAAGCCTCCCAAAGGAATCGAAATACAAACGCTTTCCATGGTACCCCAAAGGGGACCGAACATGCCAAGAGCAGCAACGTGGGACAAAATTATCAGCAGCTACTTCGGTGCATTCCCGCTGCGGTCGCGTTCGCTTTGCTCTACGCGCCATTCTTCCCAACCGCGGCCGGCAGGCTGCCAAAATGCACCGCGTTCTAAGCCTTCGGGCAAATAGCGCTGGTCGACCCAGCCTTCGGGATAATCGTGCGGATACTTATACACACCGTATTCATCGCTGCCCGGGCGATGGCGATCGCGTAGATAACTCGGCACCTCGCGAAGCCCACTAGAGTGGATATGGGCCAGCGCCGCATCGATCGAAGCCTCGCACGCGTTGGATTTAGGCGCCAAGCACACATAGAGTGCAGCCTGAGCCAGGTTAATGCGGCACTCGGGATAGCCAATGACCTCGGCAGACTTAAACGCGGCATGTGCCACCAAAAGTGCCTGCGGATCGGCATTGCCAACATCCTCAGAAGCCTGAATCATAATGCGACGGGCGATAAACTTAGGATCCTCCCCCGCGTCAATCATTCGCGCGAGCCAATAGATCGTGGCATCGGGGTCGCTGCCGCGCATGGACTTGATGAACGCACTGATAATGTCATAGTGCATGTCGCCGTTTTTGTCATACGAAAAACCGCGGCGCGGGTTGGCAATCTTCACGTCATCGACGGTGATGGGATAACGCTCCCCCGCCGCCGGCGCTGGCGTCCCTTCGGTATCGGGACGCGTGACGGCAATCTCGCTCGCCAGCTCGAGCGTCGTCAGGGCAGAGCGCGCATCACCCGCGGCCAGCGTGCAGATGGTCTTGACCGTATCATCATCGGCAGAAAACTTTCCGTTCAAGCCCTGTGGTGCCTCGAGCGCACGCTCAATAAGCGTGGCGATATCCTCATCCTTCAGATGTTCAAGCTCCACCACGCGTCCGCGCGACAACAGTGCCGAATTGACCTCGAAGTACGGGTTCTCCGTCGTAGCGCCAATCATAATGACGGTACGGTTCTCAACTGCATGCAGCAGGGCATCCTGCTGCGACTTAGAGAAGCGGTGAATCTCATCGATGAATAGAATGGTGCGGCGGTCGTAGGTGTTCAGACGGGTCTTAGCCTCATCGATTACGCGGCGCAGGTCCTTCACAGTGCCCGTCACGGCGCTGACCTCGACAAACTCGCTCTTGGTATGGTTGGCGATAATGTGGGCCAGCGTCGTCTTGCCCGTGCCAGCCGGGCCGTACAGAATCACGCTCGACAGCACGTCATGCTCAATCGCGGCGCGCAGCCACGAGCCCTTACCGACGGCCTTTTGCTGGCCCACATACTCGTCGAGCGAATTGGGGCGCATACGCACCGCAAGCGGCGCATTTTTAAAGGAGCGCTCGCGCGTCGAAGCAGAAAAAAGGTCGTCCATAGCCATCCCGTGCATTAATCAAAATCGTTGTTGACCAACAGTATACCGAAAGGATACGAACTACCGTTCGTTAATATAGGTGCGGTGCGGAAACTTTAGACCTGGGAACAATTTGCTCGTCAGCTCGCAGAAATAACCATCCGTCATGCTTGCGATGTAATCGACGACGGCCTGATCCTTGTCGTCCTGCCAGGCATACGTGCGATCGTAGTAGGAAAGCTGCTGCTCAATGCGCGAAACATGATGCTTAAAGATGTAAGAGAACTCGTCGCCTTTATTTAGATCCTGCAGGCAACGGTCGTAGAGCTTTTCGAAGGCCTCACGCAACTCTGCCTCAGAATCGCCTTCGATACCGCCCTTGCTATAGATCTTCTCGTAGTTCTCGCGCTTCGCCCGGCGGATCTCCTCAAACAGGTCCTCGCTCATCTCGATACGCGGTTTGCCGTAGCTATGCTCAACGATATCGATAGAAGCGTGCGTGAGGATCCAGCTGTTGTAAGCCCCGCCCAGGCCATCGTCAAAAGCGTCGGGTGACAACAGGCCCGCCGCGATGGCGTCTTGGCGATCGCGCCCAACGTAGGCGAGGATATCCGAGATACGCACCACACAGCCCTCGAGGGTCATGGGGCGCAGGTGCTCGATCGCGCCATAGCCCGTGGCAATGCAGTCCTCGACGGTACGGTCGAACTGGTCAAACGACGCCATGTCCGAGAGTTCAAAGACACGCTGCTCGTACTCGCCGTTATGGCACAGCACGCCGTCGAGCGTCTGGAGCGACACGTTGCGGCCGTACAGCGCGTCGAGCACGCGGACGGACTGCACGTTATGGAAAAAATAACGACCCGTACGCTCGTGATAGATATCGTTGAGGAAACGCTCGCCGGCATGGCCAAAGGGCGTGTGGCCCAAATCGTGGCCCAGGCCAATCGCCTCGATCAAATCGCAGTTGAGGCCCAGGGCACGGCCGATATCGCGGGCAATGCGCGAGACGAGCTGCACATGAAGGCCGCGCCGCGACAGGTCGTCGTTGCTGCGAAAGCTAAAGACCTGCGTTTTGCCTGCATAACGCGTGTACGCAGGAAGATGAAGAATCTTTTCGGTATCGCGCATAAACGCCGGACGCATAAGCGTGCCTTTGTCGGCAGCGCGATCTATACGACGAATGACCTGGTCGTCGCAGCATCGATAAGGATTAACGACACCCGAGGCGCGGTCGGCGGCGATACGCTCGACCAGCTCGGGCAACAACGCCGCGGGAATGCGGTCCATGCGCGCCTTAATGACGGCCGTTTCTTGATTAGTTGCCATGGCATGCTCCTTAAAAAGGATGCGCAATCGGTTACAATGTCCAGCCCACGACCTCGATTATGGCAAATATCGGCACCAAAAACGGGAGCAAAGGCAGGGAGCGCGATTTTGTAAAGAGGCAGGAGAGGGCCAGGACCAGGAGCGCGACGGCAAATGCCACGATGCCGCCCAGAGGGTCGAGCGTGCAAAGCGCGAAAAGCGCCTTGGCATCCCCCATGCCGATGCCGGGGGCCTGGCGGAAATGCCGCCAAAGCGACTCGGTCAGCACAAGGGAAAGGTACACGATAACGGCAGGACCGGCGTGGTCAAGCGCCGTGTTCAAGCCCCTGTCCAGCCAAACGCCTGCAAACGCCGCCACGGCGCATGCGGCGGCAAGCGCGTTGGGAAACCGCCGTTCACGGACATCAATCACCGCACCGGCAAAGGCGCAGATCCAAAAGGGAATATAGACCATTGAACACCTCCCGTGGCAGTCACTCAAAAGCAAAAACCACCACAAAGGTGCCTGTCCCCTTCGTGGTGGTTTTGGTGGTGGTTATTTAGCGCCCTGCATGACCTCGTCGAGGGTAACGTTGACAGCGTGTTGCGTCGGGACCCAGTCGACCTTCAGGAACAACGCAGCCACCGTGATGGGGATATAGCTGAACATAAAGATCGGGAAGGTAAACAGGTTGGTCACCAGGCGCCACTTTTGCGCACAATGAATGTGCTTGTACTCGAAGATGGTCGTAAGTAGCGCCAGGATAAAGAAGGTCTGATACATCATCGCGAAGGTCATAATGAGCGAGGCGGCACAAGCCTGCATCTCAACCTCGGTAGCCAAAAAGCCATGCGAAAGACCACCGACGATCAGGAACGTGGCGTTGGCGAGCATCGAAATCAGCGATAACAGCATACCAGGGGCAATCGTCATAAACATGTCGTAGGCGGCAAAACGATGATAGCGGAAGGTCGACTTGACCAGATGCTTACCGTAGGTAAAGAACACCTGGTAGAAGCCCTTGGTCCAGCGCATACGCTGCTTCCAGGACGCCTTAAACGTCACAGGCTGCTCGTCAAAGAACTCCGCCGGCGCATAGCCAATACGAATGCCGTGAATAGCGCAGAACGTGGTGAACTGAATATCCTCGGTCAGCGTATGGAACTGCCAGCCGTGCATGCCCTCAATAACGCTAGCCGAGATAAGGTAGCCCGAACCCGATACGGCGCAGGACGTCTTGCAGATATTACGCGCGTTGTTAAGGAAACGCGCCTCGCGCAGGTACCAAGTGGCGTTGGCAGCCGAGATCCACGAGCTGCCAAAGTTCTTGGAGTTGCGGTAGCTTGTGACCACATGGAAGCCCTGGTCAAAGGCGTCATTCATCTTGGAGACGTAATCGCGGGAGATAACGTTGTCGGCATCGAAGATAAAGAAGCCCTCAAAGGTATCGGGATACTCGTTAAGAATGCGGTCAAAACCAAAGTCCATGACCCAGCTCTTGCCTTTACGGGCCAGGTCGTTTCGCTCGTACACGACAGCGCCCGCCTCGCGCGCGAGCTGCGCGGTGTTATCGGTGCAGGCATCGGCGACCACGAAGACCTCGATGAGCTCGGACGGATAATCCTGGTCCTTGATGGAGCGAACGAGGTTGGCGATAACGGCCTCCTCGTTGTGTGCTGCAATAAAGAAGGCATACCGGTGGAGTTTTTTGGCCTTGGGAGGCGCGACCTCGCCGCGGAGAGCACCGATGACAAAGAAGACCACCTGGTACAAGAAGCAGACCGTGAGCAGCGTGACGACAATCTGGTTGAAGATCACGATGGGTGTGTTGGTTTGTAAAAAGGCGAGCATGCAGGCTCCCAGGAACGTGTTACGTAAACAACCGTATATCTTACCGCAGGCTTACCGAGTTCAAGAAACCACCTAATACTGGCTAGGCTTCGAGCAGGCCGAGCTGCGGTACGATTTCGTCGCCGGCAGCAGTGCGGCCAAGCGAACGCGGGGCTAAGTCGTCGAGGACGGCGGCGAGATCCCACGGCAGCTCGTCGCGGCACTCAATGCGCTCTCCCGTCACGGGATGATCGAACGCCACGCGCCAGGAATGGAGGAATTGCCTGGTCAGACCCTGATCGGCACGCGCATCGCACTTACCGTAGAGCGGATCGCCCACGCAGGCGTGGTTGATATGGCGCATGTGCACGCGAATCTGATGCGTGCGACCGGTAAACAGGTGACACTCAACGAGTGTGTAGCCGTCATCAAAGCGCGTGGAATCAAAGCGCTCAAGGACCTTAAAGGTCGTGATGGCCTGGCGTGCAAAAGGATCATCGGAAACCGCCATCTTGACACGGTCACGTGTAGAACGGGCAATGCCGGTGTTAATGGTGCCCTCATCCATGGCGATATGACCGTGAACGAGCGTAATGTAGCGGCGGTCGAGCGTGCGCGTACGGATAAGATTTTGGAGCGCGCGCTGGGTATCGTCGTCCTTTGCCGCAAGCATAAGACCCGAGGTATCGCGATCCAAACGATGTACGATACCGGGGCGGTCCTCGCCCTGCACGGTGCCCAGATGGTCGATACCGCAGTGATAGACCAGCGCATTCGCGAGCGTACCGCTCTCATGACCATGCGCAGGATGGCACACCAGGCCGCGCTGCTTGGAGAGCACGATGAGGTAGTCGTCCTCATAGCGAATGTCGAGCGGGATGGCCTCGGGAATCACGTCGGTGGGATCGTGCGGTTCGGGCAAATCAACCGAAATACGGTCACCGGCTCGCACGGCGTACTTTTTGGACAGGCAGGTCTCGCCATTGACCACTACGACCCCACCCTCAATCAGATGTGCGCAGGCAGAGCGCGTAGGGCAGCCGTCATTGGCGCCCAGATAGGCGTCAAGACGCTGACCAGCGGCATCGTCGGCAACAAGGATATGGATGTCGGCCATTAGCGCTCAGTCCTTTCGCGAATCTTGCGGGCACGCTCCCCACGTTGTTTAGCCTTGCGCTTGGCGCGGGCCTCGTCACGGGCGTTAAGCTCGGCGGTCGCATCGACCTCACGAGCCGCGGGGCTCAAGAACATGTAACCGAAGAGCGCCAGCACCACACCGACCGTAATGCCGATATCGGCCACATTGAAGACGGGGAAGTCGATGAAGGTGGTGGCAATAAAATCGGTCACGAAGCCAAAGGCCAAACGATCGATAGCGTTGCCGATAGCACCACCCGCAACAATCGCCATGCCCACAACCTCAAGATGGGCGAGCTGAGGTGCACGAACGAGGTACACGGCAATAGCGATAATGACCGCCAACGCCAGCACGGCAAACGCGATGCCATGCCCCTCGCCCATGCTAAAGGCAGCACCGATATTGCGGACAAACATAAAGTCGAAAAGACCGGGGATGACGGTCACATGCAAGGCGTCGCCCACGGCACGAACCGCAAGCTTGGTCAGCTGGTCAACAAGCAGCACAACCAACGCCACCCCACCAGCAACACCCAACCGCCAACGCAAAGGCGGCGTCATATCCGCACCACGACCCAAAGAAATCCCCTACCCTCAGATAATCAAATTCCGTTTAACGCAAATAACCATCTTATATTGCCACACGCAGAGCGCACGACACATTCGCTAACGTCAGATAAATAACCAGCATAAAAGAAAGCGGCATTCCGGATAACGGAATGTCGCTTTTCTTCAGCGGAGCAAATGGACCGAAGGCGCCTAAATTCTCCCTATAAATAAAATGCCGAGTTACCGTGCCTTAAAGGGCATTCGCGCAGCGCTTGCAAATGTGAGCGTGGCCGTTGTACTCGCCGACGGTGGTGCGGTAGTTCCAGCAACGGTCGCAGCACTCGCCCTCGGCAGCATCGATGGCAACAGAAAGCTCCTCGCCCTGGGTAAGCTCAACATCGGAGACGATGTAGAACTCGGCCAGGTCGACGGCCTTGTCGCCGGTCAGCAGCGCATACATTTCGGCGGGAACGACCGCCTTGACGCGGACCTGCTGGCTCTTGGTGAAGGTGCCGGCGGAGCGGGCATCCTCAAGGGCCTTGGTCACGACGCTACGGAGCTTGAGTGAAGCCTCGAGCACGCCCTCAAACTCGTTGGCCTCGTCGACCGTGATGGGCGACTTGTACCAATCGAGCAGCGCGGCGTACTTCTGGTGATCGACGCAGCCGGCGGGCGCATAGGCCATGGCCTCGTCGACCGTATAGGACAAGATCGGCTGCAGGTCGCGCATGAGCATCGAGAAGAGCTCGGCGAGCACGGTCTGGGCGCTGCGACGCTCGAGCGAGCCGGGCTTCTCACAGTACAGACGGTCCTTCAGGGCGTCGAGGTACACGTTGGAAAGCTCGGTAACCACGAAGTCGTAAAGCGCACGGTAAGCGCGCGGGAACTCGTAGCAAGAGTAAGCATCGTCGACCTCGGCCTGGACCTGGGTCAGACGGGCAACCATGAGCTTGTCGAGCGGCAGCAGGTCGGCAAAAGCGACGCCGTCGGTCTCGGGCTCAAACTGGCCCTCAAGCTCGGAGAGCAGGAAGCGCAGCGTGTTGCGGAAACGACGGTAGGCATCGGACGTACGAGCGAGAATCTCGTGGTCGATGGAAACGTCGGAGCTGGTGTCGACCGAGGCGACCCACAGGCGGATGATGTCGGCGCCCATCTCGTCACAGACCTTATTGGGGTCGATGACGTTGCCAAGCGACTTGGACATCTTACGGCCCTGGCCGTCGAGGGTGAAGCCCTGCGAGACGACCGCCTTGTACGGAGCGTGGCCGTTGGCGCCCACCGAGGTAAGCAGCGAGCTCTGGAACCAACCGCGGTGCTGGTCGGAGCCCTCGAGGTACACATCCGCCGGATACTCCAGCTCGGGACGGTACTCGCAGACGGCCTTCCAGGAAACGCCGGAATCCCACCACACGTCGAGGATGTCCTTATCGGCCTTGAGGTGATGGCCGCCGCACTTGGGGCAGACGCAGGCCTCGCCCAGGTAGCTCTCGGGAGCGTCGGTGAACCAGGCGTCGGAGCCCTTATCGTGGAAGAGCTTGATGACGGCGTCGAGCGTGGCGTCGTTCATGACCTTCTCGCCGCAGTCGGCGCAGGTGTAGCTGGGGATAGGCACGCCCCAGTTGCGCTGACGGCTGATGCACCAGTCGGGACGCTGCTCGACCATGGCGCCAATGCGGTTGGCGGCATGCGCCGGATACCATTTAACGTTCTCGCGGACCTCCTTGCCAGCCTGCTCGCGCAAGCCAGTCTTGTCCATCGAGACAAACCACTGGTCGGTAGCACGGAAGAGCACCGGGTGCTTGCAGCGCCAGCAGTGCGGATAGCTGTGCGTGATCTTCTTCTCGAGGACCAGGGTGCCGCGCTCACGCAGGAACTCGATAATGTGAGGGTTGGCCTCGTCGGTATCCATACCGCTGAAGGGGCCACCGGTGCCAAACTCCTCACCGGTGTAGAACTTACCGTCGTCGTCGACCGGCATGCAGATGTCGGTGATGCCCTCCTTGAGGCAGGCAAAGTAGTCGTCGACGCCGTGGCCGGGCGAGTTGTGGACGATACCGGTACCGTCATCGACACCGACGTAATCGGCCAGCAGCGCCACGCCCTCAACGCCGTCAAAGATCGGCTGCTTGTAGTGGATGTGGTGGAAGGTCTCGGCGGGAACCACATAGGGCTTGCCGTCGACCATAACCGGGGTGTACTCCCAGCCAAACTCCTCGCAGCACTTGGGAGCCAGGTCCTCGAGCATGACCTCGGCACGGCCCTCGTGCTCAACGGCGACATAGGCGGCGCCGGGCTTGAGGGAAACGGCCCGGTCGGAGGGGATGGTCCACGGCGTGGTCGTCCAGATGATAAAGTCGACCGGGCCGTCGAAGTCCTCGAGGCCGGCGGGCTTGGAAGTCATCTCAAAGCGCACGAAGATGGACGGGCTCGTCTCGTCGGAGTACTCAATCTCGGCCTCGGCCAGCGCGGTATGGCAGTGCTTGCACCAGTGAACCGGCTTGTGGCCGCGATAGATCATACCCTTATCGAACATGGCCTTAAAGACCTCGATGTCGGCGGCATCGTGCTGGTGATAGAGCGTCAGGTAGGGATTGTCCCAGTCGCCGAGCACACCCAGACGACGGAAGCCGGCCTTCTGCAGCTCGATGTTCTCGACAGCGAACTTGTTGCAGAGCTCACGGATCTTAGCCGTGGAGGTCTGGTTGAACTTCTCGGTGCCGAGCTTCTCCTCGACCTTGTGCTCAATCGGCTGGCCGTGGCAGTCCCAACCGGGGACATAGGGAACCTCATAGCCCTGCATCATCCAGTAACGGTTGATCATGTCCTTGGAGATCTTGTTCATGGCATGGCCGATGTGGATCGGGCCGTTGGCGTACGGAGGACCGTCGTGCAGCACGAACTTCTTGTGACCCTCGTTCTTCTTCAGAACCTGCTCGTAGACCTTGTTGTCCTGCCAGTCCTTGAGCCGCTTGGGCTCGGACTTGGAAAGACCGGCACGCATGGGAAAACCGGTCTTGGGCAGATTCATCGTCTGCTTGTACTCGTTTGCCACGGTACCCCTTTCTTGTCATGGGCGCGCACGCCCTCTGGGCACCAAAAAAGCGCCCGTCCCTACAAGCTGGGACGAAGCGCCACAAACGGGCTGCACGCCCGCAAAAGCTCTTCGTTTAACCACCCAGCTTAGATGCCCTCGCCCGCGTATTTGCGCGCTCGCATCCGTTACTCGGCTGGTCTGTATCGACGACCATCTCGGCGATGTCTACTAAGACGTGCCTGTACGGCGCGTCCGTTGGGACCGCAGCTCCGGGGTGATTTTCATCGGTCGCATGCACGGGTTCTCAGCGCTCCCCGCTCTCTGTAGCATGCGGACGGCCGACTACTCGTCCCCATCAACGCTTATGCGGAGTATGCTAGCACGTTCCGCACCGGCGAAAAACCCTCAACACTGGTTTTATACGTTCGAAATTTCTTGCGGCCGTGGACCTTCTCTTGGAGCAAAATACCTGTAAGCACTTTATCGAACGAAAGAAGATTGCTATGCGCACGATCGGAATGAGCGACTATACCGTTGGCGAAGACTGCTTTGACGAGCTGCACGGCGCGTTGGCCGAGTACGGAGCAACCAAGGTCGCCATCATTGGTGGTAAACGAGCACTGGCCGCAGCACTTCCCGGTATCGAAGCTGCGCTGGCAGGTACCGACGTCGAGATTCTGGAGACGCGCGTCTACGGCACCAACAGTACGCGCGCAAATATCGCCAAGGTCGTAAACTCCCCTGCCTGCCAGGAAGCTGACGTGCTTATCGCATGCGGCGGCGGCAAGGCGCTCGACACCGTGAAGACCGCAGCTATCGAGCTCAAGAAGATTGTCTTTACGGTACCGACGATCTGTTCCAACTGCTCCGCCGCGACCGCCATTGCCGTTGTCTACAACGACGACGGCTCGCTCGAGGGCTATTCGTACCCTAACCGACCTGCGCACATCTTCATCAACCCCAAGATCATCGCCGAGGCTCCGGCGGAGTACTTCTGGGCCGGCGTGGGTGATGCCCTGTCCAAGCAGCCCGAGGTCGAGTACGCCACGAGCGCCGGCAACCTGGAGCACACGGCAGGCCTTGGCCTAGCACTCGCCCACACCTGCTCCGAGCCGCTGTTTACCTTTGGCGTCCAGGGTCTTGAGGACGTGCGCCAGGACCAGTCGACCGATGCCGTCAAGCAGATCGCGCTCGACATCGTGGTCAACACGGGCTACGTCTCCAACCTGACCAACCAAAACGATTACTACTACAACTCGAGCGTGGCGCACGCGTTCTACAACGCTTCCTGCAGCATTCCGCGCGAGGGCTCCTACCTGCACGGCGAGGTCGTAAGCCTGGGTGTGCTGGTACTGTTCGCCTATACGGGCGATACCGAGAACCTTGAGCGCTACGCCGCCTTTAACAATCAGATGGGCCTGCCCGTGACGCTTGAGCAGGTCGGGCTTTCCGAGGCTGATATCCCTGCCCTGTGCGAGTACGCGCACGCCACCAACGAGTGGAAGCAGGGAAACCCCGAGCCCTTCACGGACGAAAAATTCGCCGCCGCCATCAAGGCCACCGACGCTTACGGCCACACGCTCTAGCTCTAGGCCAAAACCGCCACAAAGGGGACAGGCACCTTTGTGGTGGTTTTATATTGCTCCAGTATTCAGTTCGTACTCGAACCCGATTCTTTACGAGAAAGGGTTCGGGTACGTTTTTTGTTTATCGGAGGTTCTGCGGCGAGAGTACGCAGAACGGTAAGCAAGAACGAATAAAGGCAGGGTATCACCATGAAGGTGGTGCCCTGCCTTTTGCTTTGCATCAAGTTTGCAGCCTGAGAACTTGATGCTCCTATATCATGTAAGTTCTCCATCTTATGTGACTAGACAGAGGATATGCCGTATATTACCACAGTGCTACAACCATAGTTGTACATCTTTCTATGTTCTATGAGAGGAGCTTCTTACATGTCAGTAACAAAAATGAACGTCGTTATCTTTCATTTTTCTATACATGTTGAGGTTTTTGTTGAGATTTAGTTTTCGGACGAGTGATTCCTCGGATATAATATCGTTAGAAAACAGTTCATATAACAAAATCCAAGAATGTGCTTTTTCGGAAATTGTTTGTTTCTGAGCGTCAGATAAAAAATTTTTACGAAGCAGCATTATTTGAGCAAGTTCATTTTGACTTTCAATAATTTTATTGATTGCAGAATCATTAGGGACCAATGCTTGAGCTTCTATTAAAATATATAGTAACCAGAGAACTTCCAAGTCATGATCTTCTAGGAGATTCATCAAAAGCATTGTTGAAATCTGAGCTTTTTCTTTTTCGTTCAATGGCTCATATGTTGTACTTTTAAGAATAAGCGAACAAGCTTTTGTTAGAGATCGAGCATTATTAGTTAAGATTGTAAAAAGATATGCACGGTAAAGTCTTTGATCTTGATCATCAGTAAGCTCGATGGGAGCGTTTTCGATGCTCTTTAAGAGGTATCTTATTGAACCTTTGGTCCCTGAAATTTCAAGATTGAAAAATGTGTTAAAAAGGTTCATCAACTCGGCGTTATGTGATATCAATGGATTTTCATCCACTGCCGATTGATATTTTTCAATAATTTTCTTTAGATTTTCAGCTATATAATAGGGAAACTCAGTAATTTCTGTTTTTTCATAATTCAATGTGAATCCATATTTCTTTAATATACGTCCTACTATGCTGACAATTTGCTTTTCATCATCATTATAAATATATATTTCATAATCATCAACATACCGAGAATAATTCAAACCCGCGTTACAAAGTTCCTTATCGATTCTTGCCATCATACCTTCTGCAATTATTTTTGAAGAGAGCGGACCAACAAGGAGACCATTTGTTCGGTTTAGATTTTGTTTTCGATATATAGAATCCAAATTCTTATATATAGTGTAGGTGTCGCTTACTGACTCACCATGCTGAAAATTCTGAAACTGTCGATTGGCTTCATCGAACCCTAAAATAATAGCAGGAATCATATGAAGATAAAAGCTAGAGAAAAAGTTGGAAATGTCCAATTTCAAGATTTTTTTGGCTCCACTTGCTTTGATTATCTTTGCTGCAAGATTTGAAATGTAATCTGATGGCATGGGAATATCACCTGTGGGAGCATCGCCGCCGTACGATTGCTCGTGTCGAATAATCGTATGATTCACTCCCAAAATTGGAGAAAATGAGCAAGGATTATTCTCAGTGAACTCTATTAAGTCTTTAACAATATGTTTTTCTTTCATGTATGCATGAACTACCGCATATGCTCCGATTTCTGGAATGCTGATAATTCTACGCGCATCGTTTTGATTGAATCTGCTCATGTTAAAATTGTACGGAGGTATCAAATCGCATTCAAAAGGTGGCGGCTGCAGAAATGCTTTAGGGTTCAGTTGAAAGCAAGGAGGTAAATATTCAGAAAAAAAGCCTGTATTGCGTATATCTTTATCAATGGTAACATACTCCGAATCAGACAGTGACATTATTCAACTCACACTCCTATGATATGTACTGTTTTCAAAAAGGCTTCAAATACATTAAATAACACTTACCTTTGCCCGTCAAGGTTACACAGTGATTTCTCTTTAAACACAAAAACAGGGTGCGCCCCGAAGGACGCACCCTGCAAAAATCCACACACGATAAGTAAGGCAGGGAGTTCCCCAGCGGGAACTTCCTGTTTTTCTTTTCCTGCAAGATGAGCCTGTTCTGTCTGCCATGCGGCAAACTCTCGCTGTCCTTCCTCGCTGTTCCAGCAGGCAAGGATGGCCGGGTAGAACGCCCGTGCCAGACGGTCGATGACTTCATCGGGATAAGGGGAAGTGTTTGTGGACTTTTTCTTTTTGTTCAAACGCACGCTCCTTTGATCGTCCCACCGTG
>UQMY01000005.1 GCA_900542325.1 uncultured Collinsella sp. | reverse complement strand
AGTCATTGGGGACGTTCTTAAACGACTAGTCAAACAAGAACGTCCCCAACGACTAGCCCAATGACGAGAGTGGATAATCTCCCACTTTGAGCCCCCAAGCAGGCCAAAAACGGGAGATTATCCACTCTCATTCTGCAGGCACTCATTTAAGTACGTCCCCAATGAGTACCTGCCGATGCTTTGGCAAAGTCAGCGAAAACGCCCCTAAGCGAGCAAGGTGACGTGAAAGAGGGGGGCATTGACCTTCTGGTCATGCCCGACGATTGAACATCAGATTGCCGCTTAGGGGGGTTTGCAGCGTCGGCCGGTTACGGCGTTTGTAAAACGCCGTAACCTACAAAATGAGCATCGCGTCGCCAAAGCTGAAGAAGCGGTAGCGCTCTTCGATAGCAGCGGCGTAGGCATCCATGATCTGGTCGCGGGTGGCAAGCGCGCTTACGAGCATCATGAGCGTGGAGCGCGGCACGTGGAAGTTCGTGATCAGCGCGTCGACCACGTGATAGGTCGAGCCGGGCATGAGGTAAAGCTGCGTCGTGGCGTTCTCGCGCGCCACGATGTCGCCGCGGCCGAGCGTGTCGGCACCGTCCTCGCGGCCTTCAAAATAGCGCGCCGTCACAGCCGGATCGGACACCGGCGCGTCCGCGTCAAACGCACTCTCGAGCGAGCGCACCGCGGTGGTGCCGACGGCGATCACACGATGACCCTCGGCCTTCGCCTTATGCACGGCGTCGACAACCTCCTGCGACACGTGGTAGCGCTCGGTGTGCATGACGTGCTGCGTAGGGTCGTCCTCCTCCACCAAGCGGAAGGTATCGATGCCCACCTCGAGCTCGACGGCGGCAAACTTCGCGCCCTTGGCCTCGATAGCGGCCATGAGCTCGGGAGTAAAGTGCAGACCCGCCGTAGGAGCGGCAGCCGAGTGCTCCTCCTTCATGGCGTAGACGGTCTGGTACTTCTCGGGGTCGCCCTCGTAATCGGTAATGTAGGGCGGCAGCGGCACGTGGCCGGCCGCATGGATGGCCTCGTCGAGCGTGCGCGGGTCGCCGGCGGCATTGCAACCGGCCGGCTCAAAGCGCACCAGACGGCCACCACGGCTATCGGTGACAAAGTCGATGACCTCGGCCGTCAGCACCACGGGAGCCCCCTCGGGCGCATGGGCGCCACCGGCGCGATACTCAATCTGGGCACCGGGCTTCAGGCGCTTGCCCGGCTTGACCAAGCACTCCCAAACATGGCCCAGCGGGTCAACATCCTCGCGGCGCTTGAGCAGCAGCGTCTCGACCACGCCACCCGAGCCCGATTTGCGACCGATCAGGCGGGCCGGCATCACGCGCGTCTTGTTGATGACGAGCGCGTCGCCCGGCTCGATATAGTCGATGATGTCGCGGAAGATGCGGTGCTCAACGGTGCCGCCATGCTCCAGCGGCGTTCCCGCCTGGGAGCCCTTGCGATCCACCACCAGCAGGCGGCAGGAGTCGCGCGGCTCGGCGGGAGCCTGGGCGATCAGTTCCTCGGGAAGGTTGTAGTCAAAATCATCGGTACGCATAGACACGTCGGATTCTCCTTATATAGCTAAAGTCCGCCCTACATCCTAGCAGGCTGACGTCCCAAATGAACTACTTTTTGGCAGCCTTGCGCTCGTCGCGAATGCGAGCGCGGTCCATGGCCGCCTCGACGGCAGAAAAGCGGCAGCCGCAGTAATTCTGCCGATACATGCCCAGTTCACGCGAACGACGCGTGGCCTCGGGATAATACGGGCGAAAATCGCGAATCACCGGGGTGAGACCGCGGGCGGCAGCCAGACGCTCCAAAACATCATTGCAGGTATCGAACAGCTGATACGGCGAGACGGCGAGCGTCGTGCCCACAAACTCAAACCCGCGCTCCTGGGCCACGCGGCACGCCTCGGCCAAGCGCAGGGCATAGCACGCGCGACAGCGACGGGGTCGATCGGCGCCCAGCTGGGCCACACCGGCCTCCCAGCGCTCGCGGTCCTCCCCCGCCTCGATGAGCTCGATGTCGCCATCGGCACACCACCGGCGTAGCTCGTCCAGGCGCCGCTGCCATTCATCGTGCGGCTGAATATTGGGGTTGGTCCAGCAAATCGTGGGTTCAAACCCCTCTTCGCGCAGCAAGCGAACCGGCTCAAGTGAGCACGGCGCACAGCAAGCGTGCAACAACAACGGCCTCATCGACATCTCCTCACCCGAAAAAGCGCACGCCAAAGGACGTGTCCTCGCAGGCGGCAATGCGGCGGTCGCGCAGGATCGTCCGCACGTAATACCAGTCGCCCGTGCATCCCGAAAGGTGCAGACCAGCCGCCAGGTAGCACAGCAGTGGATAGTCCGAGAACGCAAACCCCAGGGCAAATGCTGTCGTCACAACAACCGTCGGCGCCAGGCAAACCGCCATGTACCGCCGGCGCGAATACACAACGCCCTCGGCGCAGGCATAGATCATCGCCGTCTCACGATTCGCGCCAAAGGTCACCTGCGCGCCCGCAGGCGCCAGCAGCTTAAAAAACACCGCATGCACCAGCTCGTGCACGGCAAACGACGCCATTGAGACCGCAGCCAAGCCGACTATCCAGCCCAAGACCGCCATCCAGCCGCCCGCGTCAGCCGCATCCAAGTCTGCAGGTCCGCCCAGCAGCATAAACACCGGCACCAGGCACACGGCAAACACGCCGACTACGACCATCCCCCACACAAAGCAGGCGTGCAGAAAATCCTCGTCTTCAAACGCATGTATGTTGGAAATCACATTCATAGCATCTTAGGATAGCGCCCCTGCCACGCACCCGCCCGCATGTGCGATAATGTCGAACGATATGCACGAATTGACCACCGCGCCGCCGAACCCCGTGCCCGGCCGCGCTCTTACCTATATGCGAAGGAGTCCCATGGCATCCAAATACTCCATGAACGACCGTCCCAGCTGGCCGCGCCGCGCCATCGTTACCGCCGGCGAGCCCTACGGCAACAAGGGTCTGCACTTTGGCCACGTCGGCGGCGTCTTTGTCCCGGCCGACTTCTTCGCCCGCTTCCTGCGCGACCGCCTGGGCCGCGAAAACGTCATCTTCACCTCGGGCACCGACTGCTACGGTTCGCCCATCATGGAGAGCTACCGCAAGCTCAAGGAGAACGAGGGCTACGACAAGTCCATCGGCGAGTATGTCGAGTCCAATCACTCCCGCCAGGCCGCGACCCTCAACAACTACAACATCAGCTGCGACATCTACGGCGGCTCGGGCCTTGAGCCGGCGGCCCAGATCCACAACGAGGTGACTGCCGAGATTATCGAGCGCCTGCACGAGCAGGGCACCATCTCCAAGCGCTCCACGCTGCAGTTCTACGATGCCAAGGCCGGCACGTTCCTCAACGGCCGCCAGGTCATCGGCCGCTGCCCCATCCAGGGCTGCAAGTCCGAGAAGGCTTATGCCGACGAGTGCGATCTGGGCCACCAGTTTGAGCCCGAGGAGCTCATCGCGCCCAAGAGCCAGCTCACCGGCGAGGTGCCCGAGCTGCGCCCGGTCGACAATCTCTACTTTGACCTGCCGGCCTACCTCGACTTTATGAAGACCTACACCGCCAAGCTCGCCCAGAACCCGCAGGTTCGCTCCGTGGTCTCCAAGACCATGGAGGAGTGGCTGCTGCCGGCTCAGCTCTACATCCAGAACAAGTTCCGCGAGGCCTTCGATGCCGTCGAGGACCAGCTCCCCGAGCACACCGTGCTGGAGCCCGAGGGCAACAAGAGCAGCTTTACCGTCACCTTCCCCAGCTGGAAGGAGCGCGACGACGCCCACGCGGTGCTCGCCAACGGTGGCGTGCGCTTCCGCAGCGGCAAGGCACTCGTGCCCTTCCGCATCACCGGCAACATCGACTGGGGCGTTCCGGTGCCCGAGGTCGATGGCGTCTCCGACGTCACCTGCTGGTGCTGGCCCGAGAGCCTGTGGGCGCCCATCAGCTATACGCGTACCGTGCTCGCGCGCGATGCCAAGGCCGCCGGCGTGACCGAGGGCGTCGCCGCCCAGGATGCCGCCCTCATGGGCGAGCCCGCCGCCGACTCCACGCAGGTGCCCGCACCCACCTACCAGCACAGCTCGCTCGACTGGCGCGACTGGTGGTGCTCTGACGACGCTCAGATTTACCAGTTCATCGGTCAGGACAACATCTATTTCTACTGCATCGCGCAGACCGCCATGTGGGAGGCCCTGGGCTGGGACCTCACGCAGAGCACCGTCAGCGCCTGCTACCACCTGCTCTACATGGGCAAAAAGGCCAGCTCGTCCTCGCAGACGCCTCCCCCGCCGGCAGACGACCTGCTCAACCACTACACCTGCGAGCAGATGCGCGCGCACTGGCTGTCGCTCGGCCTATCCGAAAAGCCGGTGAGCTTTAGCCCCAAGGCATACGACACGCGTGTGACCGGCAAGGACAAGGACGGCAACGAGGTACGCGCCTGCGACGACAAGCGCGTTATCGACCCGGCCCTTAAGGAGAGCGCGCTGCTGACCGGCGTGTTCAACCGTCTGGCCCGCAGCTGCTTCTACGGCGTCGCCGTCAAGGAAGGCGACGAGAGCCCCTACCGCAACGGCTGCATCCCCGCCGGTGCCGCTTCTGACACCGTGGTCGAAGCCGCCCAGCAGGCAGCCCTCGCCTTTGAGCAGGCCATGTACAAGTTCGAGACGCACCGCGCGCTTGCCGTGTGCGACGACTACCTGCGCGCCGCCAACAAGCGCTGGAGCGACGCTTCCAAGGCCGCCAACAAGCTCGAGGGCGAGCCGGCAAACGCCGCAATGACGCAGGCCCTCGTCGACGCCTTTACCGAGCTGCGCGTGGCGACCGTCCTGATGCACGGCATCGTCCCTGCCGGCTGCGAGCTCATCTGCGAGTACTTCGACGTCGACCCGGTCGCTTTCTTTAGCTGGGATAACATCTTTGCCTCCACGGACGAGTTCGTGGAGATCCTGGGCGAGAAGCCCGGCGAGCACCGCGTGAAGCCGCTGCCCCCGCGCTTCGACTTCTTTAGCAAGCACGAGAGCCAGTACTAAACACTCGACATGTAATGGAATGGGAAGGAAAGACGGATGTCCAAGCCGCGTCGTCGTAAGCAGAAAAAGCAGGTCAAGGCCGAGCTCAAGCTCAGGCAGTTTGCCGCCACCGAGCTTTCCGACCAGCTTGCCGCCCTTCCCTGCGCCGCCGACCTGCCGCGCTTTATGGTCGACACGGTCGCCGGCGCCTATGCGCCCGCCGATGCCGAGCTTATGATCGAGGGCTTCGGCGCCGCGGCCACACGCCCGGTCACGCTGCGCGCCAACACGCTCAAGGCAACCGCCGAGGACATCGCCGCGGCGCTCGATGCCGCCGGCATCGCCCACCGCCCCGTCGCATGGTACCCGGACGCTTCCATCCTGCCCGAGGCCCAGGTTTCCGACCTGTGGGACCTCGACATCTACCGCGACGGCAAGATCTACTTGCAAAGTCTGTCGTCCATGATGCCGCCGTTGGTCTTGGGCGCCCAGGCCGGCGAGGACATCCTGGACATGTGCGCGGCCCCCGGCGGCAAGACGACGCAGATCGCCGCCCTCACCCAGGGCCAGGCACACCTCACCGCCTGCGAGATGAGCATTCCCCGCGCCGAGAAGCTCGAAGCCAACCTCCACCGCCAAGGCGCAAAAAACGTGCCCGTCATGCGCATCGACGCACGCGAGCTCGACGAGTTCTTCCGCTTTGACCGTATCCTGCTCGACGCTCCCTGCACCGGCACGGGCACAGTCGTCAGCGGCAACGAGAAGAGCCTGCGCGGCCTCACCGAGCAGTTGCTGAGCAGGTGCGCCCGCTCGCAGCGAGCACTTCTGGACCGCGCCATGGGAGCCCTCAAACCGGGCGGCACGCTCGTCTATTCGACTTGTTCGATCTTGCCGCAGGAAAACGAGGACGCCCTGCAAGAGGCCCTCGACAAGCACATGGACTGCGAGCTTATCCCCCTCGATGGCACGCCGAGCGAAAGTGAGGCACGCCGCGCCCAGGAAGCTGGTGAGGAGCCGCGCATCGAGTCCAACGCCCTGACCGAAGCCATTGCCGCGGGTCAGGTATCGGCCATCGCCAACGGCCTGCCCGGCACGCTCACCATTCCGCCCAGCCGCGACTTTGAGGGCTTCTACATTGCCCTGATCCGAAAACGCAGTTAGCGCACGGATCCAAAACTCAACAAGCTATCTCCGTGCGCGTTTGCCCTGCTGGTCGCGATGCTGTTTAAGCATCGTGCGCTCCTTGCGTTCGGCCCTTTTGCCCTTAATGGCCGTGACCACAAAGTAGATGACCGCGGCGGCAACAATTGCGCCCACACACAGGCCAATCGAGCCAAACATTGCTGTCAATTCCATACCGCGTCACCTCTCTTTTAAACGGGACTTTCAAGATAGCACCTCGATCCCCGCCACCACAGCTCCTTCACGTTCGCCGGTCCTTCGGTCTAACGGATGGCGCGGCGGGGAAAAATCAACTCGTCAAACGATTTAGCATTCGCAATTCCGGCTGCATCGCGCCGGCCGTCATCACATAGAATCGAGCCTCCATGGATACCCTCAACGATCTAAATGAGCGCGTCGACGCCTTCGTCGGCACCAGCTCCTTCGACACGCCTGCCGCGGCAAACGACCAAGCCCCCATCGATGTGCCCGCCGAGGTTCACGAGGACATCGTCGCCTCGGTCGATTTCTCCGAGGTCGAGCTCGCAGACGAGTTCACCGAGCCCCAGGTAGCCGTCACGCCCAACGGCCTGCTCCCTATGGAGCCCCTGCCCATCGACGGACGCCTGCGCAAGGCTGCCCTTCGCATGCCCGACGAGATCGAGGAGGCCAGCGGCTTCACGCTCTTCGGCCGCCGCATCAAATCGCTCATCTACACCACCGATGTCGCGGTTATCCGCAACTCCAACGCCGATGCCGTCTTTGCGGTCTACCCTTTCACGCCGCAGCCCGCCATTACGCAGGCGCTGCTGACCGTCGCCGAGTGCCCGGTCTTCGTAGGCGTGGGCGGTGGCACCACCACCGGTAAGCGTTCCGTGCAGATGGCAGCCGTCTCCGAGATGCAGGGCGCGGCGGGCTGCGTGGTCAACTCCCCCGCCACCGCCGAGATGGTCGAGCACATCACCAACATCGCCGACATCCCCGTCATCGCCACGGTCGTACGTTGCGACGACGATGCTCACGCCAAAGTGCGCGCCGGCGCCAAGATCCTCAACATCGCCGCTGGTAAGAACACGCCGCAGGTCCTGCGCGAGCTGCGCGAGCACTATCCCAACCTGCCGCTTATCGCGCCGGGCGGCAAGACGCCCGAGAGCATCCGTGAGACTATCGCCGCCGGCGCCAACGCCATCATCTGGACGCCGCCTTCGGCCCAGCAGCTACAGACCGACATGATGCAGCGTTATCGCAAGATGAAGGAAGACGCCACACCTGTCATCTCGCGCGATGATGTGCCCATTATCGACCAGGTCGCCGCCGCCGAGGTCAGCCAGGTCGAGAACATGAATCCCGACGTGCCGATTCCCGACGAGGTCATCGAGCGCGTCGCTTCGATCCACGAGCGCGTCGAGGAGCGTCGCGCCAACCGCGGGCTCAAGCCCTCACTGCACGGCTTTTTCTTCCGAGGAAAGAAACGCTAGCAAAACATCTTGGCCCGCCCCACAAACGTGAGGCGGGCCGTTTTCGTTTGAGCAATCATGCAGCGATGTGATGGGGCAAATTAATCCACGCGCTTGTCGCCCATAAAGAAGAGCGCCACCGTACCAGGTCCGGTATGCGAGCCAATCAGAGTACCGATGTTATTGATCTCAATCTTGCCTTTAAGCTGCGGAACCTGTTCCTCAATCAGCGCCGCAACTGCCTCGGCATCCTCGCGGCACGCCGAGTGCGACATGATGCACTTACCCGAATAATCCGCACCGTCCTGCACGTGTGCCATCATGGTCTTAGCCATCTCGGAAATCGCGCGCTTCTTAGTGCGAATCTTCTCACGTGGCGACAGCCCACCTTCGCAATCGACCGTCATAAGCGGGCAAATCTTAAGCGCCGTGCCGATGATCGCGCTCGCGGCCGAAATGCGACCGCCGCGCAGGTAGCTCGACAGATCGGTCGAGAAGAACCAGTGGTGCAGGTTGAGCCTGTGCTCCTCAATCCAAGCGGCCGTCTCGTCGAGTGAAGCCCCGCTATCGCGCACGTCGGCGGCACATTCCGCCAGCAGGCCAAAGCCCGAAGACGCTGCCAGCGAATCGATGACGCGCACCTTGCCGCCCTGGGGATGGCGATCCGCGAGCATCTGCGCCGCAACGCAGGCTGATCCATACGTGCCCGAAATACCCGACGACAACGTCAGGTGCAGCACGTCTTTGCCCTCGGCAACAAGCGGCTCCCAAAACTCCTCGTACTCACCCACGCTCACCTGAGACGTCTTGGGCATGGCGCCCGCGGATATCTGGGCAAAAAACTCGTCCGGCGTAATCGACTGATACAGATCGTCCGTATAGACAACATCGTCGATCTCGTAATGAAAACACACGACAGGGATATTGCGCGATTCAAAGAACTCCCGAGTTCGATCGGCGGCGGATTCACAGGTCAGGACAAAATCACTCATATGAGGCTCCTTACTCATTGCTGCGCAAATTATCGCACAGTGAGCCTATATACGGTACATATGTCCACTATTTACCAAATCGAACCAATAATAGCGAACATCTTTACCACCATCGTCTCCACCGACCCCACGCATAAATATCTGAGAAAACACCTTCTGTCGTCTCCACCCAACCGCCATATCTACCTCAACTAAATCGATTTACCAAACCGTTCGGCCAACAATTCGACCTCCCACCCCCAATCGAAACAAAAGCGGCGCATACTGATAAACGTTTGACGCTGTTTATCAGTTTTACCAGCTCCATCGGAAGGTGTTTCATGGTCGCATTCGATCGCAATCCGCAAGACTTCAAGTATCTGCGTCTGCTGTCGAGACAATTTCCCACCGAGCAATCCGCGTTTACCGAGATTATCAATCTCTCGGCCATTCTCAACCTGCCCAAAGGCACCGAGCATTTTATGAGCGATGTGCATGGCGAGTACGAAGCCTTTATGCACATCCTCAACAACTGCTCGGGCGTTGTGCGCGAGCATGTCGACGAGATTTTTGGCGACACGCTTTCCTTTGACGAAAAGGGCGAGCTGTGCACGCTCATCTACTACCCGCGCGAGAAGATCAACCTGGTCCGCAGCCGGCGCGAAGACTCGCCCACCTGGTACAGGACGATGCTTGACCAGCTCATCATGGTCGCCCGCTCGCTTTCGAGCCGCTATACGCGCTCCAAGGTGCGTAAGGCCATCCCACGCGATTACGCCTACATCATCGACGAGCTGCTGCACACGCATCCGGACGAGAACAACTATCGCGTGCGCTATCACGAGCGCATCGTGGAGTCCATTCTGGAGACCGCCAGCGCCGACGACTTTATCGAGTCGCTTGCCTCTCTCATCAAGCGCCTGGCCGTCGACCACCTGCACCTGGTGGGCGACATCTTCGACCGCGGCGGCGGCGCGGCCAAGATTATGGACCGCCTGCTCACCTACCATTCGCTCGACATCCAGTGGGGCAACCACGACCTGCTGTGGATGGGCGCTGCGGCCGGTGAGCCCGCCTGCATCGTCACGGTGCTGCGCAACAACCTACGCTATGACAACTACGAGATCCTGGAGAACGACTACGGCATCTCGCTGCGTGAGCTTGTCGCCTTTGCCGATGCCACCTACACCGCCGGTGAGTCCATCACCCCGCTGATCAAGGCTATCAACGTGCTGCTCTTTAAGCTCGAGGGCCAGATTATCCAGCGCCACCCCGAGTTCGATATGACCGATCGCCTGCTACTCGACAAGATCGACCACGACACCGGCACGGTCACGCTCGCCGACGGCAGCGTGTGGCCGCTCACGACCAACGACTTCCCCACCGTCGACCCGGCGGACCCCTATACGCTCACGCCCGAGGAGCAGCACATCATCGACAAGCTCGTGTCCGAGTTTGTCACCGCCGATCACCTGCATCGCCATATCGATTTCCTCTATTCCCATGGCTCGATGTACAAGGTCGCCAACGGTAACCTGCTCTTCCACGGCTGCGTTCCGCTCAACGAAGACGGCACCTTTAGCAGCATGAACTGCTTGGGCACCTGGCACGCTGGCCGCGATTATCTCGATTTTTGCGACCACATCGCCCGCCGCGCCTGGCGCGTGGGCGACCGCGACGCTCTCGACTGGATGTGGTACCTGTGGATTGGCTTTAACTCACCCGCCAGCGGACGCCTGGTGCGTACCTTTGAGCGCGCCTATATCGCCGATAAGAGCACCTGGGTCGAGCCGATGGACCCGTACTTTACGCTTACCAAGTCGCCCTCGGTCTGCGACGACATCATGCGCGAGTTTGGCGTCGCGCCCATGGCATGCTCACCGACCGGTCACATCATCAACGGCCACACCCCGGTCAAGACCACCAAGGGCGAGCAGCCCATCCGCGCCAACGGTAAGCTGCTGGTCATCGACGGCGGTTTCTGTCGCGCCTACCACCCCAAAACGGGCATCGCCGGCTACACGCTCATCTCGAGCTCGCGAGGATGCCGCCTCAAATCGCACCAGGCCTTTACCACCGTTGCCGAGGCGCTCACCCGCAACATCGATATCGAAAGCGAGACCAACCGCTTTGACGAGGCCGACCGCCGCCGCATGGTGAGCGACACCGATACCGGCGCCAAGATCCGCAGCCAGATCCAGGACCTACGCCAACTGCTCGATGCATATAGAAACGGTGCTATCGAGGAGCGCGCCTAGCTCCACCCGCGGGGATTGGCTAAACTTGCTGAGTTTGTCATCCCCGCGGCGCTTCGGCGCCAGCTTAAGGCAGGTACCATGCAAAAGCTCCTCGCGCAGATCATGAAATTTGGCGTCGTCGGTGTCATTGCCACGGTCATCGACTTTGGCATTATGAATCTGCTCCACTACGGTCTGGGCCTCAACATCCTAATCGCCAACACCAGCGGCTTTATCGTCTCACTCATCTTTAATTACGTCGCCAGCATGAAGTACGTGTTTGCGCACAAGGAGGGCATGAGCCGCCGCCGCGAGTTCATTATCTTTGTCGTGCTGTCCGTGATCGGTTTGGTGCTCAACGACGGTATCGTGCTGGCGCTCAACGCCGGTCTGGGGCTCGAAGCCAATATCGCCAAGATTTGCGCCACCGCGCTTGTCATGGTCTACAACTTTGTGACCCGAAAGATCTTCCTGGAGGGCGACGAGACCAAATAGCTCGACACCCTTGCAGCATTACGGCGCCCACGGACGACGCGCGCTCAGCGCAGTATCGTCCGTGGGTGCCGCTCGTTTACGGGCAAATTTTCAACGTTTGCGGATTAGCACTTGATAATTTGGCGAGTTCGTATAGTTCTTGGCAAAGACCTTACGTTTCCCTCGCAAAAGCTCTAAAGTATCCTCTGCTCGATTCATCAACGCATTGGATGTGATTACGTGCGCAAGGCACTGGCACAACCTCATACCAAGCAGTTCCTCAAGTTCGCTGTCGTGGGCCTTATCTCCTTTGGCATCGACTGGGGTATGCTCATTGCGCTCGTCGAGCTGTTTCACCTCGACTTTTTGATGAGCACCACGGTCTCGTTCATCACGTCCGTCGTGGTCAACTACTGGCTCAGCATGAAGTACGTGTTCGACCATCGCGAGGGCATGAGCCGCAAGCGCGAGTTCACGATCTTCACCATCCTGTCGGTGATCGGCCTGGGCCTCAACGACCTGTACATGTTTGTGGGCGTCACGTTTTTGAGCATCGGCTACCAGGCCATGAAGGCCATCGCCACGTTCCTCGTCACCTGGTACAACTACTTCAGCCGCCGCTTCTTCCTCGAGGGCGCACGGTCGTAGTCGATTCGCTATTTGCTTGAATGTATAACCGGTTGGAATTCCCATTCCAACCGGTTTTTTGTTTGCCGAGAGACCCGGCGACCCAATCCCATTCGCATGAAAAACGGGCGGCCCGGATGTCTGTCGGAACCGCCCGTCTGGCGCGCTATGTCGAAGCCTCTAGCCTGTAACGTAATACCAGACCACGTTGTCGCCGTTGGAGAGAACGTAGTTGCTGCAGGCCGTCATGGGCGTTGTGCCGTTGACGGAGTACATCCAGCCGCTCGTGCCGCCGTACTGTTTCTCGGCCAAACCACCAATCGCAGAAACATACGTGCCGTACGACGAGCCATGTGCGTTGACAGAAAGGCCCAGCGCGCACAGGGCATCGTAGACGGTAGCGCCTTCGTTAAAGGTAAAGGTGCCACCAGAAGACACAGGATTGCCCACAGCGCTCGATGTGACCGAAACCGTCACCGTTACGTAGCTGGACTCCTGCGAGCCGCCCTGGCCGCCCGAGGAGGCGTTTCCACCATTAGAGGATGAGGCTCCATCAGACGACTGGCCACCGCCAGACGCATTGGAAGTATCACCGACTCCCGTATTTTGGGCAGCGGATTTATCGCCAGACTTCTTGCCGTCCTGGTCCTCGGACTTCTTGTTATCCGAGTTCTTGTCCGATTCCTTGTTTGAAGACTCGGAATCGTCCTTGGACTTGGACTCATCAGAATGCTTGGACTCATCTTTTGCGTCATTCGATGACTTAGAATCCTTGGAACTGGCCTCGCCCGAAGTCGTAGTCGAGCCAGACACCTTGGTGTCCTTGGTTACGACGCTCTCCCCCGTCACGGCCTGAATGATCCAGTCGATGGACCAGGCGCCGCTCTCGGAAGGATGGACGAAGCCCAGCGAGACGACGATCAGAATGGTGCACGCGGCAGTCAAAACGCCAAGGAGCGCCTTGCGACGAGGGGCGGACGCCGCCGAAGCGGCGCCCTGTTGCTTTGCATCGTCGAACTGAATGAACGATGAATCTGGTTGCTTGGGGTCAGCGTCCTTGGATTTATTGGACACAGCCCTCACCTACCGACGTTTGGTGAACACGAACACGCCGACGATGGCGAGACCGATGACGCCGGCGGCAACGCCAACGATGGCGAGCGGATTGGTGCCAGTCTCCTGCTCGGAAGCATCAGAGGACTTCTTGGCAGTGGTCGTGGAAGCAGCGCCCGTATCGGACTTGGAATCGGACTTCTTGTCGGACTTGCCGTCCTTCTTGTCAGACTTCTTCTCGTCCTTCTTATCGGACTTATCGGAGTCTTTCTTGTCGGACTTGTTTTCCTTGGTCTCGGTCTTGGTCGACACCGTCGTCTTGGTCACCGGCTTCTGACCCGGGGCGATAGCGCCGCCGGCCTGCTGGCCCTTCGTGCCGGAGCCGGAACCCGTGCCCGTGCCAGCACCGGAACCGTTGCCAGCGCCACCGTTGCCACCATTAGTGCCAGAACCGCCATTGCCGCCAGGGTTGGTGGCATTCTTGGTCCACTTGGCATACAGCGTCAGATCGGCCGTCACCGGCATACTGAAGTCATACGCCTGCGTGCAAGCCTCATCGGTATACCAACCGCCGAAAGTGTAGCCATCGCGCGTCGGATCGGCCGGCTTGACCAGCTTGCCGTCGGCCGTAGCAACAAACTTAGTGTCGCAAGCAGACCCGCCGTTGGAATTAAAGGCAACCGTCCAAGACTCAACGGCCCCGAGCTTGAACAGCGTGCCCGAGTCATTGATGTAGTACAGGTTGCCAGATGCATCGGCAATGACCGGAGAGTCACAGTACTGGTAATGGCCAGCCGCATCATAAATCTGCGTCGCCTCTGCATCGCCGAGCGTATAGCGATACACGCCACCACCAGCAGAGTAGTTGACGTAATCCTTGCTATCCGCGCTGTTAACAGTGAAGTACACATAGGTCTTGCCGCCCTGAACACTCACCAGCGGAGTAGCAGCAATACCGTTGAGGCCAGCCGGCAGCGCCTTGCCGTCGGCAGCAGCGACCATCGTGGTCTTACCCGTCTTCAGGTTATAGAGAACCAGAGCAGAGCCAGTAGCCGTCTGTCCGCCGACAATCAGATTGTCACCAGACACCGCAGGGGCGCTCAGATTATTCGTAAGGCCCAGATCAACCGTCTTCTGTTCACTCAGCACGCCCTTCGCCGAAAGCGAAATCACATGGAGCTTTCCGTCGTGCGTCATCTGATAGAAGGTCGAACCATTGGACGGATCGGCAATGCAATCGGCATTTGCGACAGCGCCGAGCTTCATGGTCGAAACGACATCGCCCGTCGTCTTATCAATGCACTTAAGCGTACCCGCGCTCGTAGGAACGATGGCATAGTTATCCGTCAAAGCCGCACCAGTCCAGTAATAGCCCTCGGCAGGGTCGATGTTCTGCCAAGAGACTTCGCCCGTGGCAATCTTAATGCGCGCAAAGGAGCCGTTGCCGTAGGTCGCGTTGTAATTCTCGTCATACGAAATATCGACCGAGCCTACATAGACGTACTCGCCGTCCGAAACGACGGTGCAGGAGCCCTGCGTCAAGTCCGTCAAACCAGGTGTCAGCCACTTGCAGATCAGCTTGTCTGCAGTAATCGCCTGGACCGCACCGCCGTTGAGCGGAACGATGATAAGACCATTGGTATAGATCGGACGAGAGGTATAGCTCACCTTGGAGGCAAGCGGCGCAGAGGCAACCTTTTTGCCCGTGGACGAATCGATCTTAATGAGCTCGTTCTCGGTCGCGATGTACACAAAGCCGTTAGCGATGACAGGTTCGCTGCAGTTGGCATACTGCTGACCAGACTCGACCTTCCAATCGAAGGCCCACTTAAGACCGGCAGCCTGCGCAGGCGTCTTGGCATCCGTTACGGTCGAACCGTTGCCACTGTTGCCGTAGCCGGCCCACTCGGCATCCCAATCAGGAGTCGTCGCACTCGGGTCCACGACAATCTTGTCGGGATCGGGCATGGGCGAATCGTCGGTGGTATAGGCAAGCGTAACCTTATCGTCGCTCTTGAGCGTAATCTGATTGGCGCAGAGAGATGAGGGCTCTCCGTTGATAAACAGACGCCAATATTTCTTGGTCGCACCATCCCAGGCATACGGCTTGTGATCGAACGGCGAGTTGATGGAATTGAGGAGCCAGTACTCACCACTCTGGGAGCCGTTGTACGTAACGCCCTTGGCCTTCAGGACCGTCTCAATAAGGTTCTGGGCAGTAGAGCCTTCGGGCAAAGAAACACTGCTTGCCGAGCCCCAGCAAGTATTGTTGCCGTTGACATCGGGGCCGATAACATCGACAGACCCAAGAACCTGGCCAGGAAGGACATCGGCGTCAGCACCATACATAAAGGTGACGGCATCGCCCTCTTGGAGCTCGTAGTTGCCAGCCCCGACCTGGGCGAACTTGCCATTTACATAGAACTGCCAATAACTTTTGGTCGCAGGATCATACTTATAGGTCTTACCGTCGAGCGGCGATTTAATGCCACTGAGGCACCAGCCCCAAGACTCTTCACTAGTAACGAGATCAAGACCAGTCTGCTCAAGGAGATCCTTGGCAGTAGAGCCCGCCTTGAGACTCGTCTGACCCGTCGAAGCCCAAACCTGCTGCTTGCCGTCCTTGTCCTTGCCAAGCACCTGAACGGAAGCATGGACAGAATCGGACGGCAACTGGTCGCCCCAGCCACCGTAGAACCACGTGACGGTATCGCCGGCATGGATGGTGACATTGTCCGCCGTATAGTCACTCGACTTGCCGTTGATAAACAGCCGCCAATAGGTCGAATAATCGAGCGGCGTACCCAGCTCAACACCGTTGTACTTAAGGCTCAGAATAAAGGAGCCCGCAGCAACGGCGTCAATATCATTCGCCTCAAGCGCGACCTTCGTAAGGTCAAGTGCGCTCGAGCCGGACGTCACCACATACTGCGCGTTATCGACCCAAGTCTGAGTCTTGCCCTGGGCATCGCGACCAATGACGGTCACATTTGCGGCAACCTGGTCCTTAACGACAGGGGACGCGCTACCAGCCGTATAGGCAAACTCAATCTTCTGCCCCTGGGTGAGCTTAACGCCGCTCGCGCCAACCGAGGAAGACGCGCCGTCGACGAACAGCTGCCAGTAGGCATAAGTCGCCGGATTGAAGGCAAGCGTGCGGCCATCACTCGGGGACGTGATGCTTTCGAGGTAGAAACCGTATGCCGTGTTCGGATCGTATTTCGCCTTGAAGCCCGTCTTCTGCTGCAGCTTAACGAAGGCGTCCGCAGCCGTCGAGCCCTCGTCGAGCTTGAGCTGCGTAGGTGCCACCCAGGTCTGAGCCTTGCCGTCGGCATCGGTGCCGATAATCGAGAACGAGACCTCGACTTGCTTCTTGGCGACATCGCCGGTTTCTGTCGGGTTCTCTGTCTGGACGGCAGCCGCGGCGGCAGATCCTGCTTGGCCAGTGGGCGCCGTCGAAGACTGCTCGCTCGCAGCAGGGCTCTCCCCCGTCGCCGAGCCTTCGTCGCCAGTTGCTGCCTCTGTTATGGCTGCACTGGCTGCAGGCGCGCCCTCGGAATCCGAAACCTCGGCGCCGCTCTGCTCAGCGGTACCGCCCGCAAGCGCTGCGTCCTCGCCCGGCGTCGCAGCCTGAGCCACAGCCTCGGCAATACCCTCGGCGCCCTCGGCCCACAGCTGAGCCGGCGTGGTGCCAAAGGCCATCGCGAAGGCCAGGAATGCCACCAGGCCGCGCTTGGCTACACCGCGTGCAATCGCGCCACGGCGATGCAACGAGGCGCGCTCGCGCTCGTCCTCAAACATATCCATTTGTCCCCCATTGTCTGTACTTGGAGCGTTGCCTTGAGGCTGCCCCACGTCATCGCGCATGTTGCGCTCGAGTTCCCCCATCGGGATCTCTCTTCCCTCCAGAGCCCTATGCACACCGGCAGCATACGCCGCAGCCGCATGCAAGATGGGAGGCGATCCGACTTAACCTTAACGGCTCAGGCGCGCCGTCCGATCTGCGACGCGAACATCCCGAGCCAAGAGGAATTACGGTTACTGGTACAGCCGGGGACTTGCACCCCGATTCTCCCAAACGCGCAGGAAAACCGCGCATTCGTGCGTCTCCGCACCACCATCTAGGCCATCGATTATTACCGTCAGTATGGTATCACGCAAAAGGGCCTCGCACGCAGGCGAAGCCCAAGGTAAAAGCTATTGTTTGCGATAGGAGAATGCGGTGACGGCCGCAGCCTCTAGTGCTTGCCGCCGTGGCTGTTGAGCCAGATATTGCGGCCCAGCATCAGCGCCAGCACCAACGCACTCACGTAGCCCATAAAGCCAATGACCGGAATCCCGAACACAACCGGCTCGATGCGCGCGTAGTACACCACCGACGAACCGATAAACAGACCGGCGACCACAATTGCCATCGACATGCGGTCGATAATTCCACCCAGCTGTCGCAGCGCCTTATCGCTGCTCATGATCTGCGTGTTCACCTTAAGCTGGCCGCGCGTGAGCATGCGCGACGCCAAGCCCAGATACTCGGCCGCCTCGAGCGAGCCTTTTGCCGCGCGATAGCTGCTCGCAGCAAGATCGCGCCCCATTTCGCGGACGCGCACAGAGGTGCTCTTCTCGTTTTTGATGTGCGTCTGGATGATCTGGATCATGTTGACGTTGGGCATGTACTCGGTCAGCAGGCCCTCGAGCGTCACCATGCCGCGGGCGAACATCGTCACCACGCTCGGCAGCTCAACGTCGTTCTTGCGCGCCAAGTTTAGCAGCGAGGTCAAAAACTCGCCGATATCAAGATCCTTAAGGTCAAGGCCCGCAAAGTCGGCGACGATAAAGTCCAAGTCGGACAAAAAGGCCGAATGGTCAAGCTCGGCCGAGTCGCCGCGCGTCACGGCAAAGCGCATGAGCGAATCCTTGAGCTTGGGCACGTCACCCTCGGCCACGGCGAAAATCATGTCCTTGACGATACCGCGATCGTGACTCGACATGCGTCCGACCATGCCCAAGTCGATAAAGTAAACGATGCCGTCCTTGAGAATAATGTTTCCCGCATGCGGGTCGGCATGGAAAAAGCCGTCATCGAGCACCTGCGTCGAGTAATCCTCGACGATTGCGGCACCGATCTTTTCCAAGTCATAGCCCTCGGCCACCAAGCGTTCAGGATCGGCGATCGAAATGCCGTCGACGTAGTCCATAACCACCACGTGCTCGGTGCACAGGTCCAGATAGGATTTAGGGCACGTCACGCCATGAACACTCTTATGGAACTCGTAGAAGTCGTTGAGGTTTTTGGCCTCGGCCAAAAAGTTGGTCTCCTCGCGAAACGAGGTCCACAACTCCTCGACTACGCCGTGCAGGTCAACGAATTGATCGGTGTTGACGAACTTGGAAACGATACGCACCACCGAGCGGATGATATCGATGTCCTGTGCCATAACCTGCTGCGCACCGGGGCGCTGCACCTTGACGGCCACGTCCTCGCCCGTCACCAGACGAGCGCGGTGCACCTGCGCGAGCGATGCGCTACCAAGCGGATTGGGGTCGATCGCATCGAACATCTCCCCCAGGCGCAGGCCGTATTCTTCTTCCAGACAACTGAGTACGACCTCGTACGGCACCGGCTCCACGTCGGAGCGCAGACGACGTAGCTCGTCGCAAAAGCGTTGCGGCAAAATCTCGGACCGGTTGGCCAGAATCTGCCCCATCTTGACGAACATGGGGCCGAGTTCCTCAAGCAGGCGGCGCAAACGAACCGGCGTAAGGTTATCCCACACACGGTACTTTTTGACCAGGCGAACAATCTGCCCGATGCGTTCGCGACGACCCGCCGGCGTGAGCTGGTATTCCTCGTCCGGCGCCATCGCGTCGGGCTCCTCGGGGACCATATCGACAGCGCGCGGCTTCTTGCGAGCGCCCGAGACGGCGGCATCGACCTCATCGGCAACCGCCGCCTCGTCACCCAAGGGATCTAGATTGTTGTAATCGGTGGTGGAATCTGCCATCTGCGCTGCTACTCGGCCTCTTCGGTATCCTTCGCATCGTCGGGCTCAACGGACTCGACGGGCACCGAGGTCACGTTGTCCTCGACCGAATCGACGATGTCGCGCACATGGGCCAGGAAGGCCGTGCGCTCGGGCGCGGTCATAACGCGGACGCGGGCAAGGATGAGTTCGTCGAGCACGCGCTGGGCCGCGGTCTCGCCCTGCATGCCCAAGCGCTCGGTCAGATCGGAGATGGTACCGCCGGCCTGTTCGAACATGTCGGACACACTGCGGGCGATATCGGGAGCGCCTGCATCCTTGCGCACCTGCTCGCCCTTGGTATTAAGGTCGTCGAGAACCTTCTTGCCGCCTTCGACAGCAACGGCGGCAGCGCCAAAGCCCACGTTAATGGCGCCGTTAACAAGCTGATCGAGTTTCATAACCATGGTTGTCTCCAATCACAAACAACTGCATTGGCGTTCTTGTACCCAAGATTGAGCGAAAGCGACAAAGCGTTTTAGCGCTATTCAATCGACGGGAAATCCCTACCTCACGTTGTCGTTCATCGCGAAAGAGTTCTTCATGGCGCAGCTCGTGGTGTAGAGCACCTTGCCCAGTAGAGCATCGGTCTCCACGCGAACACGCTCGGCAAAGGCCTCATTGGCGCGTGCAAGCTCGGCAGGTACCTCGGCCTCGGGCAGAGCGGCTACGGCAGCATCGACGTCATGGATCTGCTTGTGGCCCATGCCACCGACCTTCTCCTGATAATCCTCGACTGCGCGGCCGCACTCATGGAAGCGGACGTCGGCCAGCGCGCCGATCAGGCGGTTGGCCCAGTAGAAGTTTTCGGACGTCACGCGAGCCTGCGTGTCGGCATAATACTCGGGCATGGTCTCGACGTTGGCGTACAGCGGAACCAGCGCGTTAAACGAGTTGGAGCCAAAGGCCATCCACTGCACGGCGCGGTAGGCCGGCTGCGCATAGGGGCGCAGCTGCAGCACAGCGAGCTGGCTGTTGCGGTTGATGCCGATGGGGCGATAGGCGCCACGCGTGGCGGGCGTGCCCTTGCTGCCGTAGCAGTCGTACTCCGTGCCCTGGTAGTGGCTCGAGAGTACGTACTTGATGTCCTCGATGGTCACCTTGCGCTCGGGCACGCGGCTCCAGGGAATATCGTCGCTCTCGGGCGTGTAGTCGGCCTCGGGACCGTCCCACACATCGCTGGGGTTAAGGCAGCGCTGCATATACCAGGCGCGCGGCGTGTTGTAGACGTGGTCGCTGTCGCTGTGCGAGCCAAAGGCCTCGCGCGGGTTGAAGACCGCGGCCGGACCGTCGCCCTCGACGCCCAGCGTCAGGTCCAGATGCCACTCGGCCATCCAAGCGCGCAGGTCGGCGGAGCACATGTGATCGGCCTGGGCGCCCTCGGCGTCATCCAGGTCAAAGCTGTCGATACCCAGCTGGTTGGGCATGGTCACATAGGCGTCGTCAGGCACGCGCTTGGCGATCCAGTGGTGACCGCCGATGGTCTCGAGCCACCAGATCTCGTCCACGTCGCTAAAGGCGATGCCGTTGTTCTCGTAGGTGCCATAACGCTCGAGCAGGTCACCCAGAATGCGTACGCCGTCGCGGGCGGATTTGGCATATGGCAGCACTAGGGTCACCATGTCCTCCTCGCCCAGACCGCCGGGCTGCGCCGGAACATAGCCGTCCTCGTCCTCGTTGCCCTTGGCGGGCACGTGGTCGACGAGCGGGTCGGCGCCGCGAACGCGCTCGTTGGTGGTGAGCGTCTCGGTTGCGGACATGCCCACATTGAGCTCGTTGAAACCGGCCTCGGCCCAGATGCCGTGGCCCGGGACAACATCGGGGACGCTCGTGTAGCGCATGGGGTTATCGGGCAGTTCAACGGTCAGGTGACTCAGGACGCTCGTATAGACGCGCGGCTGCTCGTCGGGATGCACCACACGCATACGCTTGGGCTCAAACACCCCGTTGGACGAATCCTCGTTGCGGGCGACCAACGTCGACCCGTCGTAGCTCGCGTTCTTACCAACCAAAATCGTTGTGCACGGCATGCGCATCCTCCTTGAGCGAAGAAATCAAACGATAACAGTGTATCGCTTCGGCGCAGAAAGGGCGAAACCACGGCGCTGGCAACCCCTGTGGTCAAAAAATGCCAAATATGAGTACTGTCACCAATTTAGTAACAGCAATTTTGCTACGTATGGGTGTCGAAAGTCTACATTTGTTCAAAAATTAGATGATGTAATTCCTCATAGGTCCAATAAAATAGGCTCTCTATCGATAATAAATATCGTTAGAGAGCCTATTTGGCCTAAAATATATGTGACTATCTTGGCAACAGTACTCATATTTGGCATTTTCTGTCCACGGGGTATAGAGCTAACCCCTCAAACAGCCCAAAACGCCTATTTCGATGCGCGCTCGGCCGCTTCGATCACGTGTTTAGCGAGGATCGCCGTCGTCACAGCGCCCACGCCGCCCGGCACGGGCGTGATGGCGTTAACGACCGGCTCCGCAGCATCAGAATCGACGTCACCCACCAGCTTGCCAGCGGCCTCGTCCCAATTAATGCCAACATCGATGATCGTCTGGCCCTCGCGAACCGCATCCACGCCAATCGTACGCGCGCGTCCAACGGCGGCAACCACAATGTCGGCAGCACGGCACTCGGCAGCAAGGTCGCGCGTATGCGTATGGCACGTTGTCACGGTCGAATTGCGCGCCGTAAGCATGGCGGCAACAGGACGCCCGATCACCAGCGAGCGCCCGACCACCGCGACCTTGGCCCCATCCAGCTCAACGCCGTAATGATCCAGCAAAGCAAGCACGGCTTCGGCTGTGCAGGGGGCAAAACCCTCGCCGCGCCCCGAAAGCGTGGTGAGCAGCGAAACCGGCGTCATGGAGTCAACGTCCTTGGCAGGATCGAGTGCCGCGGCAACCGCATCCTCGTCAAGGCCGGCGGGCAGCGGGCGGAACATCAGGCAGCCATGAACAGACGAATCGGTATTGATGTCCTCGATGGCCGCCAACAGCTCGTCCTGCGAAACATCGGCGGGAAGCAAAACGCGGCGAGCCTCAATGCCAACCTTTTCGCAGCGCTTGAGCGCACCGCGCTCGTAGGATAGGTCGTCCTCGCGTTCACCCACGCGCACGATAGCCAGCGTCGGCACAACGCCGCGCTCGCGCAAAGCCACGCAGCGAGCAGCAAGTTCCTCAGTCAAAGCGCGAGCAACGGGGGCACCCTTCAGCAGTTCAGCCATGGCTATCCCCTCTTCCTTGCGGCGTCGGCGGCGCGGCGCGCCAGCGCATCGGCGCGCGGCAACCACATGTCCAGCAGCTCATCGCACGCGGTCTCGAGCTCCTCGGCGCGCGCCCGGTCCTTCATAGACGTGGTGTTGGCAAAGAGCGTCAAGCTCGCGCCCTGCATAGCGGAACGGCAGAACACGGCGCCGCACGCCACATCGGACAGCAGCTGACGCGAACCCTTGTCGGCCATGTCCTCGAGCAGCGCCAGTGCACGCCCGCAGGCATCCATAATGCGATACGGCGGCATAGCGGCCACATGCAGCGCATCCTGAATCGCGGACGCTCGAGCCGGATCGTCACGCGGAATACCGTACGCCGCGGACACCCGCCCATAGGCACGAACGTCCTCGGCAACCAACTCGACAAGCTCCTGGGCCAGCTCATCAGCATGGGCAAACGCACGCGTCAGGTCATCCGCACGATCAGCAAGCGCGGGATTGGTCGCACCGTAGCGGGCAACCATTCCGCACAGCGAGGCGCCCAGCGCGCCCACAAAGGCGCTCGCGCTGCCACCGCCGGGAACCGGCTCGCGCGCGGCCAGCGCCTCGGCAAACCCGCGGCAGGTCTTGTCCATCATCTCTTGGCTCATACACATGCACCTTCAAGTCATATACATCGGTCGGGTGGCAACCGCCGACCGACCGCATCGATCACATTATGCTGCTAAGTCTAGCCCATAAGTACTCGAGCGTCAGCGCACCTGGCCATCGCGGATTACTATGACGAACGATAGGCGTCGGCACCGCAAACATGGGACACATGGCCCACCTTTCGAGACTTCCGGGCAGCGGCAACTGGGGCATACATATAGGTAAGGAGCCCTATGTTGGGGCAAGCTCATCACGGCAGCGGACGACGAATGGAGGAATAACCGCACAGTAAACAAAGGCATCATGTGCATGCGCAACCGCCGCCCCAGTGATCCGCGGCACACGATGTCCCTGGCAGACAAGGAGGACGCCACCATGAAGAAAAAGAGCCTATCGATCCTTTCCCTTTGCATCGCCCTCTTTGCCGCGTTTGCCCTTGTCGGCTGCGGCGGGAGCGCATCGGGCGGCGGCAGCGCCCCCAAGAGCGAGAGAAAGGAAAAGGCCCCCGTCGCCAAGAAGACCGACTTTATCTGGTTTAAGGTCGAGATGCCCGAGGGCGTCGGCGTAAGCGACTCCGCCGGCAAGAATGCCGACAGGGTCCAGCTCACCTTCCCCGAAGACGAGAACGCCTCGGCCGATCGTTTTATCCCCGTTTGGAAAAAAGCGCTGACGGCCGAGGAGTCCCACGCCGACCAGGCGGAAAAGAAGGGGGATACGTTCCAGTGGAAGGATGGCGGATCCGTCAAGTATAACGGCAGGACGTGGCTCGTCGGAACGTACGAGGACAACAGTGGCATCTCAACACTCCTCTTTACCGACGTTGAACCGGGAAGCGTCTACGTCCTTATCTCAAACTTCGACCAGCACAAAAAAGAAGCCGAGGCACTCCTCAACTCCATCGAGTTCCCCGATGACATGGCAAAGGCAGTTTCCGAGGCACGCGAAGTCGAGATTTCGAGCATCGAGATCAAGTAACGGGACACCCGCACGCGCCTACGCGCACCAGCCCGCATGCGCCCATTAAAACAACGGGCGCCCAACCCGGGGAGGGCCGACAGCATCGGCCCTCCCCTCTTTTGTGCCCGCGCATATTGCCACTTGTCGGCGCAAATCCGGCACCCAGAATGGGACACATGGCCCACCCGAAGGAGCCGCTCGCGCGTACAGTAAAGGCAGGTAATCCATGGGCGGTTACAAATCGAGGAGGACACGACCATGAAAAAGAAGGCCTTTGCGATTCTCACCCTCTGCATCAGTCTCTTTGCCGCAGTTGCTCTGGTGGGCTGCGGTGGCAGCGGCGGCGCTACCGGAAGCGGCGGTGGCGGCGGAGCAGAAAAGCCAGCCGTGGATATGAGGACCGATTTCATTTGGTTTAAGGTCGAGGTGCCCGAGGGCGTCGAAATCACGGACGTCGCAGGCGACACGGCCGACAGAGCCCAGTTTAAGTTCACCGAAAGCGAGCACGCGAGCGACCGCTTCATTCCTGTCTTCGACCCCGACAAGAACGCCGACGAGCTGTTCGACTACGAGGCAAAGTGGAAGGCCAACTCCGGATGGACCGAAAGCGACCCCGTTAAATACAACGGCAAGACCTGGCGCAGTGCTTACTTCACGCACTCGGGCGGCGTAACGACTGAGTACTTCACCGACGTTGAGGGCGGCAGCGTCTACGTGCGCATCGACAACGTCGAGGAGCACAAGGACGCCGTCGAAGCCATGATGAAGTCCCTGGAATTTGCCGATGACATCACCAAGGCCAAGACTGAGGCCATGGACGTCAAGCTCGACGATATCGAGATTAAGCGCTAAGCAACTGGCGAGCGCAGCGGGAAACACGGGCGCAGTGCAAACAAGCGACGGTGCCCCAGCGTTTCGTACTAAGGGAGGGCCGGTAAACCGACCCTCCCTTTCTTATGCCGGCACCTGACGAACGCGAGGATGCCGGACGCCGGAACCACCCCAAATGTGGCAACGGTACGAAAACGGCAAGCACCCAAACACGTCCGCCCGCCGATTTATAGCGCCGCGCACACAATTTAAGCCGACACCTTTAAACATCCGGGCAGTATAGTGACCAAAATGAGCGCATTACCGCACCCTGCGAATGGAGGAGTTATGACCGAACACCACGCCATCAGTCGTCGAGCGTTTACGCTGGGCCTAGGACTTGCGGCGTTGTCGCCGCTTGCAAGCCTGCCCGAAACCGCGGGATTGGGCCTTCCCATGCGCGCGGCATTTGCAGAAGACACGCCCACACCGGCGGCCACCCTCGACAAGTTCGTCATTCGCCTTCGCCCCGCGGGCTATTTTCGCACCGCGAGCGTCAACCAAGACGGCAACGTTCGCGGCAACGTCTGCCACCTGTTTAACGACGGCACGTCCAGCAAGCTCATCCTTGAGAACGTAACGACCAAGAATGACGATACAAACTGGTATGCTATCCGCACCTTGCTCAATTTCGAAGAGCATAAAAAGACGGGCTACAGCATTTGGTCGGTCGACGACGACTCGGACAAAGATGGAAAGGTCATCCACGTATGGGGCGGCGAGTATGACAACAAGCCCAGCCGCGCTTTTGCGTTCGAGCGTCAATCAAACGGAACCTATATCATCCGAGACCGCACGGTCGAGAAAGAAACCGAGAAAAAAGACATTAAGTACCTGGCAATAGAATCGAACGGCGAAGACCAGGACAACAATAAGATCTGCCATAAGAGTAAGAGCATTCCGTGGGAGCTCGAACTTATCGGTTACGACATGAAAAAGAACGATGCCACGGTTAGCAGCCTCGACTGGATCACGTACAGCAGCTACGTCGATGGGCCATGTTGGATGAAATACGTCGACGACAACAAGTTCCTCGACGAGCTGAGCATCCCGGGTACGCACGATTCGGGCACCTGCAGCGTGGACAACGACACTGAGCCCCAATCCTCGCAAGTAAAATGCCAGCAGGATTACATTCCTACGCAGTTGCTCGAAGGCATTCGCTATTTTGATATCCGGCTCGGAAAGGGCGACGACCCCGGTATCGACCACGGGGATTACTACCTGCTCAAAAAAGACGCGTACTTTATGCATCTTTCCGATGTCATAGGCTACTTCAAAACGTTTTTGAACGAAAACCCGACAGAAGCGCTCATCATGCTGGTGTCACGAGGCAACGACGAGGCTACCGACGAAAGTGTTACGACGGCTTTCGCCAAGGTTTTGGACGACAACCCCAAACTGTTCTATACGTCGAGCCGAATCCCCACGCTACACGAGGTGCGCGGAAAGATCGTTCTGCTGCGTCGATTTAGGCTCGCCGGCAACAGTGTAAGCGGTCACACGTGGGGCCTCGACCTTACCGAATGGGATGACAAGATCAAGGCTCACTCCGACAGCGCCACTATGTGTCTCGTCCAAGACGCGCGGGGCTTTGAAGCCGCGGGGGAAACAGGAGACAAAGAGCCCTATTGCACCAAGGTATACGCCCAGGACAAGTACAAACTCACGGGAACCGACAAGCTCAGCTGGGTCGATAATGCGCTGAAGGAAACGACCGGGCGCACGCGCAACAAGGTGGACGTCGCGGACGATGACGGGGCCAAGGTGCAAGTCCAGGAGCGTTGCTGGTCTATCAACTACACCAGCTGCACGGGCTTGTCGCACGGAGGCAATCCTTTTACCTCGGCACGAGTAGTCAACGAGCATCTATATAAGAGCCCGTACATCAATCCCAGCGGCATCGAGGATACAAAGTCAGATTACCTCGAGCACATTGGCATCATCGCATCCGACTTTGTTGATGCGGCGCTGGCCCGGAGCATCTACCAGCGCAATTACGATTACGATACACAGCACAAGCAGACAGCTTCGTACTACCTCCCGACCCGCATGCGCATGACGTACGGCGACTCGCTGAGCGATGCCTCGCTCCAGGATGGCAAGACCGTTGGCGAGGGCCATTTCCGCCTTGTCGACAGCAGCAACGTACTCAACGTGGCGGCTTCGGGCCATGCGTTTGCCATTGAATACGTGGATGTTGATGCCCTGGGCAACGAGACCGTTACAAGACTGCAGGGCTTTGTGCCTATCGATATCGATCCACGCGCGCTGACGCCCCATTTTGAGGGACTCGAAGGCCTTAAGGCCGGCGAAGACGTGCGCGCCAAGATTGCGGCATCACTCGAGGGCAAGCTCGAAACCGATGCCTGCACGGCCCAGCTCGAGTTTGTGCACGACGCGGACGGCGCTCCGGGCACGGCAATGGCCGAGGGCGAAACATTTGCCGCAGGAACGTACTGGGTGCGCGTGAACGGTCTCTTGGGCGACGCGGCGCAGAACTACACGCTCGCCAGCGACGGAGCCGCAAGCTTTACCGTTGCAGCCTCGGGCAACGCGGGCGGCAACGGCGCCGGCACCGACGGTGGCACGGGCTCCAACGCAGGTAGCGCCGACAAGAACGGCAAGGGCAAAAGCTCGGCCGGAAAGCTTGCCGGCACAGGCGACGGCTCTGGCATCGCCGCCGGGCTCGCTGCCGCCGCCGTGGCGACGACAGTCGCCGGCGCAGCGATGCTTGCAAATGACCGCGAAAACGCTGGGGACGACAGCGAATAGGCAAGCCAGCCTTTTAGACACATCGACTCAATCGGGGGCGCAGAACACCGTTCTGTGCCCCCGATTTTTACCTTGGCCCGAACGCCGCTTTCGACTACATCACCATGTTCAGCGCGTTAACAAACTCCTGGGCCTTCGCACGACTGCTCAGGCTAAAGACACAAGCGGTCAACAGCCTGTTACGTAGGAAAACGTCGCGGCCCTTGATCCTGTTGACCCCAGTGATGTCCTTAAGGTAAACAATCTCGGTGTGCTTGCCACCAAACGTGCCCTTCTTGAGCACCTCAATACGGTTAGGGTAGATCTTGACGTCTTTAAACCTACCCGAACCTTTGTCCTGGAATAGCAGCGTGTTCTTGTCCATGCATGTCACTCCCGTGGGGTTCGCTAAAACTGCCTTTATGGTCACATTTTAACCACCGCAAGGCCCCCATGCGAAGGTGCCAGACAACGCAGCAATTCGTGTCCGCGCGAGGCTTTAAACTAAATGTAATAAAGATGCATTCCTCAAGAGGAAAGTCGGGCGATATTGATGGGTGAACTGGTAAACCGCGGGGAATCGACAATCGTGCCAGAAGTTTTTTACAAGCAGGTTTCCTCGATTCTCAACGCCGCTCGCAACAAGGCATATACCGCCGTTAACTTTGCGATGGTTGAGGCATATTGGGAGATCGGCAAGAGCATTGTTGATGAACAGGGCGGAGAGGAGCGCGCAGCATATGGAGAGGCATTGATTGCGGGCCTCTCCAGAAGGCTTACCGCGGATTTCGGAAGAGGCTTTGGCATCGCAAACCTTCGCAATATGCGTCAGTTCTTTCTTGCGTTTCCAATTCGCGACGCACTGCGTAGCGAATTGAGCTGGACTCATTACCGCAGGTTGATGCGCATTCCCGACCCTGATGCTCGCGCCTGGTACATGAACGAATGCGCCAATTCTCGCTGGAGCACGCGCCAGATCGAGCGCCAGATCAACACCATGTTCCGAGAGCGCCTACTTGCCAGCAAGGACAAGGAGGCCGTCACCCAGGAAATCCAAAAGCGCGCCCCGGCTCGTCGCCCCGAGGATATCATCCGCGACCCATATGTGCTGGAGTTTTTAGGTTTCTCGGACGATACTGCGTTTCGCGAGAGCGATCTAGAGCAGGCGCTCATCACGCATCTTCAGAAGTTCCTGCTGGAGCTTGGCCGTGGCTTCGCTTTCGAGGCGCGCCAAAAGCGCATCACCTTTGATGGGCGCCATTTCTATATTGACCTTGTGTTTTACAACTATCTGATGCGCTGTTTCGTGCTCATCGACCTTAAGACCGATGACCTTACGCATCAGGACCTGGGCCAGATGCAAATGTATGTGAACTACTACACGCGTGAGCTCATGAACGAAGGCGACAATCCGCCCATAGGCATCGTGCTCTGCGCGGACAAAAGCGATTCGATCGTCGAGTACACGCTGCCCGAAGACAACGACCAAGTGTTTGCCGCCAAATACCTGCCGTATCTTCCAAGCAAGGAAGAGCTGGCACGCGAGCTGAGTGCCGAGTACCGCGCCATCAACGAAGCGACTAATGGCGAAGTGCAAGGATAGCAGCACGTTGCGACCGATACCCCCGACGGCGCTCCACATCACCCGGGAAAAGAGGAGCTTTCCATGACACACAGACCGAAAACAACACTGCGCGACTGCATCTATGGGCTTGCCGTCGGTGACGCGCTGGGCGTTCCCTACGAGTTCAGACCTCGTGGCACGTTCGAATGCACCGACATGATCGGCTACGGCACGCACGAGCAGACCGCCGGCACCTGGAGCGACGACACATCTATGACGCTCGCCACCTGCGACTCCATCAGAGAGCTCGGCCGCATTGACACCGAGGACATGCGCGACAAATTCGTGAGCTGGATCGCCAACGACGAGTACACGATTGATGGCGTCTTCGACTACGGAGGAACGACCGCCCGCGCCCTTCGCTCCGGCAAGGGTGGCTCCGGCGAGCGCGACAACGGCAACGGCTCGCTCATGCGCATCGCACCCCTGGCGTTTGCCGATGCAACAGACAAAGAGATCCGTGAGGTCTCTGCAATCACCCACGCTCATAGAACATCGACCGAGTCATGTGTCAAGTTCATCGAACTGTTGAGGTCCGAGATGGACGGCACGCTCCCCGAATGGACACTCTGTCTGAAAGATGCACCCGAGCACGAAATCAGATCCGGCGGCTTCGTGCGCGACACGCTTAAGGCAGCCACTTGGTGCTTCGTCAACACTAACAGCTACGATGATTGTGTGCTTGCCGCCGTCAACCTGGGCGACGACACCGACACCACCGCAGCTGTCGCAGGCGCCCTCGCCGGCGCAGCATACGGCATGGACGCAATTCCGCAGAAATGGATCGACACCCTGCGCGGTAAAGAGTTGATTGAGAGCTGCTTGTTTTAGGGCGCCATTCAAGAAATAAGGTAGGAGGCATCATGGAGAGGAAGATCGCGAATATCGATGAGTTCCAAATGGGCGAAAACGAGACCCCGATACTCCCAACGGGACTGATGGAGGAAGAAAACCTTTACGTCCTTCCCGACGGGCGCTACCTCCCCTGCGGGGTCTACCGGACCGAAGATGGCGGCCCACTCATTTATGAGCCATCCGAACTAAGCTTCTTCGGGCAGATGCTTGCTCAATTCAAAGAGAACTAGAGGCTTGATTGCCCGTTAGATCGACACTGCTCCAAGCCATGGGGCGGGTAGGATGTCTCCCGCCGCGGCCTGTGAGGTAGAATTACGACTGCCGCGGAATCCGCCTGCGGGCAACGCTCCGATCTCCGATTGGGGTGAAACCTATGAACTTGTTTCTTGAAATCCTGCGCCTCTCGATGTATGTAACCGGCATCGTCCGGAACCTCTACTCGATCTGGCGGGAATATAAGCAGTAACGGATAGCGAAGGGAGTCATGCAAAGGGCCGGTCGCACCCGGCCCTTTAGACGATAGTACCTGCGTTGCCCGCGCTTCCAAAGTTGACCGACTGAGGAGCGGGTTCCGCGGCACATCCTGATTTTACCCAGTGGCAAGGCTCTTTTACAGCCGTTCCACCGTTTATTTACATCCGCCAATCAAGACGAGGCTACTACGCACCTTTATTACACACGATGTTTTCAGCCTGGTATAAACAAGTTCAATAATAGAATGCAAATCCAACCATCGTGTCTGATTACGAAAGGATTATTGCCTTTTCTGCAGCAAACTCTTCCTCGGTAAGTACTCCACTCTCACGCAGTGCTGCAAGCCTCTCAAGCCTTGCAACTACATCAACCACTATCCGCCAGCGTCTCAATAGTCTGTGAAACCTGCGGATACCGCTCGAGCTCCTTCGATAGGGCATCGACTATCTTGGCAATATTCTTTGCATTTTTGCCCCCGTTTAATACGTTTGCCCTGACCTTAGATGACGACTTGACAGTAACGCCAGATCCGCCTTCAACTGGAACAACCGAAATACTGATATTTTCGCCCCAAGACCAAAGGCTCATACCAATCTCGGCTGCAACTGTTCTTGTTGTGGGCGATGCACTATCAACTTTTACTTTAGGCAGCTTTTCCATAGCTGCCTTCAAGGCATTAAACGTGTCGTCAGGAGAATACGGTACCTGAAGCTGAAGCTGCTGATCCGCAAAACCCATAATCTGGCCTCCGCTTCTTACAAGATTAAGGCTATCGGCAATGGTAGCACGTTCCCAGCAGTCTTAAGTTCGTCTCATGACCTTGCGATGCAGCCCGACGCCCCGGCACCACTCCCCTACTTACCAAAAATCGCAGCGAACAATCCCTTGCGTTTGGGCTTTTCTTCTCGGTAAGAACCCTCGGCGACCGCTGCCACCTGATGCTGCTGCTCGCCGCCTCCACGGCGCACGATCTGGTACAGAAACGGCGACTTAACGTATTTGACCTCGATGGGCGTGGCGTGCACGGTGCTCTCGCCGGACAGATGCAGGCTCGGGTTGAGCGGTGCCACCACATGCGTCTCGCGCTTGTCGCTAAACACCACCGCGGCCGCGCGGCCCGTCTGGCCGTTCACAGCGATGCGCACTTGCTCGCCGTCGCGGCTGTCCGTCGCCGGACGATCGACAAAGTAGACCGGCACCATCACCAGACCGTCCTTATGCTTGCGGGCCTTGCGCGCCCAGGTTCGGATGCTCTTTTTATTGAGCCCAAGCACTGCCTCGGCATCGTTGCCGACAATGTCGAGCGCCAACTTATCAATGACCACTTGGTCCTTGGTAGACGCATCGACGGAGACAACGCGAAAGTCACCTTCCTGCATGGCCGGGTCAAACGGCCCAACCTTGGCAAAGTCCCACGGCTCCAAAATGCCCATAAGGCGAACATCCAGATAGTTTGCCCGCGGATACGCCCAGTCGAGCACCTCGTAGTACACCAGGGTTTCCTTGCTCAGGCCCTTGCCCGGGAAGCTCGCCATCATACGCAGGTCCGCCAGCGCCATGGGGAAATAGAAGAGCATCATGTCGTTTTGGATTGCGTCTTCCACCTCGTGCCCGGCAAAGGCATCCGGGTACTGGCGCACCAGCTGCAGTGCGTTGGCACGTGCCTGCTGCGGTGAGATTTCGCAGGGAATACCCTGCTCCGGCACATACTCCGCACCCACGCCCATGGTCAGACGTTTGCTAAACGTACCGGGCTTGAGCAGGTCGGCAATGCCGATCTTGTTGCCGCAGGACGGGCACTCAAACACACGCTGCGTTGACTCGCCCTCAAAGGACGCTCCGCAGAAGGGGCAAGGAATGCTCACATGCGTGGCCTCTTGGAACTCCTGCGCCGTGCCGCGATCCTCCCACAGCAGATGTTCCAGGACCGACTGATTGCGCCAGTGCGAATTGAAGAAATACCAGTCCGGGTCCTCCGGGCGCTCGAGTTGCGACACATGCGTGAGCTTAAGTAGCCCATCGACAACCGTCAGCGGCGCATGGCGAATGCCCAAAGCGCTCTTGGGCTCCCCCGCATCGGCCTGCCACGGAACGACCGTGCCGCAATAGGCGCACTCAAAGCTGCGTTTAGCCTGGTGTGAGTACATAGGGCCGCCGCAGTTTTGGCATTTAATGGCAAACATCTCGTCCATGGAAACGTCCTCCTTTGCACAGGGGCTGTCGACATTAAGTATGTCGAGCAAACTGGCACATGCCCATACCCATGTGGCCCAAAATGGACCACCCAGGCAGACGGGAAGGCCTGCTCGTTAGCGCGGGCAGACCATTGCTGCATTTTCTGAGCACCGGCGCACGGTGCGCCCATGCGAGCTACACTATCCCCTTAAACATGATTGTGAGGACGACCGCTATGCTATTTGTAAATCGGCTGGTACATACGCTTGTTCCCGGCAGCGAGGGCGAGCCGGTCGATGCCTCCTGCCGCACCAACGCGGGCTTCGCCGCAAGCCTCATCTGCATTGGCCTCAACATCACCCTGTGCCTGGCCAAGGGCATCGCAGGCCTGCTCGCCGGCTCCGTCTCCCTCATCGCCGACGCTTTCAACAACCTCTCCGATGCCTCGAGCAACATCGTGAGCCTGCTCGGGTTCCGCCTTGCCAGCCGCCCTGCAGACGAAGGCCACCCCTATGGCCACGGCCGCTACGAGTACCTAGCCGGCTTGTTTGTCGCCGTCCTGGTTTGCGCCGTCGGCATCAACCTGATCCTCGAGTCGGTCACTAAGATCATCAAGCCCTCCCCCACCGCCTACACGCTGGTCTCCCTAGCCGCTCTCGTCTTGTCCATGCTCGTCAAATTCTGGATGGCCGCATTCAACCGTGCGCTGGGCAACCGTATCGATTCCGAAACACTCATCGCCACAGCACAGGACTCCAAAAACGACGTCATCACCTCGGGATCGGTCCTGGCCGCAGCGCTTATTTCGCAGACGACCGGCTTTGACCTTGACGGCTGGGCGGGCCTGGGCGTGGGCGTCTTCATCTGCATCAGTGGCATGGGCCTGGTGCGCGACGCCATCAGCCCGTTGCTGGGGCAAGCGCCCGACCCCAAGCTCGTCCAGGCAATCCGCGACAAGATCATGTCCTATCCGCAGGTCTTGGGCACACACGACCTGATGGTGCACGACTACGGCCCCGGTCGTCAGTTTGCCAGCGCCCACGTGGAGATGCCCGGCGAGGGCGACGCGTTTGAACATCACGAGATCCTGGACACCATCGAGCACGACATCAAGCGCCAGATGGGCATTGACATCACGCTGCACTGCGACCCCATCGCGACAACCGGCGATGATTTGCGCGGCTGGGTCAAGCGCGGCATCATGCAGATCGACCCCGCACTCTCCATCCACGACCTGCACGAGCACGACGGGTTCGTTTCGTTTGACCTGGTGCGTCCCGACGGCTTTGATATATCCGACGAGGAGCTGCTGGAGCTCGTCACGCGCATCGTGCACGAGCGCCGGCCCAACGTCTCGTGCGTCGTCACATTTGATTCGGGCTTCAGCTCGCCCGAGCGTCCGGCCGAGCAGCTGTAGCCCACTTACCAGCTAGTTTCCCTGCGCGCCCGAGATGCCGTTTTGTAGGGCGTTCCAGGCATCCGTCGCCATGTCGCCCAAGTTCTGAGCGGTGTCGCCCAGGTTCTGAGCCGTATCACCCAGCTCTTGGGCCTTATCCCCAAGCTCCTGTGCCTTGTTGCTCAAGTCCTCCAGCGTATTGGAGCTCGAGCCGTCGGTACCGCTTTGGCCATCGGACGAGTTGCCCGAGCTGTTCTTGTGCGTGAGCTGAATTTCGAGGTTGCCGTTGTCGTTATAGTAGGCAGAAGTAACGACCCAGTTGGCATCGACGACGGGCGTTGAGCCATCATCAGTCAGGACCACGGCATTCGAAAGATCGGCGCCGCGCGACTTGAGGATCTTCTTGGCGTTGGACCAGTACTGCCCCGGGATATCGCTCAGATCGACGGTGCCGGACTGGGTAGTCTCAGTTTGCTCGGCAGCGGTATCGGCCGTTGAACTCCCTCGCTTGTTGAGCATGCCCGACACAATGGCAAACACAACCGACAGCGCAAAGAAGATCGCCAGCACGATGAGGATTTTCTTGATCACGCTCGACGAACGCGACGGCTTCTTCTCCTCGTCCTCGCCATATTGCGGAATCGACTTGGGGTACTCGCGATACGGCTCGCGCGACTCGTAGCGAGACTGCGCCGTGCGAGGCATATACGTCGTCTGCTGAGGCTGCGGAATGGGATTTTGCGGCAGGTCATCATAGGGATTCGGCGTCGAGGCGGCATAAGAATCCTGCGGCGCGTAATCAAACGGGTCCGGAGCTGCGTTGCCATAGGGGCCTTGCGAAGATGCAGCGTAAGAATCCTGCGCCGTGTCGCCATAGCCCATAACCCGGGTGGGCTCGGCAGAAGGCTGCGTCGCGGCGGGGTCGGTATAGCCGGGGTTGGGAACAACGCGGGTCGCATCGGCGCTATCGCCAGCCTGCGCGGAACCGTAGCCGCCCATCACGGTTGTCTTGTCCTGATCCATGCAACGATTCCTTTCCGTCGCGCGTGAGCCTCAAGTTATCCATGCATTCTACCCGCGCAAAAGCCTATGATGGGCAGAGCCCGTCGGTATCTACAAGACATGCGCGGGCCTAAGGATAAAAAAGCCCCGCCGGGCCTTGGGAGCGCGACGGGGCGGGCAAGCAGCTATGGGCAACAGGCTTAGAACAGGCCGGTGATGTTGCCGTCGTTGTCGACGTCGATGTTCTCGGCCGCGGGAACCTTGGGCAGGCCCGGCATGGTCAGAACACTGCCAGTCAGTGCGACCACAAAGTGGGCACCGGCGGAAACCTTGAGCTCGCGCACCGTGATGCGGAAGTTCTCGGGAGCGCCCAGGGCCTTGGCGTTGTCGCTAAAGCTGTACTGCGTCTTGGCCACGCACACCGGCAGGTTGCCAAAGCCGTTCTCGCGCAGCTCGGCGAGCTGGCGCTTGGCGGCCGGCGTAAAGTCAACGCCGTCGGCGCGGTAGACCTTGGTGGCAATGGCCTCAAGAGCGTCGGCCACATCGGCGCCGTCCTCATAGGCAAACTTGAGCTCGCTCGGCTGCTCAATCAGACGCATGACCTCATCGGCAAGCTCGAGCGCGCCCTCGCCGCCCTTGGCCCAGACCTCGGAAAGCTTAACGTTGACGCCGAGCTTCTGGCACTCGGACTCGATGAGCGCAAGCTCGGCCTCGGTGTCCGTCGGGAAGCGGTTGATGGCGACCACGCAGGGCAGACCATAAACGTTCTGGATGTTGTCGACGTGACGCAGCAGGTTGGGCATGCCGGCCTTGAGTGCCTCGAGGTTCTCCTCGTTGAGGTCGGCCTTGGCGACGCCACCGTTGTACTTCAGCGCACGAGCGGTCGCGACGACCACGACGGCGCTGGGGCGAACGCCCGTCATACGGCACTTGATGTCGAGGAACTTCTCGGCACCCAGATCGGCACCGAAGCCGGCCTCGGTAATGGCAACATCGCCAAAGCGCATCGCCATACGCGTGGCCATGATAGAGTTGCAGCCGTGGGCGATGTTGGCGAAGGGGCCGCCGTGGACAAACGCGGGCGTGCCCTCGAGCGTTTGCACCAGGTTGGGCTTGAGCGCGTCCTTAAGCAACGCGGCCATGGCACCCTGGGCCTTAAGGTCGCGGGCACGGACGGGCTCGCCGGCAAAGCTGTAGCCGACGACGATCTCGCCCAGGCGCTCCTTGAGGTCGCTGATACTCGTAGACAGGCACAGGATTGCCATGACCTCGGAGGCGACGGTGATATCGAAGCCGTCCTCGCGCGGCACGCCCTGGGCCTTACCGCCAATACCGTCGATGACGTGGCGCAGCTGACGGTCGTTCATATCGACGACGCGCTTCCAAGTGATGCGTTTAACGTCGATGCCAAGCTGGTTGCCCTGCTGGATGTGGTTATCAAGCATGGCGGCCAGCAGGTTGTTGGCAGCACCGATGGCATGGAAGTCGCCGGTAAAGTGCAGGTTGATATCCTCCATGGGGATCACCTGAGCCCAGCCGCCGCCGGCGGCACCGCCCTTAACACCAAAGACGGGGCCGAGCGAAGGCTCGCGCAGGGCCACGGCACTCTTGACGCCGCGACGACGCAGGCCATCGGCCAGACCGATGGTCGTGGTGGTCTTGCCCTCGCCCGCAGGCGTTGGGTTGATAGCGGTCACGAGGACGAGCTTGGCCTGGTGATCGGTCGGCTCGTTGAGCAGCGAATAGTCGACCTTAGCCTTGTCGAAGCCGTACGGAATAAGGTGCTTAACGTCGACGCCGGCGTTCTTGGCCACCTCGGTAATAGGCAGCGGCGTGACAGAACGTGCGATTTCGATGTCAGTAGGCATGGGCGGTCCTTTCGTTACCGAATGAGAAAAAGACCAATTCAGCATAGCACGGGCGCGCAATAGTAAAACACCCATAACCGATGAACGGCGATATGTTTACCCGATGCCCAGCGATAGCCCAACAGCCCGCCAAAACAAAGCGCCCTAAACGGTAGGTTCAATCCCCAGGTGCTCAAAGGTGCGAAGGGTTGCCTGACGGCCCTGCGGCGTACGAATCATCAACCCGCACTGCAGCAGATACGGCTCATAGACATCCTCGAGCGTGCCCGGGTCCTCGCCCACCGCGCTGGCAAGGGTCGTAAGTCCTGCGGCACGACCGGAGAACGTCTTAGCGAGCGTCTCCAAAATGCGAATATCCATCCAGTCCAGACCGAGCTCATCGATCTCGAAGAACTCGAGCGCCTGGCGACAGATATCGAGCTCGATGGGGCCGTTGCCGCGCACCTGTGCGTAATCGCGCACGCGCTTGAGCAGGCGGTTGGCAAGACGTGGCGTGCCGCGCGAACGCGAGCCGATCTCGAGTGCACTGGGATGGTCGATCGTCACGCCCAGGATAGTCGCCGAGCGCGTAACAATCTGCGCGAGTTCCTCGACCGTGTAGTAATCCAGGCGATATGAAATGCCAAAGCGGTCGCGCAACGGGCCGGTCAACATGCCTGAGCGGGTCGTTGCCGCCACCAGCGTAAACTTGGGAATATCCAGGCGAATCGAGCGCGCCGCCGGACCCTTGCCAATCACGATATCGAGGGCAAAGTCCTCCATCGCGGGGTACAGGACCTCCTCGACCGAACGGTTGAGGCGGTGGATCTCGTCGATAAACAGCACATCACCCGGCTGCAAGTTAGTAAGGATGGCTGCCAGGTCGCCGGTGCGCGCGATGGCAGGGCCACTCGTGGTCTTGATCTGAGCGCCCAGCTCGTTGGCGATAACCGTAGCCAGCGTGGTCTTGCCCAGACCCGGAGGGCCCGAGAAGATCACGTGGTCGAGCGTCTCGCCACGGCTCTGCGCCGCTTCGATCAACACGCGCAGGCTCTGCTTGATATGCTCCTGGCCGCAGTAATCGTCCAGGCGCTGGGGGCGCAAAGTGCGATCGACATCGAGGTCCTCGGCCGTCAGCTCCGAGCCCACCATGCGCTCGCCGTGCGCCATGGATGCCGCCGGCGAGTTGCCGGGCGTCGCCCACAGGTCCTGAGAGTCATCGGCTTCCCACATCACGCATCCATTCCGAGTCGCTTAAGCGCCGCGCCGAGCAAATCCTCGACACGCATATCCTGCCCATCATACCCGCTCAGAGCGACATCGGTCTCCTGCGGGCTAAAACCCATGGAAAGGAGTGCCGCACGGGCGTCATCGATCGCCGAAGGAGCGGCGGCGGGCACGGGCATCGCAACCTGACCGGGGATCGCATCGACCGGCACAAAGCCCTTGTCCTTGGCAAAGGTGCTCTTGAGCTCCAAGATGAGGCGCTGGGCGGTCTTTTTGCCCACGCCGGGCACCTTGGCCATGCCCTTGTCGTCCTCGGCCATCACCAGGGAATACAGCTGTCCCACGGTATAGGTGGAAAGTACGGCGAGCGCCAAGCGCGGGCCAACGCCCGAGACGGACACGAGCCGGTCGAACATCGTGCGCTCATCCTTTGAAGAAAAACCGAAAAGTGTCATGGCGTCCTCGCGCACCTGCATACGCGTGTAGAGGCGGACCTCGCCGCCGGGCGTCGGCAACGTGGCCGCAGTGCCGCCAGAAATGCCGAGTTCAAAGCCAACGCCCGACACGTCGACGACGGCCGAGCTCATCGTGGCCTCGACAAGCGTTCCATGGAGCTGGGAAATCATCAGTATCCGGTTCCTCTCTGTTGATAGAACTCGCCACCGGTAAGGGCACGGGTGCGGCTGAGGTTTACGTGGCAGATGGCGCAAGCCAGGGCATCGGCGGCATGGTCGGGATGCGGGTCGTGGTCGAGCTGCGTGAGCGTACGAACCATATACGCGACCTGCCGTTTGTCCGCGGCTCCGGTGCCCACAACAGCCTGCTTAATCTGCATAGGCGTGTACTCGCCAATCTCGAGCGCGCATTCCGAAAGCGCCACGAGCGCGGCACCGCGGGCATGCGCCGTAGGGATGGCCGAGCGAACGTTGGCGCCAAAGTAAATGCTCTCGATGGCAGCGGTATCGGGTCGATAACGCTCCACGACGCCCTTGAGGTCGCGGGCGATATGCGACAGGCGCACCGCGAGCGGACTACCCGCGCTGGTCTCGATGCAGCCATAGGCACGGCAGCGAACCTCGCCACGCCGCTCCTCGATAATCCCCCAACCCGTATGAGCCAAACCGGGGTCAATGCCCAAGATAACCAAGCCAACCTCCCCTCGCCACAAGCGCAGCGCAAGACAAGGCCCCGCGCATCATTCACGAACGTCTGTTCTAGAATAACACAACGGGGGCAAAGTGCTTAAAGCAAGATAGATTCGGCAGAAGCAATGTGTGTAAGAGAATCTCTCCCGCAATGTTTCCGTCTGCCCTAGTTCTGGCTAAAGAACGGGAACTGCCTCGGATCCACCGGCGGATGCGGCATCGGCGTGCCCTGGGGTCCACCCTGCGGGCCACCCTGGCCGCCCATCATCTTATCGATGGCGTCCTGAACCTCGCCCTCGAACTTTTTCATGCCCTCGTGCAAACGACGCTGACCGTCCTCAGAGCGCAGCTCCTCCATCTGCTCGGGCGAAATACCCAGCAGCTCACCCAAAATGCCCATCATCTCACCGCGCATACGGTCACTCGTATCCTCGTCAGCAAAACGGCGCACCTCGGCGCGCGCCAGCGAATCGACCGTCATACGCTCCTTGCCGTTAAGCCCCAGGTCGGACCACGCGAGCATGTACGGCCAGGAGCGCTCGGCAAACGAACGGGACGAAACGATCGGCGCCGTCGGCAACATGCGGCGGGCAGCCTCACCCTGTCGAACGAGCATCAGCAGCAGCGAGCAGGCCTCAGGCTTGCCAGCGGCCATCGGGATGTCGTCGAAAGATCGATTGCGGTCCACGTGCGCCTCAAGCGCGCCATCGATCTCACCCGGCTCGAGCCCGCCGAGCAGCTGTGCCGCGCGGTCGAGCATATCGACCGGACCGTCGAGCGTCGAGAGCGCCTGCGCCAGCACTCGCTCCATACAATCTTCCACCGCGTTGAGCGTCACGAGCTCTTGGGGTACCACGGCAGACGTGCGATTGCGCACACGCGCCACAAACTCAAGCGTCGACAGGTACACATCGCCAAAGGGCGCGTAATCGCCCTGGTAGCCGCCGCAAAGCGCCGGCGCCGCCAGCGCGTACTCGGTTTTGGACAGCGGGCTCAGCGCCATCGCACCCAGCTCGAGCGCCGTGTCCTCCAGCATGAGGCCCAGCGTGCGCGAGCGCAGGCGCTCTGCATCGCCCGCCGACACGTCGCGATCGAGCACACGCGCCGCATCCGGTGCATCGCGCTCGACGGTGCGAATGTGCAGACGCTCGGCGATGGCGCGGACGGCGGCACAGCGAGCAGCCTCGGCCTCCTCCTGCGCCGGCGTAAAGATGCGGTTGCGCCCCAGCACCAGGCCAATCACATTACGTGGGCCCAAAGCGTCGACGGCCAGCGCCGCCAGCAGGGACGACGGCAAGTCGCCCTCGAGTGCCACCACGGCGCGCGACGCACCGTGGGCCCGGGCGTTGTCGCGCACGGCGAGCACCAGCGCCTGCCACAGCCACTCCTCGGAACGGAACTCGGGCAGTTCGTGATCTTCCAGGGCATCGAGCATCACGCCGCGCTGAATCTCCTGAACCAGCAGGCTCTCCTCAAAACACGGCGCTTGGGCCACCACGCGACCGCAGTCGTCGAGCACAAACGAACCGCCGGTATACACCGACTCGTCATAGGCACCGACCGGCGCCATACAGGCAAACCACACGCTGCGCTTGGATGCGATCTTGCGGTAGGCGCCGCTGCGAACGGCGGCAATGGCGGCAGTCTCGCGGTCGGTCATGTCAAACGCATTGAATTGGAAATACGCAATGAGGTCAACACCGGTCGGCAACATCTCGAGTTCGCGGTCCAAGTCAAAAATCACGGCGATGCGCACGCCGTCCACGTCGAACACCGGCGGCGCCCAACGCGTGTCGTTGTTCTCGCCACGCTGCAGGGCAATGCTCGAACGCGCCGGCACCACATGACCGTCCTTGAGCATCATGTAGTCGAGCAGCGGCTGACCCTCAAACGAAACCGCCGCGGGCACGATGCAGATCATGTCAAGCTCCTGGATGCGCTCGGCGACACCAGTCAAGCCGGCAAGCATGTCGTGCTCAAAGTCGGCAGCGCCCACCAGGCCACCGGGCATGGCGCCCATAAAGAGCGGAGCCGGAACGCACAGCACGCGCGCCCCGCGCTCGTGGGCCAGACGAGCCTGGTCCTCGATGCGGCCGCAAATGCCCTCAATATCACCCAGGCGCATATCGATCTGTGCAAGCGCGAGCTTCATGGCTCAGCCCTTTCCGTCGTAAACCATCGAAATCGTAGTAAAAGCGCCGGCCGCATGATGCAGTCGGCGCTCGCATGTGCATATGCTAGCTATGATACCCCGAGCGGGGGCGCGCTCCTAGAACGTCGCGGACCACAGCCCGTGCAGGTTGCAGTAGGCATAGACGGTACCGGTCTTGGAACCGCCGGCAAAAAACGTCGCGGGCTTCATGCCGGGCTCAAGGTAATGGACCTCTAAGCGGCCCTCGGCCTCAAGGGCGATCCACTCGATATAGTGCTCGGGCAGGCTGGGGTGCTCGACCGAGCCAACGCGTGCGCGAATCACGTGACCGTCGCGCTCGGTCTCGACAACAGGCACGTGCTTCTCGTGCGCCGCGTCCTCAGTGTTTGCGGTCAGTTCCGTGCAACCGGCAGGGGTTGCAACGTCGTTGCCAAGGGCGGCAATGAGCTTACCGTCGGGGTCCTTAAAGAATTTCGCCATGATGTTCTCCTTTGCTGACGTGCCAATGTTCTTGATGGTTCTTATGCCCAAAGGCAGACAAACCATCCACGGCATTGCAAACGAACACATAACGGGCGGGGACGATGGGGCAGCGTGCGCTATCCGCCCTGGCGGCCCCACCCGAGCGGGTTAGCGCCCGTCGCCGCCCAGCAGCGCCAGAACATCTTCGCGGGTAAACAGCGCCGACGAGATGCCGTCGCCGCCGAGCACGCTGTTGACCAGGTCGCGCTTGGACTCCTGCATCTGCATAATGCGCTCCTCGATCGTGTCCTTGGCGATGAGCTTGTACACGGTCACGGTATGTTGCTGGCCAATACGGTGCGCGCGGTCGGTCGCCTGGTCCTGCGCCGCCACGTTCCACCACGGGTCGTAGTGGATGACCACGTCGGCCGCCGTCAGGTTAAGGCCCACGCCGCCCGCCTTGAGCGAAATCAAAAAGACCGGAACCTCGCCCGCTTGGAACTGCGCGACCATCTTGGCGCGGCTCTCCTTAGACGAAGCGCCCGTGAGCTTAAGGAAGGCGATGTCCTCCTTGGCCAAGCGCTTACCGATGATATCGAGCATACCCGTAAACTGGCTGAACAACAGGATGCGATGCCCGCCGTCGAGTGCGCCGTGCACGAGCTCCATACACGTATCGAGCTTGGCGCTCCCCGCCTTGTAATCCTCGTAGTGTAGACGCGGGTCGCAGCAGATCTGGCGCAGCTTGGTGAGCTCGGCGAGCACCTTGAGCTTGTCTTTCTTAAACTCCCCAGCCTCGCGGTGCTGCACCTGCTGGGCGATGCGGTCCTGGTTGGCCAGGTAGAGCTTGCGTTGCTCGCCGGTAAGCTGTGCCATGACGGTGTCTTCGATCTTCTCGGGCAGGTCGGCCACCACGTCTTCCTTAACACGGCGCAGCACAAACGGCGACACGAGCGCCTGCAGGCGAGCGGCGCTATCGCCCTCGGCATGCTCGACGGGGCTCTCAAAGCGCTTGGCAAACGACTCGCGTGTCCCCAAAAGGCCCGGCATCAAAAAGTCGAAGATGCTCCAGAGCTCGGACAGGCGGTTTTCGATGGGCGTGCCCGTCAGGGCAAAGCGCACGCCGGCAGGCAGGCGCTTGGCGGCGCGCGCCACCTGCGTGAGCGGATTTTTAATGTACTGTGCCTCATCGAGCACCACGCGGGCAAAATCCTGCTCGACGTACTCGTCGATATCGCGCCGCATAAGGTCATACGACGTCACGACCACGCTATGCTCGGCCACGCCGGCGATCTGCACGCGGCGTTGAGCCTTGGCGCCCAAAATGGCGCACACATCGAGCGACGGGGCAAAGCGCTCCAGCTCGGCAGTCCAGTTGTACACGAGTGAGGCCGGGCATACCACGAGCGTGGGCTTGGTGTCCCCCGCCTCCACGCGCGCCAGAATATGCGCAATCATCTGAAGCGTTTTGCCCAGGCCCATGTCGTCGGCCAAGATGCCGCCAAGGCCCAGGTGTTCGAGCGAGCCGAGCCACTGGTATCCGTCGACCTGGTAGCCGCGCATCGTTGCCTTGAGCGATGCCGGCACCGTAAAGTCCATCTTGCCGAGCGTGTCCAGGCGCTCGACGGTACGGCGGAACGCAGCGTCGCGATCGGCCTCGAGCGCCGGCGTGCGTGCGAGCATGCTGTCGACGAACAGGGTGCTCGACGCGGGAAGCGACACGCCGTCGAGCAGGTCGACGGCATCGACACCCAGGTCCTCGGCAAGGCCAAACGCGGCGCGCGCCCCCTCGTCCAGGCGAATGATGTCGCCGGACGTAAGGCGCGCAAACGTTTGATGGCGCTTGTACGAATCGAGATAGACGGCAAGGTCCGCGGCCGAAAGCCCGCTCGCGCCCAGCTCGACATCGAGCAGATTGCTCTTAACGGTCGCACGAACCGAGAGCTTGGGCGCAGGGCGGACCGAGATCTGGCGCAGACGGTCGCTGAGCATGATCTCACCCAGTTCGGACAGGGCAGACAGGCCCTCGGTCAGCAGGCAGAACAAGCGGGCGTCATCGCGCTCCTCAAACGCCAGACCGCGCTCGTAGAAATCGAAGTACAGGGCCGCCGTATCCATAACGCGAAACTCCGCCACCTCGTCGCGGGGCGGCACACCGGGGCGCTGCTCTTCGAAGGGGCTGCCCGGAGCGCCCAGGCTAAAGAGATCCGCCGACCAATCGCCGTAGGTAACCGTAATTTTGCAGGTCACGAGCCCATCGTCGACACCGATCGCCATAGCAAAGCTCGGCTCGGGTGCCACGGTATCGAGCGCGGCGGGCGCGGTGAGGTCGGTGTAGTCGCGCAAAATGGGCAGCGCCATACGGCAGAACTCACCCACCTGCTCGGCGGCAATATGGGCGGGCGTGCGGCACGGCAGCAAGCGCGACAAAAAAGGTGCGGCATGCTGAGCAAATGCAGCGTCGGTACGGCGCGCGCGGCGCGTGTCAACCAAGTAGGCGGCATCGCCCGACGCAAAGCAGTACATATCGGCGGGCAGGCGCAGGTCATAGCTACCACCAGCCGCCGGCGCGATTTTGGCGGCAAGCAGCGGTGGGCGCTTAGCGGATGCCTCGTCCTCCCCTTGCGGAGACAGCTCAACCGCCACGTCGTAGGTGCGATGCGTCGTCATCCCCCGCGACCAGGCGGGCTCAAAGGAGATGGTCTGGCCGCGCAGCAGGTCCAGCACATATACGATGCTATGCTCGGACAGCGGCAACTGACGCTCGGCAACAAAACCACTGCGGGCAAAGTCGTACGACGCCGAACGCGAGCTTGTGATGTCATCGAGATAGGCAACTGTCGTCACAACAAGGTTGAGCAGCTTTGCCGATGTTTCGTCAAAGGCCTCAGGTGAATGGACAAACGTGAGCTTCTTGCCGTACGAGAAGGTGCCGCCTCGGACATAGGCGTCGGCCATGCCGTCGATATCCTTGACCACGTAGGACACCGAACCGCAGCGAATGCGGAACTCGAGCGCCCAGCTAAAGCGGTCGGCGAACAGCGGATTGTAGTACGGCACCAACGAGGGCTCCAACACTGCCTTGGGGGCATCGGGATCAACGGCACCGGCAAGCTTGCGGCGCATGCTAGCCAGCTCATCCATGCGCGCGTCCGAAAGATCGGAGAGCGCCGCCATGAGACTGGGGCTCGTGGGGACAGGCGCCGGAAAGGGAAAGTTGGGGTTGACGGCCGGCGCTTTGGGCGCGGTGCGCGCGGGCTGTTTCGGTTGCGCCGTAAACGTGCGAACCGGCGTGCGCAGCCCCTCAACAGGCTCAATGCCGCTCGCGTCCAGATACGCGAGCGCCGTGGCAATGGCGTGCTTGCACATACCGGGGTAACGATAGGCAGCGGGACAATCGCAGTCGTAGTCGATCACCTCGTGCTCGTCCATATCGAGCGCCACGTGCGTCTTGTACAGGTCGCCGCGCGAGCCGCGCACCGAGCCCTCAACCGTCACGTTTTTGGAGAAGCGCGAGCCGCTGTCCTCAATCGACAGCACGGCACCGTTGAGCATGAGCGAGCGGCCCTTCATAAAGGTGCCGCTCAGCGCCGCCTCTTTCCGGAGCGCCTGCACAAACGTCCCCTGCGCCATCACTTCCTCCAATCTCACCCGGGGTAGCTTAGATCACCGTCACGCGACCCTGGTTACCCACAATGGCCTTGGCCTCGGCCAGCAGCGGAATCGAACGCGCGTTGACCTTGGCAGGTACCTCGGCACGCAGCACGCGCCCGTCCACCTGCTCGATAAAGATCTCCACGCGGTCGCCGCCCGGGTTAGCGGTGAGCACCGTGGCCAGGCGCGCCATATTGCCCTGGCTAAAGCGGCTGTTGGGCACCATAACCTCAAACACCTTGGGCTTGTTGTTCTCCTCGTTGAGCTCCAGCGGCACGATCTCCTGCGCGATGATCTGGTCGCCGCGGTCCGAGCGCTCGAGCTTGCCCTTAATGCGCACAAACGCATCGGACAGCTGTGCACCGGTCTCGGGATCGACCTCGCCGTACAGGTACCCCTCGGCCTCCTTGTAGGTCTTGGGGAACACGACGACGGTGGCCTCGCCTTCCATGTCCTCGAGCTGCACGATGCCCATGGGGTCGCCGTTTTTGGTCACGCGCTTGGACACACTCGAGACCATGCCGGCCCACCACAGCGCCTTACCCTCGGGAATCTCCTGGTTGATGGTGCCGCCCGTAGGATTCTGAACTTCGTAGCCGGTGTCGATCTGCGAGAACGAAAAGTCGCGCGCCTTGGCTAGCGCATACTCAAACGGGCGCAGCGGGTGGTCCGAGACATAGATGCCCAGAACCTCTTTCTCCTGGCTCAGCTTGAGGTGGCGGTCCCATTCCTGGCCATCCTGATCGGGCACGCTGACCTCGAAGCCCGAGCCCTCAACGTCGCCAAACATATCGAAGAACGACGTCTGGCCGCTCGCGCGATCCTTCTGGCGCTTTACCGCGGCATCGATGATGTTCTCGGGGTTGTTCTTATCCACAAAGTGCATCATCTGGCGACGCGGATACCCCGTGGAGTCGAAGGCGCCTGCCTTGATGAGCGATTCAATCACGCGACGGTTCGCCTGGCTGGAGTCCACGCGCTCGACAAAATCGTGCAGCGTCTTGAACGGGCCGCCCGCCTCGCGCTCGGCGATAATCGCCTGCGCCACGCCGGTGCCCACGCCGCGGATGCCGGCCAGACCAAAGCGTACGCCCTCCTTGGTAGCCGTGAACTCGGTACCGGACTCGTTGACATCTGGCGACAGCACGGGGATGCCGTCGTGACGGCATGCCGAGACGTAGTGCACGATCTTGTCGGTCTTGCCCGTATAGGACGTCAAAACGGCCGCCATGTACTCGTGCGGATAGTGCGCCTTGAGCCACGCCGTCTGCATAACCAGAATGGCGTAGCCGGCGGAGTGCGACTTGTTGAAGGCGTAAGATGCGAACTCGAGAACATCGTCCCAAATCTTCTGGGCGACCTCGCGCGTGTAGTTGTTCTTGATAGCGCCGTTCATCCAGTGGTCGTAGGTGGTCTCGTCCGAGCCATCCTCCCAGTGCAGCACCGTCGACGTGAGCAGCTTGATCTTTTTCTTAGCCACGGGCTTACGGATACGCGAGTCCGATTCGCCCTTGGAGAAGCCGCACATCTCGACGGAGATGAGCATAACCTGCTCCTGGTAGACCATGGTGCCGTAGGTTTCGCCTAGGATGTCGTCCAGGCGGTCGTCATAGGAGACCGCCGGCTCCTTGCCGTTCATACGGTTGATGTAGGACGAAACCATGCCGGCGCCCAGCGGGCCCGGGCGGTACAGGGCGATCAATGCCACGACGTGCTTGTACTCGGTGGGCTTCATGTTCTTGATCGTGGCCGTCATGCCGGCGGACTCGACCTGGAAGACGCCGGCGGTGTGGCCGGAGCCCATGAGCTTAAAGATCTCGGGGTCGTCAAAGGGAATCTCTTCCTCTTTGATGTCGATGCCGAAGTTCTTCTTGATGTTGGCCTTGGCCTTGGAGATAACCGTCAGCGTGCGTAGGCCCAAGAAGTCCATCTTGAGCAGGCCCATATCGGCAACGGTATGGCCCTCGTACTGGGTAATCTCGACGCCGCCCTTGGTGTCGAGCTTGGTGGGCACGTGCTCGTTGACGGGGTCGCGACAGATCAGAACGGCGCACGCGTGCACGCCCTCGCCACGGGTGAGGCCCTCGATTGAGAGCGCCGTGTCGATGATGCGGCGGGCGTCGTCGTCCTTTTTATATGCCTCGGCAAAATCGGGGTTAAACAGGTCCTCTTTGCCGGGTTGCTTTTCGAGCACCTGCTTGAGCTTGACCTTGGGGTCGCTCGAGACCATCTTGGACAGACGCTGGCCCATGTAGACCGGGTAGTCCAGGACGCGAGCGGCGTCGTTGATGGCCTGCTTGGCCTTAATGGTCGAGTAGGTGATGACGTGGGTGACCTTCTCGGGGCCGTAGAGCTGGCGAACGTGCTCCACGACCTCGAGGCGCCGCTCATCGTCGAAGTCCATATCGATATCGGGCATCTCGGTACGCTGCGGGGACAGGAACCTCTCGAACATCAGGCCGTTCTCGAGCGGATCGAACGCGGTGATGTTCATGGCGTAGGCGACGATAGCGCCGGCAGCCGAGCCACGGCCGGGGCCGACGCCGATGCCGTTGTCCTTGGCCCATTGCACGTACTCGGCAACAATCAAAAAGTAGGCGGCAAAGCCCTTGTCGCAGATGACTTTGTATTCGTACTCAAAGCGCTCTTTGATGTTGACGCCACCGATCTCGCGCGTGGCCCAGTCGTCACCGTAGTGCTGGCGCAGGCCCTTCTCGCACTCGCGGCGGAACTGACTCTCGTGCGTCTCGCCGGGGTCAAGCAACGGGAAGCGCGGCAGGATGATGGAGTCCCAGTCCAGCTCGACGTAGCACTTGTCAGCAATCTCGAGCGTGTTGTCGCAGGCCTCGGGGCAATACGGAAACATCGCCCGCATCTCCTCCTCGGTCTTCATGTAAAACTCCGAGCCGGTCATGCGCATGCGGTTGGGGTCGTCGACCTTGGCGTTCATGCCAATGCACATGATGACGTCCTGCACGGGCGCGTCCTCGCGGCGCAGGTAGTGGAAGTCGTTGGTGGCGATGACCTTGACGCCCACCTGCTTGGCGATGTCGATGAGCGTGCGGTCCATCTGCTCGTCGGTCAGGCCGTTGTCGGTGGTAATGCCGTGTTCCTGGATCTCGATATAAAAGTCGCCGGGGTCAAAGGTGTCGCGGAAGGTCTCGGCCCACTTGATGGCGCCCTCCATGTCACCGCGGTCGATGTATTTGGGGATGATGCCCGCGATGCAGGCGCTCGTGCAGATCATGCCCTTGGCATGGCGGCGCAGGTTGTCGAGCGTCACACGCGGCTTGTAGTAAAAGCCCTGCACGGCGGCCTCGGAGACCGTCTGCATCAGGTTGACGTAGCCCCCCTGGTCCTTGGCCAGAAGGATCATGTGGTAGAGCTCGGGCTTATGGTCGCGAGCGAGCGTCTCGTCCGGCGTAAAGTAAACCTCGCAGCCAAAAATGGGCTTGATGACCAGAGGCGGCTTGAGCTCGTCGATGTTGCCCTTCTCGTCCCACATGGCCATGTCCTTAACGTACTGGGCATGCTCGCGCGGGTTTGCCTCGGGATCGGGCTCCACCAGCTCGTCGCGACGGTCCTTTTCCAAGAAGGCCTTGTCGTGGCTCCAGGTTTTGTACTCGGGCGTGTTGTGGTTAACGGCGTCACAGGCCAGCGCTAGGTCGGGCACGCCATACATGTAGCCGTGGTCGGTAATGGCCACGGCGGGCATGCCAAGCTCAACGGCACGGTTGACCATATCCTGGATACGGGTTGCGCCGTCGAGCATGGAGAAAACAGTGTGATTGTGCAGATGGACGAATGCCATGTGATGAGCTCCGATGCGGGTTCGTGTTCTGACTGAACGATTTTACCCCACGGCACGGACAGCACCCGAACCTAGCCAAACCCACACGGCTCCTATTGAGTTGCGGTGAAATACGGACTGTTTGCCGGCTTTTTTGGCCAAAACGGTCTGTATTCCACCGCAAGTTATTGAGGGCTAGAGGCTGTAGGTGACCACCTGAGGCTCGCACGGGTTGGCGGGGTCGACTTGCTCCACGCGGACGAACTTGACGGTCACGGCCTCAAAGCCCGCCTTGTGCAGAACATCAGCGTAAACGCGCGCCTGCAGGGCGTGCTTCTCCTGCAGCTGTTCCGGCGTCTCGTCCGGTGTGCCGCCCGTCTTGTAGTCGATGACCAGCGCGCGTGACGAATCCGCCGGGTTCGTCGCCAAAGCATCGATGGCGCCCTCGGCATATGCACCGTAGCGAGCGATGTCCTCGTCCTCGCAGCCCAGCGAAAAGAACGGCACCTCGGCGCGAACGCACGGCCAGGCAAGCAGCTCGGCACGGACCGCCGACTTGAGCCAGCGATCCAGGGCAACGTCGAAGCGTTCGCGCTGTTCCGGCGTCAGGCGCCACAGGCGAGCCAGGGCGTCGGCACGCTCGGCGGGCAGCGCATCGGCACCCATCTCGATCAGCCACTGGCAGGCGGCGTGGAAGGCCGAGCCCAGCGCCATGGGATTGCCGGCGGGCTCGACAGCGGCCACGTCTGCATCCGCCATCTCGGAACCATCAGACTCCGCATCATCGCCAGCCTCGTCCATGGGCACATGCGCCTCGGTGGCACGGTCCTCGGACTCGGCATGCAGCGCCGCGGCAATTGACGAGTAGCTGTACGAATCGCGCACCGGATACGGGCAGATGCCCATGCGTACGCCCACCGCTTGGGGATGCACGAGCTCGAACGCATCGGGTTCGGGGTCGGCAGGACCGGGGACGATTGTACTGGCCGAATCGTCGGCAGTATCTGTATCGACATCGCCGCGAACAAGCCTGCCCTCGGCATCCAGTGAAGCGTTGGCCTCAAACGCCTGCTCGCCAAAGGAAAAGTCCGCGAGCGAAATGAGCTCGTAGTCGCCCGGCTGGGAGTTGTCGAACACCAGGCGGTCGGCATCGAGCTGCGGCATGTCCAGAGCGTCGGTAGGCAGAATACGACGCAGCACGTCATAGGTCAGATCGGTCTCGACGTCGAAGGTCGGCGCGCACAGCTTGCCGCGGCTCACGCCGGCATCCATCGCCAAGATCACCAGCTCTCGCGCACGCGTCATGGCAACATAGAGCAAGCGGGCCCGCTCCTCGAGCGAAAGCTGCAGGTCGTCGTCGCGCAGGCGGGCAAATGCCTCGGCGGGAGAGCCCGTCGCACAGACGTCCTCCATGAGCTCTGGCGGCAGCCACAACGACGTGCCCTTGCCCTTAAACGCATGCTCAAACTGCTTTTTGACGTCGTCGCCCTTCACAAAGGTTCCGTCCGCGAGCTTAACGCCGTCGAAGCGTGCCGGCAGCGCCACGATCTGCGCTCCGCCCTCGACGCGACCCATCTGTGCCGCACCCGAGGACTTACGCACGCCAAAACACTCGGCAACCGCTACGACCGGATACTCCAGACCCTTGGACGCATGCACCGTCATGATGCGTACCGCGCCGTCGCCCTCCTCGTTGAGCGCGCCCGGGGCCTCCTTGCCCGCCAAGAAGCGGTCGAAGGCGAGCGCAATGGAGCGCGGCGAGTTGCCGAGCTCGGCCTCTGCCTCGGCCACGGCGTCGAGCGCCTTGAGCACGTTGGCGGCAATGGCCTTGCCCTCGGGACCACGCTGTGCCAGACGTACAAACCAGCCGGAGGCGTTGACCACGTCGCGCGCGATGGCGGCGAACGAATCGCGGCCCACGCGACGGAGCGCATACCGCAGCACCTCGCGGGCGCGCGTCACGAGCGGCAAGTCTTGCAAACCCGGCACATCGGAATCGCTCATGATGCCCACGTCGATGTTGCGGCGCGAGGTTTCCCCCGTCTGGTCGTCCAGCTTGGTCGCCAGCGCCAGGAACTCCTGAGCGCCGAGCGCAAACATCGGCGAGGCCAGCAGCGGCATAAGACCCTGCGCCGTATCGGCCGGGTTAGCAAGCGCGCACACCAGGGCACGCACCGTCTGCACCTCGGCTGCCTGGGCAAAGACCGAGCCGCCTGCGATCACGCAGTCGAGCCCCTGGTCGCGGAAGGCCTGCGCATAGACATCGGCGTTGGTCATGCGGCCCAGCAGCAGGACCATGCTGCCCTGGGGCTGGCCCGCTTTAACGAGTGCTTGGAATCGCTCCGCAATCGCACGAGCTTTCGCCTGCGTTCGCTCCTGCGTACTGCCACCGGCAACGAAAATCGCCTGGCGGCGCGATGCCTTCGCCTTGAGCTTGTCCTCGCGTTCGTCGCTCGGTTCAAGATCCAAGAACCCCTGCATCAAACCACCGGTGTCGCCGTCAAAGACGCGCGCCACATAGCGCAGCACCTCGTCGTGGCTGCGGAAGTTGCGTACAAGCTTGACGAGCTCGCCGGCGGGGGCATCGGACGTGGCGACCGTCTCGGACGCCGTCGTCGAACCCACCTTGCGCTCCTGGCGACGGAATACCTCGACCTCGGCACCACGGAAGCGGTAGATCGACTGCTGCGCATCGCCTACGGTGCACAGTGCGCGCTCCCCCGCGCCCGTCAGGTGACGGATCAAATCGACCTGCATCTGGTCGGTATCCTGGAACTCATCGATCATGACCATCTTAAAGCGACCCTCATAGGCCGCTCGGATGGCGGGATAATCGCGCAGCGCCTCGTACGCCATGCGCAGCAGGTCGTTGTTATCAAGCGCGGACTGGTCAGCCTTGAGCGCGCGGTATTCCGCCTCCACAGCACGAGCAAGCCCCGCCAGCGCATCGAGCGCGGGACCACCGCAGGCCAGCACGATATTGATAAACGCATCGGCAGCCTCGGCCTTGAGTAGCTCCACCTGCTCCTTAGAAAACGCCTTGCTCGCCCGAGGCATGCTGCACGACATCATGAGTCGCGCCGCATCCTCCATGGTTTTGCCGCTCGCCTCAAACGCGTCGATGGCATCGAGTGCCACCTGCGCTTTCTCGGTCGCGGCCTTGCTTGCGCCCAGCGCCGCACGATAGGCATCGGCGAGTGCCGAGGTATCGGCCTGGCCGCGCGCCACGCACACGTCGTCCATACCGCCCGGCAGCTGGCTCGAGAGCTCCAGCAGCTCACGCACCAGCCCTTTAATGGTGGTACCGGCGCCAAACGGCCCACCCTCGCCCGCCATGGGATACCAAGCGTAGAGGGCCTTAAGCGAAGCGGCGAGCTCGGGGGCGGCATCGGGCGCCGTCGCGCGGGCCAGCACATGCTCAACAGCCTGGTCCATAAGCTCGTCGGTATCGGTGAGCACCGTGAACTCGGGATCGATGCCCAGCTCCAACGCATGTGCGCGCAGGATACGCGAGCACATGCCGTGAATGGTCGAGATCCACGCATCGTCGACGGTCAGGGCTTCCTCGTCCATGCCCTCGTCGATGAGCGTGCGGCGCACACGGTCACGGATCTCGGCCGCGGCGTCTTTGGTAAAGGTAATGGCGAGCACCTGGTCCAGATGCTCAACGAACGGACCGGATTCGGGCGAGAGCGCGTAGACGATGCGGCGCGTGAGGGTAAAGGTCTTGCCCGAACCGGCACCCGCCGAGACAAACAGCGGACGGTCGAGCGTTTTGACGATCTGCAGCTGTTGCGGCATCAAAGTCGAAAGATCCATGGTCTACACGTCCCTCCTTACAAACGTTCCTTCGTGGTTATACGAGCAGCGCGCATGCGCGGCCTGAGCCGACGTCGGGTCGACGGCGGCAACGTCGCCTGCCTCGAGTTCGTGCAGGCGCTCGGCGATGCCGGCCTCCACGCGATCGAGCAGGGCGTCGAAGTCCATGCTGCCACCCTCGCCGGGAAAGCCCTTCTTAAGCCCCGGGATGCGGCCGTCGCCGCGCTCTTCCTCGAGCAGCTCGGCACTCGCGGCGCCGCGCAGCGCCGGTTTGCCGCCCTTGGTCGAAAAATAGAGCGCCGCACGGGCATCCAGATCCAGCGCCCGGCGCATGGCCTGCGCATAGATAAGCGTCTGGGTATGGGGCGGCAGCCACCGCGGGTCGTCGATGGCGGCCTCGCCCGATTCCTCGTCGCGCACCGTGGGGTCGGCGAGTTTAAACTCCTCAACGCCCGTGCGATGCTTGTAGTCGATTACCACGGCGCGATTCTCGGCATCCACATCCACGCGGTCGATGCGCCCGCCGAGCGGCCAGCCGGCATACTCGACCTGGAGCTCGTTGAACGCAAACTCCAGGTAGCGCGGCGCGAAGGGCGCGAGCGCCTCGGACTCGTAGGCAAGAACGCCCTCCAGCTGCGGCAAAATCTCGGCCACCTGGCGCTCCTCCACCGGGGAGAGCGGCACGAGCGGGCCCTCGGTACCGCGCTTGCCCGCATGCTCGGCCAAGGTCTCGTCAAAGACCTCGCGCAGCAGCTCCTTCGCGCGTGGCAGATTCATGGGTGTCACGCGCTCCATGCCCTCCTGGGGCAGACGGGCATGCAAGTGTTCCAGCACGTCGTGGACAAAGTTGCCCTTCTCCATATTGCCAAAGCCAGCGTCGATCGACTGGGGCTTCACGCGGTACGAGACGAACCAGCATAGCGGGCAGGTCGAATAGGCCTCGATCTGCGAGGCAGACGTCAGGCGCGGCACCAGCGGCGCATCCTCGCCCTCGCCATCGCGACGACGCAGGACCAAATACGGAATGGCTTCATCGCTCAGGTGCTGAGGAGCTTCGCAGGTCACGCGCTCGCGCCTAAGACCTTCGCCTGCCGCGGGATCGAAGTCCCTTACGATATCGCCCTCACCCACACACTTCGCCTTGTCGGCGCCAACGGCCTTAGCGTCGTCAGCGGCCTTGTCGGCGTCAGCGGCCTTGTCGGCGTCAGCGGCCTTAGCATCGTTAGCGGCCTCGGCATGCGCCCGCAACTCGGTCCACACGGCCGCCGGATAGCACTCGCGCGCCTGACGATCGTGGGTCACACGGGCGAGCGTAACCGGACCACGCGACGCTTGTATCGCGCGGCCAAAGCGTGCGCGCAGCAAGGCCGCAGGCTCAAGCGTCACGCCCTCGCGACCGAGGCTCGCCGTCAGCGTTGCCAGCGGGCCCTCCTCATGTGAGAGCGGATAACTGTCCAGGTCGACGTCGGCAAACAGCACGGCATCGTAGCTATCGGGGCGCAGGGCCGCCGCATCGGCAAGCGAAGTAAAGCGAACCTGGGCACGTGGCGCACGGTCAACCTCGTAGGTCTCGTAATCGTAGGCGGTGCTACGCTTGTCCACCTTGGTGCGAATGCCATCGAGCACGGGCACGGTCGCGGCCTGCGACACGTCGAGCGCGCGAGCATCGTTCATAAGGATGTCGATCGCGTGGCGCAGCAGGGCCACCTCCGCCTGGCGACGGGCCTGGCCGTCGAGACCACCAAGCGCGCGATCGGGCAGTGCCTCGGCAACGGCAAGCATGGCCTTGAGCGCCGTCACGGGCTTGTCACGCCACAGCGCCTGGAACACGTCCGAGACCACGCACGGCACGTTCTTAAACCAGTTCTCGTCGCTCGCCGCCTTGCGCGCGCCCCTCACCTGGCCTTGGACGCTCTGCAGCAGGCTCTTAACGCCCGCGGTAGTCTTGCTGCGCGAGAGACGCATATTCTTATCGAAGGTACGGGCATTGACGGCATCAGCGCCCGAAAGCGGACTGTAAATCCAGTCGGTAAGCTCCGGCGCGGGCCACCACTCAGTCTTAGAAGCTGCCCCTTCGTCGGCGGCCTTCATACGCTCGATCAGGTTGGCGAGCGCCGCAAACTGCCTGCCCGCGATGGATTGGGAAAACGCCGTGAACTCGGTTGTCTCGGCAGCGATATGACGAGCCGCCAGACGAGAGGCGAGCTCACCGAACAGCTGGGGCGCCCGGGCAGAAACAACGAGCACGTGCACGGGGTCGACGGGCGTTGCGGTAGCTTTATCGGCCTTGGACTCCTTGTGCGTTTTCGCCAACTTATCGATGGCGTCCGCATAAGCATGGGCACGGGCATGGGGGCCGGCGACCTCAATAAAGGCAGGCTGAGCGGCGGTCCCGCAAGCGGCATCAGACGCGACGGCGTCCTCCCTCAGCGGCGCGGCCTCGAACAGCACACCGCGGGCATCAAATGCCGCGGCAAGCTCCTCGCGCATCGCCGCCTGCTCGCAGGCAAGCAGTACGACGACCTCTCCCCCATTGTTCGCCACGGCAGACAGCAGCTCGAGCAGGCCGTGCGTAAACGACGTGATACCGCGCACGCATACGGCGCGGGTGCACGCCGGCAGGTTATCGGCCAGGGCATCGGCCATAATGTCAGCCGCCTCGCAGGGCTCGACCATATCTCGACGGTCCAAACCGCGCGCATAGGCGCACAAAAGTTCAAACACGCGAGCCTCGGCGTCGCTTTTGGGCTTGGGCTTGCAAACGTTGTCGCAGCAACGCTCGGTGCCTGTCCCTGCCACACCCGGCAGCACATCGCGAGCCATACGCGCGAGCATACGCACCGTGCCCTGGCTGCGCGAAAGCGGCTGCAGGTCGGCGTCGTCGAGGCGCGCTACCATGTCCGAAAACAGCATCTGGCGCTGCAGGTTGTCGACGAAACCGCGCCCGTCGCCCAAAAGCTCCCAAAGCGAGCGAAGCCACGATGTAGGCGTCTTGTAGTCAATACCCAGCGAAACGCCGGCTTCCGCCGCATCATGACGGCACAGGTCGAGCTCGGCAAACGTTGGCGCCAGCAGCACGGCACGCCCGTGGCGGGCAATAAGGTCGGCAAGCAGCGCCGCCTCGGCATCGCTCAAATCCGCGCCGGCGTTGGTGGTATAGATTCGAACAGGCATGGTCCTCCACTCAAACCGTTCGCAATATTCAATGTTTCCATCCTACCCGCCCGCGCGGACAGATTTGCCCCACGCCAACAGATTTGACCCCTTGGAGACGGAGGAAAATGGATCACCGAGGAGGTCAGTCTAACCCAGCGATCCGTTTTCCTCCGTCCCCAAAGGATCAAAAAACCGCCCCCGAAGGGACGGTTCTGCGCAATTCGTTTGTTGCCGCTGGCCTACTCGCCATCCTCCAGTTTGATGAGGATCTTGCGATAGCCGCCGTACTCGCCGTTGAGTGCCTTTGAAACGCGGCTCACCGTAGTGGACGAAGCGCCGGTGCGGGCCTGAACCTCAACATAAGGCTCGCCCTCATCCAGATAACGCGCAACCTGCAGACGCTGCGATAGATCGCAGATCTCGCGCGGCGTGCAGATATCGGTCAAAAACGCTTGGATATCCTTCTCGTCATCCAAAAGACTAAATGCGTGGACCAGCTGCTTGACATCAGGCTTGTCAAACATGTTCTCGATATTCATCGATCACCGCCAAACCCGCCAAAAGGCATCGAAGTTGATACTGACATCGGGCATCGTTCGCCCGTTCTATGCAATAGGGCAACGCGTGTGGCTTTTGCCCGTAGCAGTTTAGCACACCACCAAACTAAAGCGACAAAACTCTCTGCCAGCGGCGCATTTTCTAGGACGAACGCCGTTTTGAAACCGAATGCGCACGTAAGCTCCACGAATATCTGAGACAATGGACGGCCGAACAAGGCGGCACACCCGAGCGGCCGTCCAAGCTGCCGCAGCAAACCGCTTCACGCGACACCGACGCACCCTGCGCAAGAAAGGATTCACACCATGCGCTTTATGCTTAACTGGCTCTTTACCTCGATCGCCATCGCGATTGCCACGTTCCTCGTTCCCGGCATCCAGCCCTTCGGTTTTGCCGAGGCCTGGGTCTGTTTCGCCTTCGTGGGACTGTTCCTGAACATCGTCGATTCGCTCGTCAAGCCGTTCCTGACGGTCATCTCGCTGCCGCTCACGATCATTACGCTGGGTATTTTTCAGCTCGTAGTCAACAGCTTTATGCTCGAGCTGGCCAGCTATCTGTCGGTCAATCTGCTGGGCGCGGGTATCTCCATCGCCAGCTTTGGATCGGCCTTTATGGGCAGCATCCTGGTGTCCATCATGCGCAGCATCCTCGACAGCATCGCCGAGGGCTAAAACGGCCATTCCGGCCGCGCCCGTCTCAACAGCCCAAAACGAAGGCCGCCCATCGCAAAAATGGGCGGCCTTCTTATTTGCCAAGTCTCAAAGGGCGAGAGAATCTGCCATTTCCACCCCGTCCCCAAATGGCAGGTGGGCTAGATCACGTAGTCGTAGCCTTCGTTGGGAGCGACAAGTTGATCAAGCGTCACACCGTCGAGGTAGTCGTTGATGAGCTTGTCCAGGTTCTTCCACACGTCGAGCGTGGGGCACTCGTCAGAGCGCGAACAACCCTTGCAGTCGCCATCCAGGCAGGCGACCGGCGCCAGGCTGCCCTCGGTCAGGCGCAAGATCTCGCCCACCGTGTACTGCTCGGGCGGGCGCGTGAGCACATAGCCGCCGCCCTTGCCGCGCATGCCCGAGAGCATGTTGGCGCGCACGAGCGTAGCCAGAATATTCTCGAGGTACTTCTCCGAAATCCCCTGGCGCGCCGCGATCTCTTTGAGCGGGATGCGACCGGCCGCCTGATGCTCGGCCAGGTCGACCATAACGCGCAGGGCATATCTGCCCTTTGTGGAAACCAACATATATAGTGCTGCCTTTCGGTCTTTTAGTCCGTTGAAATTCTAGCCGAAAAATTGGCTTTGAAAATACCCGTTCCGGTCAAGATGGTTAATCAACTTGCAATAATCTCCTATTTCCTATTGCATTACTAGGCTTCGGTGTCTACTATGCTTCCCAACAGCTAAACGAACAACCTATAAGGTTTATGGGTTTAGCTGCTAGACACACCGTAAAACCACACGGTATCCAGTCATTTGAACACTTTGGAGGTTCATCATGAGCAAGGTTTACACGTCCATCGATCAGCTTATCGGCCACACCCCGCTCCTGGAGCTCACCCACTTTGAGGCCGATGAGGACCTCAAGGCCCGCGTGCTCGTCAAGCTGGAATACTTCAACCCCGCCGGATCCGTTAAAGACCGCGTCGCCAAGAACATGATTGACGAGGCCGAGAAGGCAGGCAAGCTCGTGCGTGGCGGCGACTACACCATCATCGAGCCCACGAGCGGCAACACCGGCGTCGGCATCGCCTCGGTGGCGGCCGCCCGCGGCTACAAGGTGATCATCACCATGCCCGAGACCATGTCCGTCGAGCGCCGCAAGCTGATGCAGGCATACGGTGCGCAGCTCGTGCTCACCGACGGCTCCAAAGGCATGAAGGGCGCTATCGCCAAGGCCGAAGAGTTGCAGAAGGAGACCCCCAACAGCATCATCGCCGGCCAGTTTGTGAACCCCGCGAACCCGGCCATTCACAAGGCCACGACCGGCCCCGAGATCTGGGACGACACCGACGGCAAGGTCGACATCTTCGTCGCCGGCGTCGGCACCGGCGGCACCGTGACCGGCGTGGGCGAGTTCCTCAAGGAGCAAAACCCCGAGATTCAGGTCGTCGCCGTCGAGCCCGCCACCTCCCCGGTGCTCTCTAAGGGCCAGGCCGGCCCGCACAAGATCCAGGGTATCGGTGCCGGCTTTGTGCCCGACGTCCTCGACACCCAGGTCTACGACGAGATCATCCCCGTCGAGAACGACGACGCCTTTGCCACCGGCCGCGCCGTGGGCCACAAGGAGGGCGTGCTCGTGGGCATTTCGTCCGGCGCCGCCGTGTGGGCCGCACTGCAGCTGGCCAAGCGCCCCGAGAACGAGGGCAAGACCATCGTGGCGCTGCTCGCCGACACCGGCGAGCGCTACCTGTCCACGGCACTCTTCCAGGACTAGAGCTCTCGTTCCTAGAACGAGTCCAAGGCACGCCGGTCTCCCCTCTCTTCTGGCAGCCTGAGCTCATCCCAACAGGGTGTCCCACAGGACGCCCGAACTTGCTACAATGTCTGCGGCGCGGAACCAGCCTCCCGCGCCGCTTTTCTTTTTTGGCCACATGCCACCAAGGAGAACCTCCCCATGCACAACAAGCGCGTGCTCGTCGCCATGAGCGGCGGCGTCGATTCCAGCGTGACCGCGTACCTGCTCAAGCGCCAGGGCTACGAATGCGTCGGCGCCACCATGCGTCTCACCTGCCCCGCACCCGACCCCGCCACGGGCATGAGTAAAGTCGACCGCGACATCGCCGATGCAAAGGCCGTCGCCGAGCGCCTGGGGATACCCCACCATGTGCTCGACCTGCAGCAGACCTTCGACCGCAACGTGATCGAGCGCTTTGTGAACGCCTACCAGGAAGGGCTGACGCCCAACCCGTGCATCATCTGCAACCGCCACATTAAGTTTGGCGCGCTGCTCGATGCGGCGCTCGATATGGGCTGTGACTACATCGCAACGGGACATTACGCCAAAACAAGCCAGGCGGCAGACGGCACCTGGCAGCTGCACCGCGGCGAGGACCCCAAGAAGGACCAGAGTTACTTTTTATATTCGCTCACGCAAGAGCGCCTGGCACGCACGATCTTTCCGCTGGCAGGGCTGGACAAAGAGCGCGACGTGCGCCGCATTGCCGCCGAGCAGGACTTTGCCAACGCCAAGAAGGCCGAAAGCGAGGACATCTGCTTTATCCCGGACGGCGACTACGCGGGCTATATCGAGCGCCGCTGCGGACATGCCGCTGCACCGGGCGACATTGTGTGGCGCGACGGCAGCGTGGTCGGACGCCATAGCGGCGCGCTGCGCTATACCATCGGCCAGCGCAAGGGCCTGGGCGTCGCGATGGCGCATCCCGTGTACGTAACGGGCGTCGACGCCGCCAACAACATTGTGCATCTGGGCGAAGCCGAGGACCTAACCGCGGCGGCGCTAACTGCCAATGAGTGGATTTGGAGCGCGCCGGCAGAGTGCATGGAGGCCGAGCTCGATGCCGGCGGCATTCGCGTGGGCGCCAAGTACCGCTACCGACAGAAAGACCAGGCAGCGACCCTTACGCGCGGCGAAGACGGGCAAATGTTGCTGACCTTTGACGAGCCGCAGCGCGCCATCGCCCCCGGACAGGCCGTCGTCGTCTATCGGGGCGACATCGTCCTGGGCGGCGGCACCGTGACCGGCGCGCTTAAGTAGCCGCGGGTTTATCGCTGCACGTGTCGAAGTACCTCAACAGCGGCACCAACCTCGATTACGCGACGCTCAAGGCCGCGGTGAATGGCCTCGAGTCGACCCTCCGCCGTCGCCCACTCGCTCTGCGAAAGAATCTCGATCGCTTCATCAACAAATCCGTTGAGCCGCGACGAATCGAACCAATCGAGCAAATCCGCAAGCGCCAGCTGGACGGAAGGGTCGGGCCCAAACGGCTTAGCGGAAAACCCAAACTCCCCAGCTGCGAGCACGGCAGTTGGTACGTTGTACCACAGGCAGTTGCCGCTATCGAACAGCGGAGCAGGTTTTATCTCCAGGGTGTCGACATTGCGGATGATGCCGAAGTTTCGCCAATGGCGGTCGCTGTTGGCCAAAAGGGCATCGCAGACAATCATCTGCGACATAGACCTTCTCACAGCGGCCTCATCGACACCATGCTTGCCGAGGTAGCAACAGTATCGATCGTATGTCGAGTTTCCCCGCTGGCTACCAAATGCGCCCTTAACGTAAACAGCCGGAACATATTCCTCGCGGCCGTCAAGAAAGTCGTCGCACAGACACACAGGGCCATCGAACATGCGCTCAACCGTGTAAGGAACAAACTCCCCCTTGGAAAGCAAGCGACGATGCAGAGCCGTTGCAACTGCCTCGTTAAAGGGCCGTTGGTCGTCCATCCCGCACCCTTTAGCCAAAACGCGAATGCCGTTTCGGATCATCCACGATTTAGGGAGCTCGCCCTCGGACGTGTTATCCGGATTATTTAGACCGATGCCTTCCAGCCAACCCGAACGCTCTTCGGGCGCCGATCGCTCAAATTCGTTCTCAAAGTAATTGATGCTTTGCCATTTGAGTTCGGCGCAATCGGCCGGCCGCAGCCAATAACAATCCGAAAGCGATAAGCCCAGGCACCGAACCGGAACCTCGATGCCACTGGCAATTCCCAGTTCACGATAGCGCGAGACGAGTCCAGGGCGAACGTCAGGCACCGACCGATGGCTCCACCACACGTTGAGCTCCCGTTTATTCACCGTAGGAGAAGAGCTCGAGCATGTGCCAAACGGCATTCGTTGCGCATCGAGGACCTCGGCGATTTCGAAGGGAAACTCACGCGTCGGATCAAATGAGACATGCGCGACCTCATGGTCGGCCGACATCAGCGTAAACTTGCGTCCCACATCGGCCGCAGGACGGCGTCCTCGCTTGCGGACCTTTTGGTAGGCGGTCGCAGAATTGTACTCGACCATCTTCCGGCCGCCCACAATATCGCACACAAGCGTCCCCGATGCGGCAAGTTGCGATATGCGGGCTTTCGTAACGCCCAACAGGCGGGCGGCATCACCCATAGATAAGTACTCAGACGTATCCATACACCGCATCACCTCGTTAAGTAATTTACGTGTTTAATTAATAGATTACTTACATCATAATACTAAACGACCTAAAGCGAAAAAAGGCCCGAGAAATCGGGCCTTAGCGATTGGTCAGCCGAGTCGCAAACTGCTTCCTTAGCGCTGCACGTAGGCGCGGACCAGCTCAAAGGTGTTACGCACACCGTCGATGTGGCTGCGCTCGTAGTTGTGGCTCGCGTACACGCCGGGGCCGATCAGGCCGTGACGGATGTCGTAGCCGGCAGAGAGCGTGGCCTCGACGTCCGAACCGTAATGCGGGTACACGTCGATGGCGTAATCGAGCTTAAGCTCGCGCGCGATATTGGACAGCGTGGTCACCAGATCGTAGTTGTAGGGGCCACCCGAATCCTTGGCGCAGATCGACACCATGCGCTCGGTGCAGCCCAGGTCGTCACCCACGCAGCCCATGTCAACGCTGATCATCTCGCGCGTGTCGGCCGGCACGAAAGCGCCGCCGTGGCCGACCTCCTCGTACACGGTAAAGAGCAGGGACACCTTGCGCGAAAGCGACACCTCGCCGTCAGCAACGGCGCGGGCCAGACCCAGCAGAATCGCCGCCGACAGCTTGTCATCCAGAAAGCGGCTCTTAATGTAGCCGCTTTCCGTCACCGTGGTGCGCGGATCCATGGCGATGATATCGCCCGTCTGAATACCCAGCTCGAGGACATCATCCTTGCTATCGACGTTCTCGTCGAGCAGGATTTCCATGTTCTTCTCGATGGTCTTAACCGGCTCATCGGCCACATGCGCCGAAGGCTCGGTATTGAGGACCACGCCCGTGTAGACATTGCCATCGCGCGTGTAAACGGTGCAGTTCTCGCCATCGGCCGTAGACCACTGGTGCCCGCCGAGCGTCGTGGGGCGCAGGCGACCATTGTCCTTAATGGAGCGTACCATGGCGCCCAGGGTATCGACATGGCTCGCCAGTACGAGCGACTCACCCTCGCCACCAAGCTCAACCAACACGTTGCCCTTATTGGAGCGCTCGGGGCCAAAGCCCATATCGCGCAACGTTTCCATTAGATAGTCAGTAGCCGCACGGGTATAGCCCGTAGGTGAAGCAATCGAGGTAAGCGCCTTCAACTGGTCAGTAATATAGGAGAGCGTAGAATCCATCTTGGACACCAAAGTCACCCTTTCATATCGAATTAAACCCACAGCAACAATACCACCGCGAGCCATCTTTTTACCTAGCGAGATGACCCATCGAGCTCGCCAGGACTGCGCCCGCCACGATAACGAGCCGGCGGCCCCTGCCGTTAGTCCCACAATCTTTCCGCAGGACGGAGGAAGCCCCCGCCGCACGAAGTGCGCAGCGGGGGCTTCCGACATGTCCGAGGACGATTGCGGGGCTAACGGGCAGGGCCCGCCGAACCAAGTTAGGCAGCCGGGCAGATCTTCTTGAAGAGCTCGATGACGTCGTCGAGCGTCGCCTCGCGCGGGTTGCCCGGGAAGCAGGCGTCAGCCATGGCGTCCTTGGCCAGGACCTCGATCTCGTCGGCCTTCATGGCCTCGCAGACATGCGGAATGTTCACGTCGGCGGAGAGTTGCTTGACGGCGGCGATGGCGGCGTCGGCAGCCTCGTCGGTGCTCATGCCCGTGGTGTCAACACCCATGGCAACGGCAACCTTGGCCAGGCGCTCGGCGCAAACCGGCTTGTTGAACTCCATGGCGATCGGCAGCAGCATGGCGCAAGCGACGCCGTGCGGAGTGTCGTAGTGGGCAGACAGGGTGTGAGCCATGGCATGGTCGATGCCCAGGCCGACGTTGGAGAAGCCCATGCCGGCGACATACTGGCCAAGAGCCATACCCTCGCGGCCGGAGCCGGGCTGACCAGACTTGGCCTCGGCAACGGAGTCGCGCAGGTTCTCGCTGATCAGCTTAATGGCCTCAAAGTGGAACATGTCGGAGAGCTCCCAAGCACCCTTGGTGGTGTAGCCCTCGATGGCGTGGGTCAGAGCATCCATGCCGGTAGAAGCGGTCAGGCCGGCGGGCATGGAAGCCATCATGTCGGGGTCGACGACGGCGACCTCAGGGGCGTCGTTGGTGTCGACGCACACGAACTTGCGGACCTTCTCGGGGTCGGTGATGACGTAGTTGATGGTCACCTCGGCAGCAGTACCGGCGGTCGTCGGCACGGCGATGGTGAACACGGCGTGGTTCTTAGTGGGAGCAACGCCCTCGAGGCTGCGGACATCGGCAAACTCGGGGTTGTTGATGATGATGCCAATGGCCTTAGCGGTGTCCATGGAGGAGCCGCCACCGATGGTCACGATAGCGTCAGCTTCGGCGGCCTTGAAGGCCTCGACGCCGTCCTTGACGTTCTGGATGGTGGGGTTGGGCTTAATCTCGGAGTAGAGGCTCCAAGCGATGCCGGCGGCGTCGAGCTCGTCGGTCACCTTAGCGGTAACGCCAAACTTGACCAGGTCGGGATCGGAGCAGACGAAGATCTTCTTGTAGCCGCGACGCTGGAGCTCGCCGGGGATCTCCTTGATGGCGCCGGAACCATGATAAGAAATGGTATTGAGAACGAAACGATTAGCCATTGATAGCCTCCCATCGTGTGCGGGGCACCCATTACGCCCCGCGCTGCAAGTTCCATCCTAACGCTTTTGAAACAAAAAATGCATGAGAACGTCAAAAGTGTTAAAGCGTTTCAACATAATAACGGAGCCCCAGCCCTTCCCTCCCGACTGCAGCGAAGGCTAGATTATAGGAGCAATTGCCCAAAGAATACGACCAACTCAGTCTATAAATTGTTTCTGTTTTAGCAATATATGTTTGACAATACGTTTATAAAAGGATACTTTATAGTAATTAATATGCATGCAGCAAATAGTGTCATTCATTTTGTTAGAAATTGCCCATGCGGTTATTGCAGCTGCATGTACTGCAACGTACAGCGTAATTCTCCGCATGAAGCAGAAGACGGTTCCAATTCGATCGAGGCGATGACGCGTGATGGCTACTGGTCCTAAATCGAGCAAGACGGCTACAAACGAATATCGAATCTCAATTGAAGGTAACCCTTATCCGCATGCTCTGGCTCTCGTCAACCCAGCGGGAGACAACCTCAACATCAAAAGACATGGGTTCACGGGTCCACTAGGACAGCTATTGAGTCTTAAATACACCGTTTATGACGATGCAAATGAAAAGCTCTTTACTGTCGTCGACGGTGGTTTTAGTAACATGCCCAGGGTTGCGCTCATCATCGAACACAAGGAAGTTGCGGTGTTCGATTATGGCCTAAACAGACTTGAGATGAAGTGCGTAACGAACATACCGAATTACACAATAAAAGGTAACTTCCTATTTGGAGATTACGATATATTCAGTCAACGGGAAGTGAAGCTATCTTCAGTTAACGTCCTTCAATGTGATAAACAATCGTGCTTTAACATACAGGTTTTGGATAAAGCCGAATTAGCCGCCGCAATTGGAATACCCACAGCCATTGCCCTTCTGAGGGCTCGGATTGAAGAGCATCTCGAATAAATTGCAAAAAGCAGTTCGTAACAACATTCAGGAGCTAGATAGTTTTTTTCTGGCTCCTGAAGCTGTACTACATAGAGATGAAAATATATTGCGGCAAAGGGGCTGTCCCTTTGCCGCATTCGGTTACTTTCGACAGCCCTCTTTCCAAGCCTCGGCCGCAACCTTCCAGCGAAAACGCAAGTCGCGCTCGCGGTCGATGAACATGATGGCAAACGCGACAAACAGCAGCACGCTCGCCACGACGATGGCGTGCAGGCCTATGCGCTCAATACACCAGTTGCCCAGCACAGCGCCAAACACAAAGGTAAAGATCACGCCAAAGTACAGCAGGCCGTTTTCCAAAAAGCCGCGCTTGTGGGTGATGATGTAATCATCCACGTTTTGCAGCGCGTTGCGCAGGTTACCGATGCACATGGTCGTAGCGATGCCGTGACCGTGGATCTTGCGGAAGCTCTCGACCTGCATGCCGCAGGCAAACGAAGTGAGGCAGTTGGCGAGCAGGTTGTAACCGCCACCGGGGATAAAGCTCACGCCCAGCAAGATGACGGCTTCAAAGAACACCGTCACTTGGCGCCAGTGAATCACGCTGCCAAACCGTTCGTGCACCAGGTCGGCGAGCATAATGCCCACGGCAAACGACACCACAGGGAAGAAATAGCGTCCCGCCAGCGCCCAGTTGCCCTCGGAGATGCTCACGCCCACGAGCAGGATGTTGCCCGTCTGCGCGTTTGCGAAAACATGGTCGCGCCCAATGTACGAATACACATCCATAAAGCCACCGGCGAGCGCCAAGATGATGCCCAGCTCAATAGACTCCGATATCTGTTTGGCACGCTGCATCGTCGTGCATCCTCCTTGTTGACGACTCTCTCGTGCGTTGGCGGAAACATAGCCGCCGTTCATACTGTAACCCATTGACAACATGGCATGCGCGCGAGACGGGCTCCCCAACGCGCAGATACACAGTCTGGAAACAAACAGCGGACGTGGCACCGACACCCGTATCGACGCGCCGATCCCCCAGCTCATGTACTCCCCCAGTCTTTTTAGCCCCGTCCTAAAAAGACTGGTTACAATTACGTGCAGTATACAAACACCGGGAGGGATCGTGGCAAAAAAGCCTCAGCACGCTCAGAACAACCAGCGCAGTCAGCAGGGCAAACAGGGCCAGCAGCAAAAGCGCGGCGGTAAGGAGCAGGGTGGGCACACCACTCATGCCCCAGCAGCGCCCTCACGCCCCTGGCGCCCGGGCCGCGACAAGTTCCTCCCCGTCAGCCGCGCCGACATGGATGCACGCGGCTGGGACCAGTGTGACTTTGTCTACATCTGTGGCGACGCCTATGTGGACCACCCCAGTTTTGGCATGGCCATCATCAGCCGCGTCCTCGATGCACATGGCTACAAGGTGGGTATCATCTGCCAGCCCGACTGGACCGACCCCGCTAGCATCACCGTGCTTGGCAAGCCGCGCCTGGGCTTTCTCGTCAGTGCCGGCAACATGGACTCCATGGTCAACCACTATTCGGTGAACAAGCACCGCCGCCACACCGACGCCTACACTCCCGGTGGCGAGGAGGGGCACCGCCCCAATCGAGCCGTCACGGTCTACGGCAACCTCATCCGTCAGACGTTCAAGGACGCCCCCATCATTATCGGCGGCATCGAGGCGAGCCTGCGCCGTCTGGCCCACTACGACTACTGGCAGGACAAGCTCAAGCGTTCGGTACTGCTCGACTCGGGCGCCGACATCCTCATCTACGGCATGGGCGAGCACGCGATTGTCGAGATCGCCGACGCGCTCGACGCGGGACTGCCCGTCGACCAGATCACCTATATCAACGGCACCGTCTACCGCACCAGCTCGCTCGACGAGGTCTACGACTACGACCTGCTGCCCAGCTGGGACGACCTTGCCGCCGACAAGCTCAACTACGCGCGCAGCTTTAACGTGCAGCAGCAGAACATGGACCCCATCACCGGACATCGCCTGGTAGAGCCCTACCCCAACGGCGTGTTCGTGGTGCAGAACCCGCCGTCGGCGACGCTCACCACCGACGAGATGGACGAGGTGGCAGAACTCCCCTACGTACGCGATTGGCATCCCGACTACGATGCCGCAGGCGGCGTGCCGGCCTTTGCCGAGATCAAGTTTTCGATCAGCTCCAACCGCGGGTGCTTTGGCGAGTGCTCGTTTTGCGCCCTCACCTTCCACCAGGGCCGCGTGCTGCAGATGCGAAGCCACGACTCGATCATGCGCGAGGCCGAGCTGCTCACGCACGATCCCGAGTTTAAGGGCTACATCAACGACGTGGGCGGACCGACGGCAAACTTTAGCCGTCCTGCCTGCGACAAACAGCTCAAGCACGGCGTGTGCAAGAACAAGCGCTGCCTGTGGCCGAGTGTGTGCAAGAACATGGTGGTCGACGAGAGTGGCTACACGCAGTTGCTGCGCGACCTGCGCCAGCTGCCGGGCGTCAAGAAGGTCTTTGTCCGCAGCGGCGTCCGCTTTGACTACACCATGGCCGATGCCTCGGACGAGTTTTTGCGCGAGCTGCTGGAGCACCATGTCTCGGGCCAGCTGCGCGTAGCGCCCGAGCACGTGAGCGACGCGGTGCTGTCCGTGATGGGCAAGCCGAGCCGCGCCGTCTACGACGCGTTCTGCCGTAAATTTGAACGCTTGAACCGCGAATACGGACTCAAGCAGTATGTGGTGCCGTACCTGATCTCGAGCCATCCCGGTTCAACGATGAAGGAAGCCGTGGACCTTGCCGAGGCCGTGCGCGACATGGGCTACATGCCCGAGCAGGTGCAGGACTTCTACCCCACCCCGTCCACCATGTCAACGTGCATGTACTACACCGGCGTGGACCCACGCACCATGCAGCCGATCTACGTGGCACGCGACCCGCACGAGAAGGCCATGCAGCGCGCGCTCATCCAATATCGCAAGCCCGAGAACTACAAGCTCGTGCGCGAGGCACTGGAAAAGGCCGGCCGCCGCAATCTGATTGGCTACACCAAGCATTGCCTGATTCGCCCCGTGCCCCCGCGCCCGGGCGAGACGTCTGCTGGCGGTGGGCATGGCACCGGCAAGAAGGGCGGCAAACCGCATGGTGGCGGCGCTGGCAAGGGGCCCAAGGGCAGCAAGGGGCACGGCGGCATGTCGCGCGCACAGAACACCGCAGGCCGCAATCGCGCGGCCCAGGGGCGTCAGGGCGCCAACGGAGGCGGGCGTCGCAACTAGGGCAGCGGTGCGCTCGCTGCGTCCATCCCACACGCGCGGCGCAGCGACCGCATCGCCTCAACGAGGATGACACCGGCGAAAGCGACCGTAATTGCCACGTCGAACGGCGTGTTCACAAACCAGAGCAACGTCATGAGGTACGACCCGGCGTTAAAGGCAAAATGCAGCAGGATCGTGTAGCGGAGCTTTCCGGTGGTCACGAGCACCCAGCCAAAGACCAGACCGGCGGCACCCGCGTAGCAGCCCTGCACCCAGTTCATATGCATAAAGCCAAAGATAGCCGCCTGCAGCACAATCGCCGCGGCGATACCCCAGGTACTCGGGGCCGCCCAGGGCACCATGGCGCCGTCTTGATGTCGCACGTGACGTCGGCGCTTCCAAAGTGGGCGGCACTGCGGGTTAAACGCTCGGAGCGAAAACTCAAAAATAATGCCGCGCACCAGCAGCTCTTCACAAAATGGAGCGCCGAGCACCGTAGTCAGGACGGCGAGATAGCTGGTGTCACCCATACCCGTTTCCTCGACAAGCTCGCTGTAGTCGGCCGCGGCATCGGGCAACAGCGACAGCACGGCGTCGGTCACGTAGCCAACGACCACCTGCAGGGCCAGGCCAATCACGATAACGCAGGCGATGCGTTTCCACGCCCCACGCGCTCCCCCGCCGAGCGGGCGCTCGCCCTGCCAGCGCGCCATAAACGAACGCGACCACAGATAACGCCACCACAACAGCGCCATCAAAAACGATGCCGTCTGCGCGACGGCCTGAAGCAATTGAATATCGAGGTCATCGATCGAAAAACCCACGAACACCGATGCGGCGCCAAGGGCGGAGAACAAAACGACACTCAGGGCAATATCGGCAGCGACGACACCAAAACAGGCAAGCGCCCAAATCATCGCATTGAGCATGCCAACCTCCTCAAAACCGTTCCCTAGTTCTACCACAACTTGGCAGAGAGTTGATCCCATGGGGACGAAGGAAAACGGATCATTTTTGATGCAAAGGGGCAAGGTCACTTTGCATCAAATGACAATGCCCCGCCCACGCGATCACGTGGACGGGGCATTGCTCCAGATATGCGGTCAGCGACCCTGTTGCTTTTACTTAAGCTCGGGCCAGAAGTCCTTGTTGGCCTCGATCATGTCGTCGAGGACCTCCTTGGCGACCTTCATCGAAGGCACGGTCTTGTTGAGCGTAAAGGCCTTGAGCGCCTTCTCGTACGAACCCTCGATCGTAGCCTCGACCACGAGCTTCTCGGAGTTCAGCTGCTGCATCATGAGGCCCTGCTGGAACAGCGGAATGTTGTCGCGGCTGATGACCTCGGGGCCGTTCTTGCCAATGTAGGCAGGCAGCTCGACCATAGCGTCGTAGGGCATGTTGGGGATGGCGCCCTTGTTCTCGCAAATGACCAGGAAGCGCTGCTTGGTGTCGTTCTTCAGAGCGATAGCCAAGTCGGCAATCCAGTCACCGTGGCTGCCCGCATAGAACGTGCTCTCGTCGATCTCGCCCGTCTTCTCGTAGTGGTCGATGCCGTCGAAGAGGTTCTTCTCGCGCGTCTCCTCAACCTCATTCGCACGGGTGCGCTCGGGGTTGGAATGCTCGACGAACTCCTTCTGCTGCAGGTAGTAGTTCAGATACGTGTTGGGCAGGTACTCCGGGAAGCACTCCATGATCTCGTACTCGCCCTTCCAGACGTAGTACCAGCTGCCCTTGGTGTGGCGGTTCTGCTCGGGGTGCTCGTCGGTGGCCTCCTCGGGCTTCTTGGACATCAGTGAGCTCATGCCCTTGAGGTACGAATCGGGCAGCAGGATCTCATGCTCCTTGATGTACTCGCGCAGCTGCGGGAGCACCTCCTCGCCCTTGTGGCGGATCGAAGTGAACCAACCAAAGTGGTTGAGGCCAAAGTAATCGTACTCGACATCCTTCTTGTCGATGTCGAGCGCGGCGCAAACCACGTCGATGATCGCGATCGGCATGTCGCAGATGTTGATGATACGAGCGTTGGGACGCAGCACACGGCAGCCCTCGGACACGATGGCAGCGGGGTTGGAGTAGTTGAGAATCCAGTAGTCCTTCTTGGCGTACTTCTCAACGTCATCGATCAGCTCGACCATGGGGAAGATGGTGCGCATGCCATAGGCAAGGCCGCCGCAACCGCAAGTCTCCTGACCCACGCAGCCGTGACGCAGCGGAATCTTCTCGTCCTGCTCGCGCATGGCATAGCCGCCCACGCGCATCTGGGCAAACACGAAGCTCGCGTCGGTAAAAGCCGTCTTTTTGTCGGTGGTCACCGTGAGCTTGATGTCCAGGCCGAGGTCCTCGTGAAGAATCCAGTCCACGAGCACGCCGATCTTGCGCTGGCGCTCCTCGTTGATGTCGTACAGGCGAATCTCGTCAACGTCGAGCTCGTCCTTGCGCAGGGCGATGGACTTGACGATGCCGGGGGTAAAGGTGGATCCGCCACCACACAGAGTAATGATCATTGTTTACTGCTCCTTCTCAATTGCGTTCTCGACCTTGTCGCGCATCTCGGCGACCTTCATGCCAAAGATGATCTGGATATTGTTGCCGTTGCGGTTGATGCCGCTGTTGGGCACGTGGTTGATGAGGTTCTCATCGATGAGGTCCGGGTTCTTAACGTTCACGCGAAGACGCGTAAAGCAGTTCTCGAGCTCCTCGATGTTGTCCTTGCCGCCAAGACCTGCGACCAGGTCGGCAATACCTGCATCGACGCCCTCTGCGGGAGCTGCGGCAACAGCGCCCTGCTTCACCGCGACAGACGCGGCGGCCTCGCCCTCGGCAACAGACTCGGCGAGCTCGGACTCCTCCTCGCGACCAGGCGTGTGAAGGTTGAGCTTCTTGATGAGGAAGGTGAAGAGGAAGAAGTACAGAGTGGCGTTGACGACTCCAAGCACCAGCATAACCGGCCAGTTGGTCTTGTCGACACCCAGGACCAGGTTGGAGACCACGATGTTGATGATGCCGCCCGCAGTCGAAGCGGGCACGGAGAGAGCCTTGAGCAGAACCAGGAAGATGCCGGAAAGAACCGAGTGAACGACGAAGAGCACGGGAGCGGCAAAGACAAAGAGGAAGTCCATGGGCTCGGTGACACAGGAGAGCACGGCGGTGATGATCAGCGGGATGATAACGGCCTTGGTCTTATCCTTGTTCCCCTTGTAAGCGGTGAAGATAAAGGCGAGACCGATACCGATGTAGGGCCACAGGTTGTTGAAGGTGTAGCTGTTGAAGTAGGTGCTATCGGAGAAGGGCTGGCCCGTCATTGCCATCTCGGCAACACGGATGGGGTAGGCACCGGCGATAACCTGATCGCCCAGCGTCAGGGTGCCACCCACATCGGAGAACTGGAACGGGGTGTAGATGAGGTGGTGCAGGCCGGTGGGAACGAGCAGCTTGTTGAGCATGCCGTAGATGAACAGACCGATGTTGCCCGACTCCTTAATGATGCCGGCAACGGAGGAGATGGCACCCTGAACCGGAGGCCAAACGATGCAGAAGCCAGCGCCCATGATCCAGGAGATGATGATCATGATCAGGAACGGAAAGCGAACGCCCGAGAACATCGAAAGGGCAATGGGGAACTGCTTGTTCGAGTACTTGTTGAACACGGCACCGGTGATGCAACCAAGAATGATGCCGCCAAACACGCCGGTATCGAGCACCTGAATGCCCATAACGGTGCTCTGGCCGGTTCCGGTAAGGCCGAGCATGCCGCTCGCTTCGGCAAGAGAGCCGGTCGCGTTGAGCACGATGTTATTGGCCTGCAGGAACAGGAAGAACGACATCAGGGCGATCAGCGAAGCATGGCCCTTGTTCTTCTTTGCCATGGCGCCGGCGATGCCCACGCAGAACAGAATCGAGAGGTTGTTGATGATAAACATCAGCGACTGATAGACAACGGCGCCCACAAGCTGGAACGGACCGGAGCCCAGCACAGGGATCACGGCGCAAATGGTCTTGTTGGTCAGAATAATGCCCACGATGAGCAGAATGCCGGCAACCGAGAGATACATCATCGGCTGAACGATCGACTTCGCGAACACCTCCAACGGCGCTTTGAAATTGAACTTCTTTTTTGCGGTCATAGCGGTACTCCCCTTCCTTTTCCGCAAATTAAGACAGATGTGCCCTGGACAAGACCGTGAGCCTTGCCTTATATCAATCGATGTGTGGGCACGTTATGCCTAGAGACCAGGTTCTCCAAGCAGGTTAACAATGTGATATGCGAGATAACTCTTCTCGGCATCGGTAACGACAACGTTATAGGTAGACGCTAAGTGGTCGGCAATTGACTCCGCACACGAGAACGCCCTCGGATACGCCGTTTCATCGATACTGAACAGCGCGTCGCCATTGACCTGCCCCGCCGCGGGATCGAGCGCCCGCTGCGCAAAAAACTGCAGATGGCGAACGAAACGCTCGTACGGCAACGAGGTGACGTCAAGGGTCGTGGCATAGTGCTCGGAAACAATCGCGAGCACGTCGCGAACAAGCTGGACCGAGATGATGAGACGGTCAGAGCGTTGCGGCATGGTGGCGTTGACGATATGCAGCGTAATAAAACCCTGCTCTTCTTCGCTCATCTGGATGCCCATATACTCCTTGACAATCTGCAGCGCACGGCCCGCAAGCGCATACTCCTTGCGATAGAACTGCTGGATCTCGAGCAGCAACGGATTCTCACAGGAGACGCCCTTGCGCTCGCGCTCCAAAGCAAGGCCGATATGGTCTGCGAGAGCGATGAGGATCTTGTCATTGATATCAACATTGAGCTCTCGACGGAGCATCTGAACAATGTCTTCGGCGATCACGAGGTTGACGGTGGGGATGGACTCCAAAAGATGTGCCAAGCGGTCAATCGTACGCGAATCCTGAGAAGTGCCCTCCTGCAGCGCATAGGTCTTTTCGACCGATGCTTCATCGATAGCGTCGCCGGCATGACGGCCAAAGCAGAGGCCTCGACCGATGACAATGAGCTCGGAGCCATCGTCCGAAGTGACCATTGCGACGTTATTGTTGAAAACTCGCTTGATAACCACGGTACCCACCACAAGAATTTACTCAGAAAGCCAGACGACAGGCTCTTTAACAGCAACAGGGCCGGAAGCGTGCCCACGAAGAGTCGAGTTCTCCGAACGCTCGCACACGATAACGAAGACCGTGGGATCGAAGCCGGCGGCGCGGACCGCGTCAAAATCAACCTCGACGAGGGGCTGGCCCGCGTCGACATGGTCACCCTGAGCAACAAGCGCATGGAAGCCCTTGCCCTCAAGCTTAACAGTGTCGATTCCGATATGCAGCATCACCTGAGCAGAGCTGTCGTCGGACATGATGCCCAGCGCGTGCTCAGTCGGAAACAGTGCCGCGACGGTGCCGGAAACAGGAGCGCACACCGTTCCCTCTTGGGGAACCACGGCAACGCCATCGCCCACGGCACGGCTGCTAAAAGCGGGATCATTGGTTTTTTCTAGGTGAACAAGCTCGCCGGAAACGGGGGCGAGGATTTCGAACTCGGAAGTTACAGTCTTCTGCTCATCCGAACCGCCCATCAGGCGAGAAAAGAAACCCATGGTGGCATGTCCCTTCATACATATAGCCCAACCAAAATCAAGCGAATGCATCCATAGAGACACACCCGTTCAAAGACTTTGGTTAGGCCCACGTCCGAGGGACTCGGTAACCTTCCGCATTTCTTTTTACGGGAGCTATTGTAGACAAGCCCAAAGCCAGAATAATCATTATGACCGGTGAACGGTATTTATTCTCCGATAAACGGTATCTATGCGGCACTTAGGGACGATCCTTTTCTGCCGGCACCCAGGGACACTCCTTGCTCTGACCCCTTTGCACCAAAAAGGGCCCCAAGCGTAGTTGCTCGGGGCCCTTGGTTCGCCTCGCCCTAGCGGGCGACGCGTATGCTACTTGCGCTTGCCGCCGCCGTCGCCGGGACGACGGGAGCTGCCGCCGCGCTTGCCGCCACGGCTGTTGCCATAGCTGCCACGGTTATCGCGACCGCCGGCACGACCGCCGCGGGAGCCGGCCTGGTTGCCGCCACGCCCGCCGTGATAGCCGCCACGGCGCTCCTCGCGGGTGTCGTCGTAGTTGCGCCAGTCATCGCGACGATCGCGGCTGGCACGCGGGTCGCGACGATCGCGCGACTCATTCGAACGACCGGCGCCGCTACGGCCACCTTTGCCACGAGCGCCCTCGCGACGCTCGCCACCGCGGCCGCCCTCGCGGCCTCCGCGCTCGTCAAAGCGCTTGCCGCCGCGGGTACCACGCTCGTCACGCGAGCCACGGCCTTCGCCGCCACGACGCTCATCACGCCCGCCGCGCTCGCCATCGCGACCGGAACGACGACGGTCGCCCGCACCGCGTTTGCCGCCACGCGATCCACGACCCTCGTCCTCGCGCTCGACACGGCGACGACCGCCGCGGTCCTCGTCCTCACGGCGACGGCGGTGTGCCTCGCCCTGGAACTGCTTGGCACGACGCTCGGCGCGGTTGCCGCGCGGGGCCTGCTCAACGGCACCAGCACTGACGCGCTCCTCGGCAGCCACCTCGCGGGCCACGCTCTCCACAGCCTCGTCCACGCGAGCCTGAACGCCCTCGCGCACGCGGGTCTTGCCGCCACGCTTGGGACGGCTCGGACGCTCGCCGTCGCCGCGACCACGGTTGGAACGACCGGCCACATCGCCGTAATCGTCGCCGTTGCGCTTGCCGTCGCGACGCGCCTGCTCAAGCTTCTTCTTGCTCTTGGACTTGCCGCGCTTGGTCTTCTTCTTCACCTTAAAGGCCGCAGGGTCGCGCTCGGGGTCAACCGCGGGCGGATTGGGACCCACATGCAGGTCGCCGGCCTCGTAGATGTCGGCCGTCTTGTCCATGAGCTTCTCGATCTCGTAGAACTCATCGACGTCCTGCTCAGTCACAAACGTGATGGCCCAGCCTAGCTCGCCGGCGCGGCCCGTGCGGCCAATGCGGTGGATGTAGTCGGTCGGCTCTGCCGGCACGTCAAAGTTCACGACGTAGCGCACGTCGCTAATGTCGATGCCGCGGGCGAGAACATCGGTCGCCACCAGCACGTCGACAGTGCCGTCGCGGAAGGCCGAAAGTGCGCGCTCGCGCTGGGCCTGGCTGCGGTTGCCGTGAATCGCGGCGGCCTTGATGCCCTTACGCTCCAGACGACGGCAGCAGCTGTCGGCGCGATGCTTGGTGCGCATGAAGACGATAGTGCGCTCCGGGCCCTCCTTTTTGAGGAACTCGGGCAGCAGGTTATTCTTGGCCTCGATGGACACCGGGAACACAAACTGATCGACGGTATCGGCGGTCGACGTGGCGGGCGCGATCTCCACGCGGGCCGGGTCGCTCACCAGGTCGGTGATCTCGCCCACGGCCTCCTCGTCGAGGGTCGCCGAGAACAGCAGCGTCTGACGCTCGGCCGGCGTCTCGCGCACAATGCGGCGGACGGCGGGCAAAAAGCCCATGTCGAGCATGCGGTCGGCCTCGTCGAGCACCAGCACCTTGACCTCGTCCAGGTGGCAGGCACCCTGCTCGATCAGATCGACCAGACGGCCCGGCGTGGCGACCAGGATGTCGCAGCCGTACTTGAGCGCCGCGGTCTGGGGCTTGTAGCTCACGCCGCCCACGACGGTCACGGCAACATGGCCGGTGACGTCGGCGATCTTGCTCGCGACCTCATCGATCTGCTGGGCAAGCTCACGCGTGGGGGTGATGACAAGCATCACGGGGCCGCGGCCGTTGCCCTCGGGCTTTTTAGCACCGCGACGACGGTTGCGACCGCCGCGCTCACGCACGGGCTTGGGCGGAGCGATGTGCTCCAGGTTGTTCATGGTCGGCAGCAAAAAGGCGGCCGTCTTGCCGGTGCCGGTCTGAGCGGCGGCAAGCAGGTCGCGGCCCTCAAGCACCACGGGGATGGAGCCAGCCTGGACAGGCGTGGGCGCCGTGTAGCCCAGGTTCTCGATGGCACGAAGCATCTCGTCCGAAAGTCCCAGCTCGTCAAAAGCGGGCAGGCTCTCAGTAGCGGACTCGACGGCCTGGGCAGCATTGGCCTCATCGGCGGCATCGAAGGCAGCCTGGGTCATGGCCTCGCGGGCCTCGTCCAGAATCTCGGCGTCCGTGACGTCGGATACAGAATTACGCATATGTTGTTGTTCCTTATCTGCACGCGCAATGGGCGCGGCATGCGGCCGCGCGGGCGTGCTTGGTAGTGCGCTAATACATACAAAAACAGGTGCGCACAGAGAGGACGTTGCTCAGCACGCTGGCGATCGCTTTGGCAGCCCTTTCACGCGCCGTCCAGACGCAGCGGCCCTAAGCGATGGAGCAGATTCGCCGCCGGTTAGTATACCCTCGGTTCGCATGACCCCACGTAAACCACAGATGACGGGGCGGATGGAGCGGGTCTGGGCCGATTGTCTCAATCTGTAACAGTTACGAGGCAAAACCGGGTCTACACGTTACAGATCGAGACAAACGGTCGACACGGTTCACAAACATCTCAATCTGTAACAGTTACCGAGTAAACTCGGTCCTAATTGTTATAGATCAAGACAGAGGGGGGATTTCCGTCCAGTCCAAACCAAATCTCCCAGTCTTCCTGCAATTTCGAACATGTGGCCTATAATGTTGCTTTGGTTACGCTATATATTGCGCAGCCATTTAATACGTCGCCCACCGGGGGCCATTAATTCCTATCGCCATATTGGCTAGGAAGCAATCAGAGGAGGTATCCGTGGCAGCAGAGACGCCGTGCTCGGTCCTCTATAACGATATTCGCTCGTTCGGCGGTCTTAAACATCTCGAGATCGCCCGAATGCTCATCAATGGAAACTCTTATCTCGGCAGTACCCTGCTCGAGAAATGCTCTTCCAACCGCTCGTATCTCACCCGCTACATCGTCCATCGCGAGCCTGACCAGTGCGCGCCCGCCATCTACAGCGTCTTTACCGTCACCACGCTCAACCTTTCCGTGGCAATCTGCAGCAAGCTCGGCGGCGGTGAGTCCGTCTATCAGGCAATCGCCGAGCACTATCGCGGCCCGGCCGCCAACGAAATGATGTCGGCTCTCGCCAGCTACAAGCTGGACAGCCGCCTATATGCAAATGCCCTCAATCACATCGACAACTTTGACGGTAATGCCGTGCGCGAGAAAAGCACGCTTTACCTTATGCTCTTTGTGGCAACCGGGGCGCTCGCTGACCCCATCCAAGGCGTGGCCACCGTCGAGCGCTTTTGCGACAGCAAGACAGGCGGGCACTTTGGCACCACCGAAACTACCGTCGGACGTTGCTTTATGAGCAGCCTGGAGCAGCCGCACGCTGTCGCCCCCAACCTCGGTCTGCTCAGAACCCATGCCGACAACTGCGCCGACATGCAAATCCATCCCCTCACACGCGATCCGCGCGGCACGGTAATTGGGTCCTTGCCCAAAACCTCGCCCAGCATCACCGATGTAGGCGCTGATGCATCACGCGAGCATCTCCGCATTTGGCTCGAAGGTGGACACTGGTACGCCCAGGGCCTTGGGTCGACCAACGGCACAGTGCTCGAATCGGGCGCGGGCGACGGCGATATTGTGATTGAGCCGCCGCGCGACCAACGCGAACCCGGCAAGATCTATCCCCCGGTGGAAATCGAAAACAGCGACAGGCTCCATCTGGGTCTCTACACGACATTCCTTGTCATCGTGGACTAGCGCCGCAAATTGTCCGGCTCGGCACCAGCGTAGAACAGCTGCAAGCCAAGAGGATTCGTGAACTCGTTGGCCGACGCCGTCGTCCGCGCCATCTCAAACGAGGCTGACGCCGAGTCGAACCCCGTGCAGCTCCAACCGGCAAGGCCCAGCACGAGCCCCGCACCGATCATGACAGCCGCCACGAGGTGCACGAGATTCCAAGTGGGATGCATGGAACCCCACTCCCACCGGGGCACCTCGGAGCGAACGAAGGGGGACGCGACGGCGCGAGCGCACCAGACGATTGCCCTGACCAGCAGCTTCGAAGCGGCAACGGCCAGATGGATGCCGAACACCCCCACGCCAGCAACGGCGACGCCACAGCCAAGCCCCATCAGCGCGCCGGCAACGCTCCCCGCCTTGACGCCCGCCACAAGGTACAGGAGGCCGATGGGAGCCCCGAGCAACATCGACGCGGCAATAGCCCATACAGCCACAAGCAGACCGAAGAGGCCTATGAAGCATCCGATGACCGCCATGATCACGCCGAGGGTCAGGGGGATCCACACGGGCGAACCGATCACGGCGGCCACGATGAACGCCACAAACCACGACCTCGGGGTCTTGGGTGACCTGAGCCGCGCCGCCGCCCGCGGGACGGCGGGCATCTCGGAGATGATGCGCGCCGCGGCCTCCGCCGGGGGCTCGAGCGACCCAACGGCCTCCTCCTCGGAGACACCCGCCTCGACGCGATCGTCGACCATCTCCTCGTAGAAGGAGACGGCACGATCAACCTCGTCCTTTGAGAACGCGGCAAGCCCCGCCCTCAGCTCGGAGAGATACTCGTCCTTCGTCATGATTGCTTCCTCGTTCCATCAGTCGTGATTGCCGTCTCGATGTAGTCGTAGACCGCCCGGACCTCTGCGCGCTCCGCCCGGAACCGCTCGAGCGCCTCGCGCCCAGCCTCCGTGGCCAGGTAGTACTTGCGGAGCCTCCCGTTGTGCTCAGACGAGCGAACGGATACCTGACCGGCCCTCTCAAGGCGCTTGAGCACCGGGTAGAGCGTCGACTCCGTGAGCCCCAGCGCCTGGGGCACGTTACGGATGATTTCGTAGCCGTACGACTCGCCCCCGCATACCGAGGCAAGCACGCACGCCTCCACGAAGCCGCGCTTCATCTGCGGATCCATCGCGTCACCTCATCTCATTCGCTGTAATACCCGTCGCTGTCTTATACTACGCGTTATGTAGTGTGTTGTGTCAACAGGTATATGAGATAGATGAAGGTCATTAGCTGATTGGGACGCGAACTCTCCCGGGGTCGGAAGACGCTGCCCCTACCCCGCTGGGAGCTCGAAGGTGAAGGTCGTGAGGCGGCCGGGGTCGCTCTCGCAGGAGATGGAGCCGCCGAGGGCCTCGGCGCGGCGTCGGGCGATGGAGAGGCCGAGGCCGTAGCCCTCCGCGCCCGAGCCGCCCTCGTCGGCGTACTTGACCGCGTTGGCGAGCAGCTCGCCCAGCACGGCCGAGAGGTCGCCCACAGCGCTACGGCAGCCGCTCCTCCGTCTCATCCAACCAGTCGCGCACGACGCCGAGGGCAAGCGGGAGGTTTCCGACCTGGCAGTGCTCCGCCGCGTGCTCGGCATCGGTGAAGACGCGCGTCGTCACGCTGTTGGCGTTCACGAGCTCGCGCGCCACCTGGGCGAGCCGCCGAAGCGGCACGTACTGGTCGCGCTCGCCCGCGAAGAGCAGCACGTCCTGCCGCACGAGCGGGCCCAGGCCCGCGAAGCTCCAGCGCTCGAGCTCGTAGAGCAGCTCGTGCGGGCTGTCCGTCCCCGTGATGGCCAGGGCCTGCTGTAGCTTCCATGCCATGTCGTGGTCACGCGCCGCGAGGCGGCTAACGGCAGCATCGAGTACGCCTGAGGCGCGGCACCACACGAGGGACTCGAGCGCGACGCCCGCGGGCCGGGGCAGGCGGATCTCCAGCGCGTCAAACATCCGATAGAACACGTCCATCGCCACGGCGCGCGTGATGCGCGGCTCGAACGCCGCCGCACGCATCACGAGCAGCCCGCCGAGCGACATCCCCATCGCGGCGCAGCGCTCGATCTCCAGCGCGTCAAGCACTGCCCCCACGGGGCGCTCCCAAGCGAGCGGCATGGCGAGGCCGCGCATGAGCGCCGTCCCCTGGCCGGGCCCGTCGAAGATGACGACGTCGCGCCCGCAGTCGCCCAGCGCGCGCAACCAGCCCGCCATCTCCTCCGTATAGCTGTCGAACCCGCCGAACAGCAGGAGCGGCTCCGCCGAGTGCTCGGCGGCGGTGCGGATTCGTAAGGCGGGCAGGCTCGACCCCGCGTAGGGGACTTCCAGGCGCTCCAGCTCGGGGCCGTCCCACCCGGCGTAGAACTCGCGGCGGAACCCCGCGACGGCCGTGCGCTTCGTCTCGGAGTCAAGCGGCTCGTAGAACGCCGCAGCGCCCCAGTAGCCCGAGGCGACGGCGTGGTCGCCGGCTACCTCGCGCCGGCGGGCAAGCTCCGACCAACAGGGGTACCAGTCCCCGGCGGTGCGGAGCTGGGGGATGACCTCGGCGAGGTCGCCTTTGACCGATGGGTCGAGCTCGGGGTGGGTGAAGCGGTTGAGCTGCAGATCGAACTGCTCATCCCCGGTGTATGCGTGGAACATGATGCCTCCCGGCGGTTTCGGTTTCGGGGAGATTCTCGTGCCGGGGTGCCATGCTGGCCACAAGCAGTATCGTATGGGATGTAGGGTATCGGACAGTTTGTCCGAAATTGGTTGGAATGGGGGCTAGGCGTGGGAGACCTAAGGACGGAGAAGTCGGAGGAGGCCATCCGCGCAGCATTTTTCGAGCTCGTGCGCGAGCGTGGATTCGAGCGCGTGACGGTCGGTGATCTGTGCCGCCGCGCCCGCGTGGGACGCTCGACGTTCTACGACCACCACGAGGACAAGTATGAGCTGCTCAGCTGCCTGGTCGGGGAGGTCTTGACCCGAGCGCAGGCCATGATGGAGGAACGGTTCGCGGCGGCCTCGGACGTAGCGGCGGTGGTCGGCGGGGCGTACGCGTGGTTTGAGAGCGAGCGCGACGAGTTGTCCTGCCTGCTGACCATCCACGTCCCCGAGGCTGACCTCGCGGCGCAGTTCCGCGCCCTGTTGGAGGAGGGCTTCGAGGAGCGGCTTGTGGGCGGTGGGGGCACCGGGAACGGTACGCCCACCGTGCCCGTCGAGCTGCTCGCCAAGCTCTACGCCTCAAGCGCGCTCACCATGCTCGAGTGGGTGCTTGTGCATGGGAGCGAGGATGGTGCAGCAGCGACGTTCGTCGACGAGGCATGGGCGCGGTTGATGCCGCTGCTCGGGTGACAAAGTGGTCGGGTCGGTTTGTCACGATCAAGTCGAATTGTCACGGAGTTGCTGGAACCAGACGCCGGAAGAAACCAGCCCACTCGCGCTCAACCCGAGGCTACCGCACCGAGTCCCACTGGTCCGCGGTGACGAGGCGACAGACAGTGTCGTGCGACTCGCCCACGAGCGGGTAAGCCACATCCCTCTGTTCGAACGCCGGTGCCATACCGCACTTTTCCATCACCCGACCAGAACCATCGTTCGAGGCGAAGTGCAGGCCCCAAACGGCCGGGGCGCCCAAGGTTCCGAATGCGTACTCGAGCACCGCTCCGAGCGACTCCGTCATGTAGCCCCTGCCCCAGAGGGGGCGACCAATCCAGTAGCCCACCTCGAGCGCACCCTCGCCCGCGAGCCTGCCGAAGTGCTCCCGGAGCTCGGGAGCAGAGTCAAAGCAGTCCAGGAGCTGCGAGCTGAACGGCTTGAGGGCGATGCTGCCGACCGGACCGTCCCCTTCGAACTTCACGATGATCGCCCAGTTGTTCTCAACGGCGAGGACGTCCCGGACGATCCGTGCACTCTCCTCGACGCTCGCGTGCGGAGGCCAGCCGGCGCGAGGGCCGACCAGAGGATCTGACGCGTATCGGAAGACCGACGCTGCCTCCGCGGCATCGTTCACGCGCCACGCCCGCAGCAGCAGGCGAGATGTCTCGATATCCCTCATTGGAAACCTCTGTCTCAGGACCTCAAGAGCGATTGCACGTCTCATCGGCAATTGTAGGGGCGAGCCCAGGCACCTGCCCCCGAGAGCGGCCGCCTACATATCTTCTCAGATTCCGGTCGGACGTCTTCGGCTGCACGTGCACCTTAGATGACAAATCGACCTGACCGGTTTGTCACCTCGCCGGGAGCTCGAAGGTGAAGGTCGTGAGGCGGCCGGGGTCGCTCTCGCAGGAGATGG
>UQMY01000004.1 GCA_900542325.1 uncultured Collinsella sp. | reverse complement strand
TCCGCGCCGCGCTGGGAAGGGCCGCGTAGCGGTCCAAGAAATCGTCCGCAGTCCCTTTTCAAAAAAGTACACGTCCCGAAACTTACCCAGTCTTCATAACTCGCTACCGTTCACGGTCGCCGATTACCGTCCACCGATTCGGATGTAAAAATGTCGCCGAAAACAGGCCATCTACCTGCATGGTTAGATTTTGGTCAGCTTTTGGTCAGTTGAGCGGCAAGTTCCGGCTGATACGTTTTTGCTACCCAAAAGGAGGCGGTAGCTCATGACCCATTGCAATGACCAACTCATCGACCAACTGCTCACTCAGGCCGAGCAGGAGGGACGATGCCTTATTCCCCCGAGCACGGCGGTCCGAAAAGCGCTCCTTCGGCGCATGGGCGTCACGGTCGCCTCGCCCATGCCGGGGTTGTTTGCGCGAAAAACGCGCTGGGACGAACTCAACCGAGCGCAACGCCATTGCGAGATTATCCGCGCCCTTGCAATCATCCACCCCGATTGGACGTTCTGCTCGTTTTCGGCAGCATGCCTCCTGGGACTCGAAGTCTCGTGGCGGCACCTGAACGTCGCACACGTCTGCAGCTCGACAAAACCATCGGCTCGCCCGGGCGCGCATATTCAGCGGCATCAGATCGAGCCGGCCGGAGCAATCCGTCTATCCAGCACATCGGTAACGCCGCCCATCAAAACGGTAACGGATTGCCTGCTGCAGACCGGTTTTGCCGATGGCATGCCTATTGCCGATTCGGCGATCTCAAAGCTTGGCCTAACGCGAGAGCAGCTGATGGGAGCAGTCGAAAAACGAGCGGGCGCTCGCAACGGCCGCGCGGTGCGCACGGCCCTCACCACGCTCCAATATGCTGACGCGCGCGCCGAGAGCGGCGGGGAATCGGTCGCCCGCGCTGTCATGATCGAGACCGGCTTTGCACCCGACCAACTTCAATACGAGCTAACGGATCCCTTCGATTCGACCGAAAGCATGCGAACGGATTTTGCCTGGGAGCGTCAAGCCAGGGAGCTCACGCTGGGCGAACTCGACGGGCTCATCAAATATACCGACCAGACCATGCTGGCCGGACGCACCACCGCCGAGGCGCTCGTTGCCGAACGACAGCGCGAGGCGCATCTATCGCTCTACGGTCACCCTCTGCTGCGCTTTACCATGAACGAGGTCCGCTCGGCAGGAATGCTCGCCAAAAAGCTGCAGACGGCAGGCATCCGGCAGACCGCGCTGCCGACATGGCTCAACGACGTGGAGCTGTAGGAGCCGCTAGGCCGCGCATCGCCGAATCGCATCCCCCCCTATCTGGGCCGCGTTTTCCCAACGGCCACGCCAACGGAAAGCGCGTCCCAGTCTGGACGCTCAAAACGGGATGTACATTCCGGATGGCGGGCCTAGCGGAAAACGTGTCCCGGAATAGACGCTCAAACTGGGATGCAGTTTCCAAGTGAATGACAACCGGAAAGTGCGTCCCGGAATAGGAGCTCGGAACGGGATACGCTTTCCTGACGAAGCTCCTTGCGGAAAGCGTGTCCCAGAATGAAGACTCAGAATGGGATGCAATTTCCGCCTGAAGGCGATTCGGAAAGCATATCCCGTTCTGGCATCGAATTCCGGGTCGCAGTTTCCGGTTGAGAGCTGTTCCGGAAAGCGCATCCCATTCCAGGCGCGGATTCCGGGACGCAGTTTCCGCTTGAGGCTTCAACCGGAAAGCGCATCCCACTCCGGAACTGAATTCCGGGACACGCTTTCCGCTAGGGACTCAAGGGGAAAATGCATCCCATTCTGAACATCGAATCCGGGACGCAGTTTCCGCATGCGGCCCCATTGGGAAAGTTCATCCCGTCCTGAGGCTTGAATCCGGGACGCAGTTTCCACTCCAAACAAAAGGCCCCGGCTCACGATGGAGCTGGGGCCAAAGGCGCAGCTTATACAGTTGATGGCAAGCGCAGACGGCAGTCAGCAATGGCTGTCCGCGCTCTACCCTACCCGCGGTTACGAACGCGGCTGTACGGCGTATCCACCATGGGCAGATCCGGACGCAGCTTGCCGTCAAACGCGCGGTAGGCGTTCTGTACGGCGGGCGCCGTGGGAATCGTCGCGATCTCGCCGATGCCCTTGCCGCCGTATGCCACGGGCAGCAGCTCGTCCTTCTCCACGTAGATGGCGTGGATATCCGGAATCTCGGGCGCACGGAACAGCCCGAGCGTACCGCACCTTGCCTGGGGCACGCAGTCCTTGAGCGGCCAGTCCTCGGTAAGCGCATAGCCCATACCCATGAGCACGCCGCCTTCGATCTGACCCTGGATGGAGATGGGGTTGACCACCTTGCCGGAATCGTGCGCGGCATAGACCTCGCTCACGCGGCCGTCATCATCCAGAATGACCACATGCGTGGCAAAGCCGTAGCAGATGTGACTCTTGGGGTTGGGGACGTCGGCGCCCAGTTTGTCGGTCGGCTCCAGGTACACGTAGCCAAACTCGCAGCCCTCGAGCGCCTTGATGGCGGCCGCGGGATCCTGAGGATGCATGCCCTGGCCGGCGACGAGCTCCTGCGTGCGCAACTGATAGGCGCGACCGTCATCGTATTCGATCTTGACGCCATCACCATGGGCGCTCACCGGGGCGGTAGGCGCAGGCTTGCCAGCCTCGATGCCAACCATGGCATCGCGCAGCAGGAAGGCGGCACCGCGCACGGCCTCGCCGGTCACGACCGTCTGGCGCGAGCCAGACGTGGTACCGGAGTCGGGAGCGTTCTCGGTGGAGCACTCACCGTTGGCGATGCAGCTCAGCGGCAGACCGCATGCCTCGGCAACATCCTGCAAAAAGACGGTGTTGCAGCCCTGGCCGATGTCGGACGTGGCGGCATAGACCACAGCCACGCCGTTCTCGACGCGAATCTTGCAGCGGCCGGCATCGGGCAGGCCCACGCCCACGCCGGCGTTCTTCATGGCACAGGCAATACCGGCGTGTCCGGGATGCGCGTAGTAGGCATCCTTGACCTCGAGCAGCGTCTCCTTAAGCGCCGTGGAGCAATCGGCAATCTGGCCGTTGGGCAAAACCTCGCCCGGCTCGATGGCGTTACGGTAGCGGATCTCCCACGGATCCAGGCCGACCTTCTCGGCCAGCAAGTCGATCAGGCTCTCGAGCGCAAACTCGGACTGGCAAACGCCAAAGCCGCGGTACGCGCCGGCGGGCGGGTTGTTGGTGTAGTAGCCAAAGCCGCGAATGTCGGTGTTCTGGTACTTGTAGGGGCCGACGGCATGCGTACAGGCGCGCTCGAGCACCGGGCCGCACAGCGATGCGTAGGCGCCGGTGTCAAAGTTGATCTCGCAGTCCAGGCCGGTAAAGTTGCCCTCGGCGTCGCAGCCCAGCGTAAAGGTGCCGTCCATGGCATGGCGCTTGGGATGGAAAGCGAGCGACTCGGCACGCGTGAGCTTGCACTTCACAGGACGCTGGAACTTATATGCGGCGAGCGCGGCCAGGTGCTGGATGGACACGTCCTCCTTGCCACCAAAGCCGCCACCCACGAGCATGGTCTCGACGACCACACGCTCGGGTTCGTTATCCCAGCCAAACATGTGGGCGCACTCTTTGCGCGTGTCGTAGGCACCCTGGTCGGTCGACTGCACCTTGACGCCGTTCTTGTACGGGAAGGCAACGGCGCACTCGGGCTCCAAGAAGGCATGCTCGGTAAAGGGCGTGGTAAAGCGCTGCGTCACGGTGAACGCGCTCTCCGCCAGCGCCTTGGCGGCGTCGCCGCGCGTTACGTGACGGCTCTGGCACACGTTGTCCTTGAGCTCCACAGTGTTGCCAAAGGCAAAGAAACTGTCGTGTAGGCGCGGGGCGTCGGCAGCCTTGGCCTCGACAATGTTACGCACGGGCTCCAGCGGCTCGTAATCGATCTTTACGAGCTTCTTGGCCTTCTCGAGCGTCGCCTCGTCCTCGGCAACCACCAGCACAATGGCATCGCCCACGCAGCGGGTGATATCGCCCGCCGCGATCATGACGTCCCAATCCTGGATAAGGTGGCCGACCTGGTTGACCGGCACATCCTCGGCGCGCAGGATGCCCACCACACCGGGCAGGGCCTCGGCCTTGGAGGTGTCGATGGAAAGCACACGGGCGCGCGGATACTTGGAGCGCACGGCGCTGGCATAGGTCAGACCTGGCTGATCGAGCTCGTCGATGTCGTCGGGATACTTGCCCTCGCCGAGCACCTTCTTGCGCACGTCGATACGGAAGGCGCGCTTGCCTACGCCGTAGTTGTCGCCGCGCTCCAGATCCTCGTCGATCTGCTTTTCGCCGCGGAGTACTGCAGCGGCCAGCGAGATGCCCTCGATAATCTTTTTGTAGCCGGTGCAGCGGCAGACGTTGCCGCGGATGGCGTACTTGATCTGCTCCTCGGTGGGCTCGGGATCCTCGGCGATGAGCGCCGCGCCCGCCATGACCATACCGGGGATGCAAAAACCGCACTGCACGGCGCCCACAGCGCCAAAGGCGTACACAAAGGCCTCGCGCACATCCTCGGGCAGGCCCTCAACAGTCACGATGTTGCGGCCGGCGGCAAGAGCGGTGGTTAGCACGCACGCCTTGACGGCTGCACCGTCCACATGGATGGTGCAGGTACCGCAGGCACCCTCGGAGCAGCCGTCCTTGGCGGAATGGATGTGCAGGTCGTCGCGCAGGTAGCGCAGCAGCGGTTTGTTTTGGGTCGTCGTGTGCTCGACGCCGTTAACGGTAAAAGTGAATTCCTGTGCCATGGTGATTCCCTTCTACACGCCGGCGGCGATGCCGGTGCGGTCGTGGATGGCGCCATGCGGGCAAACGACGGCGCACATGCCGCACGACAGGCAGTCCGCACCGTCGATGTGGGCACAGTTGTCCTCGATGCGGATAGCGCCGGCAGGGCACTTTTTGGCGCACATGCCGCAACCGATGCAGCTCGTGTCGCAAATCTTGCGGGCGATGGCGCCCTTATCGGTGTTGTTGCAGCGCACCAGGATGTTCTGGTAGCCGGGAACAAAGGCAATCACGCGCTGCGGGCACGCCATGCCGCACAGGCCACAGCCCGTGCACTTGGAGCGGTCCACGCGGGCGATGCCATCAATCAGTGCAATGGCGCCGTGGGGACAGGCCGTGACACAGGCGCCACAGCCAATGCAGCCTTCGCTGCAGCGGGCGTCGCCGCCTGCGGAGGCGCAACCGCTTCCGCAGGCAACGTAGGCCACGTTATGTTGAATGGATTTGGCCATAAGAGACTCGCCTATTTCTTAAGGAGATACGGATAGCTGTCGCGCACGGCCTTGATGGTCAGGCGGACGGCCTCGGGCAGACCGGTGTTGACGGCATCGACCGAGACGGTGCGGACCGTGCCGGCGACGCGGACCTTAAAGTGGTCCTCGTCCACGGCCAGGAAGCCCTCGTTCTCGGAGTTCTCCATGTCCTGATCGCTCCAGAACAGGGTGAGCTTGTCCTTGTAGGGACGACCCTCCTGGTAGGGGCAGAACACGGCGCAGTTGCCGCACTCGTTGCACATGCCGTCGATGTGGACGACCTGATGCTTGGCCAGGCCCGGCACCTTAATTGCCACGTTGGCGCGGTTGGGGCACACATCGCAGCAGACCTCGCACACCGAGCCGCAGCCCAGGCAGCGGGTCTTGGTGCAGTTGCGCTTGTCGCGGCACAGCGATCCCTTGCGCTCGTAGCAGGTGTCCTCGCGGCCGGCCTGCTCGTTGCAGTCGGCGTACTTGTTAAAGTCCACGCCGGCAATGGCACGGGCGACCTCGGCGGCGTCGGCGATAGCCTCGACCACGGTAGCGGGACCGCGGCGGCAGTCACCGGCAGCCCAGACGCCCTCGACGCCGGTGGAGGTGGCGGCAAGGCGGCCGCGACGGTCGTGCTCGACGCCCGCGGCGTCGTACAGGCTGGCATCGATGCCCTCGCCCACGGCGCAGATCACCGTGGTGGCGGAAAGCTCGACGGTCTCGCCCGTGGCGACGGGGCTGCGACGGCCGCTTGCATCCGGCTCGCCAAGTTCCATGACGTCGCAGGTCAGCACGGCGCCGTTGAGCGCCTTGGGCGCCAGCAGCTCGCAGAACTCAACGCCGTCGGCAAGAGCAAGATCGAGCTCTTCCTCGTCGGCGGGCATCTGCTTCTTGGTGCGGCGATACACCAGGCGCACGTTCTTCACGCCAGCAAGGCGCTTGGCCACGCGGGCCGCGTCCATGGCGGTGTTGCCGGCGCCGATGACCACGACGTCCTCGCCCAGCTCGAGCTTCTCGCCCTTCTTGGCGGCCTCGAGGAACTCCAACACGTCGAGCTCGGCACCCTCGCCCAAACCAGCGGAACCGGGCATCCAGGCACCGGTGGCCACGACCACGTCGGTAAAGCCCTGGGCCTTGAGCTCGTCAATGGACTCCACGCGGGCGTTGAGCTGCACCTTGGCGCCAAAGGCCAGGCAGAGCTCGGCATCGTGGGAGATATCGTCGCTCGAGATGCGGAACTCGGGGATCACGTGACGGACCACGCCGCCGAGCGAATCGCGGGCCTCAAAGATGGTGACGGGCACGCCGGCACGCGTCAGGAAGAACGCCGTCGCCAGGCCGGCCGGGCCGCCGCCGATAACGGCAACGTTGCGCTCATCGTCGTTGGCGATGGCCTGGGCGCGCAGCTTGGGCAGCACGGCGGTCATGGCCTCGCGGGCGGCCTTGAGCTTGCTGGCGCGAATCTGGGCGCCCTCGGGCTCGTAAAATGCACGCTCGCAGGCACGGCCGCAGGGATGCGGGCAGATGGTGCCGGTAATGAACGGCAGGGCGTTGCGTTCGATGATGATGTTGAGTGCGTCCTCGTAGCGGCCCTCGTCAACAGCCGCCAGGTAGGCAGGAATATCCTGCTGGATGGGACAGCTCGTGCGGCACGGCGTGGTAAAGCAGTCGGAAAGCGGGCTCTTGCCGGCGACCTTGCGGTCGGGCAGCGGGCGCAGCGGCTTCTTATAGAGCGGGTTGGTGAGCGAGTCGGTCTGGATCGCGGTCACGGCCTCGAGAGAGACGCCCGCGAACGGCTTGCCATCCAGGTCGGTAAACTCGCCGGCCATCTGGCTAAAGCGCTCGTAGCCACCGGGCTTGAGCACGTCGGTCGCCAGGGTAACGGGCCAAATGCCGGCATCGTACAGGGCGCGGATGTTGTAGACCGTGGCACCGCCGGAGTAGCTGATGCGCAGCTTGCCATCGAACTGCTCGGTAATGCGACGGGCGGCCTCGATGGTCAGCGAGAACAGCGAACGGCCCGACATGTACATCTCGGTGGAGGGCAGCTCGTTCCTCGTCACGTCGACGGGGAACGTGTTGGTCAGCTTGACGCCAAACTCCAGGCCGCGCTCGGCGCACAGGGCAATCAGGCGCTCGAACATGGGCACGGCATCGGCCCACTGCAGATCCTCGCGGAAGTGCGTGTCATCGAAGACGATGTAGTCAAAGCCCAGCTCGTTGAGGCGCTGACGGGCAAACTCATAGCCCAGCAGCGTGGGGTTGCACTTGATGTAGGTATTGAGGCCCTTCTCGGTGATCAGATAGGTCGCGATGCGCTCGATCTCCGCCGGCGGGCAGCCGTGCAGGGTAGACTCGGTGATGGAGTTGGAGACGCGCGCCGGGATGGACTCGACAAACGCAGCGTCGACATGCTCAAACTTGTCCAGGTTAGCGAGCGCCCACGTGCGGCACTCGTCCCAAACCTCGGAGCCGCTGGCGTCCTTCATGCCCTCGATGTAGGCGTCGACCTTGGGGCTCTTGATGCCCTCGAGGTCATAGCCCACCGACATGTTGAAGACAAAGCCGTCCGGGCTGCCCAGGCCGTATTCGCGGGCAATCAGGTGGCAGGCAAACCATGCCTTCACGTACTCGGCAAAGGCCTGCGGAACCTCGAGCTCGGTCGACCACTCGCAGTTGTAGCACTCGTCCTGCGCCACGATGCAGGGCTTGTTGACGCACTTGGAGAGCTCCTCGCCGTCCATAACCTGGACGGTCTTGAGCTCAAAGAAGCGGGAACCAGCCACATAGGATGCCACGATGTTCTGGGCAAGCTGCGTATTGGGACCGGCGGCCGGGCCAAACGGAGTCTCGATGCGCTCGTCAAAAATGGGAAGCGCACCCTCCTGGTTGGTCGTGACCATCTTGCGCACGCCAAAGATGGCGTCCTGGGTCTTGTGCTCCTCGATGATCCAGTTCATCAGCTGCGAAAACGGGATCGGCCTCATGATGTCGCTCATAGTGAGCTCCTCTCTGTAACGCCCGGCGAGACCGCGCGGCGGGCGCAAATACGGTGTAGCGCTAGCACAGCGCCGGCGACCCCGCGGAGGTCGCCTATACGCGCGTCGGATGCGGCGAAACATCCGACGCGCGCGAATCTACTTGTAATTAGTAGGTGCGATCGTTGAGCGTGCTCCAGAGCTTCTTGGACTCGGCCATGGTCCACGCGTTGATCTTGTCCTCATCAATGCCAACGAACTCGCGATCCTTGTACAGGACGCGGCCGTTGATGATGGTAGTGCGGCAGTTTTTGCCCATCATGCCAAAGAGCATGTGGCCGTCGATATTCTCCTCGCTCAGCGGCGTAAAGGGCTTGTAGTCCATGACGATGACGTCGGCGGCAGCGCCGGCCTCGAGCACGCCGAGCTTGCGATCGAAGTACTTGCTCGCCATCTTGGCGTTGTTCTCGAACAGCATGGTCATGGCCTCGCACCAGCCCACGTTGGGCATGGCGGCGTTGTGGCGCTGAATGATCAGGAAGACCTTGAGGCTCTCGAGCATATCGTGGGTGTAGGCGTCGGTGCCCATGCACACGGGGATGCCGCGGCGGAAGAACTCGAGCACGGGAGCGCAGCCCACGGCGTTGCCCATATTGGATTCGGGGTTGTTGACCAGCCAGGTGCCGGACTCCTTGACGATATCCATCTCGGCGGGCGTCACGTGGATGCAGTGGCCGAGCATGGTGTCGGGACCCAGCAGGTTGTGCTGCAGCAGGCGCTCGACGGGGCTGATGCCACCGCGGTTGAGGCGGGAGTCCCACACGTCGTTCATGCCCTCGCACACATGGATGTGGAAGCCGGTCAGGCCGTTGTTGGCCTCGGCCATCTTATCCATGGTCTCGTCCGACAGCGTAAAGGTGGCGTGACCGCCAAACATGGCGGCGATCATGTGGTTGTCGTTATCGCGACGCTCCTTGGCGGCCCACTGGGCAAACTCGGCGTTCTCGGCAATGGCCTGGTCGCATTTTTCCTGACCGCGGCGGTCGGAGACCTCGTAGCACAGGCACGAACGCATGCCCAGCTCCTGCGCGGCATCCTTAATGGCAAAGAGGCTGCCCGGAATCTCGCAGAAGCTCGCGTGGTGATCGAAGATCGTGGTGACGCCATCGCGGATGGAGTCCAGAATCGTGGCATAGGCGCTGGCCTTGGTGCCGTCGAGCGTTAGGTTGTCGTCGATCTTTCACCACTGCTGCTCAAGATTCTCCAGGAAGTTGGTGGGGTTGCAGCCCTTAATGGCAAGGCCGCGAGCCAGACCCGAGTAGATGTGGGTGTGGCAGTTGATGAGTCCGGGCATGATGAGGTTACCCTGGGCGTCGACGTACTCGGCATCCGGGTACTTGGCCTTGAGCTCGCACTCGGGGCCCACTTCGACGATCGTATCTCCGTCAATGGCGACCGCACCGTTGGGAATGAACGGGGCCTGCGCGTTGCGGGTAAAGACGGAACCGTTAGCGACCAGAAGCATGGATGCTCCCTTCAACATCAGAGGCGGGGTTTGACACCTCTGACATGGCGGAGTGCGAAGCGCCGGCCTACACCGGAAACGGGCCCTCTCCCGTCAACGCTTCACCAAAGGGACAAACCCTTTGAAGTGCGGCTTGGCGCCGCATGACGTCGGCGGACGGGGCGATGCGTCCGCCGACGAATAGCACCGAATTGGTTACTTCTTACTCTCGGGCAAGACCAGATCCACGGCAGCGTCCTTGGCGGCATCGATGTGCTGAGCCACGACCGGCGTCTGCGGAAGGATAAGGTTAAGGACAATGGCCATGATGGCGGTGGGGGTCACGGCATTGGAGCCGATGACGGTGGACACCCAGGCGGGCATACCCTCGCCGGCAAGGCAACCGCTGGCCATCCAGATACCCAGGCCAAAGACGACGGAGGTACCGACGATGGTGGTAGTGCGCTGCGTGAGGCCCTCGCGGGTGAACATGCGCACGCCGTTCATGGTAATGGTGCCAAAGACGCCGACGGTCGCGCCGCCGATGACGGGCTGCGGGATAGCGGAAAGGACGGCAGAGAGCTGCGGGAACAGACCGGCGATGGCAAAGACGGCCGCGATGATCACAAAGACCCACTTGTTGACGACCTTGTTGGAGCAGATGATGCCCACGTTCTGGCCAAGGGCGCTGGTGGGAAGACCGCCCAGCAGGCCGCCGACCATAGAGGTGAGGCCCTGGGACACGATAGCGCCGGAGAGCTCGCGCTCGGTGGGCATACGGTCGATGGAGCCCAGGCAGGCGGCGGAGACGTCGCCGATAACCTGGATGGCAACCATGGGGAACACGACGGCGAGGGTAATGCAGACCTCGGGATCAAACTCGAGCGCATAGGGCATGAGCTTGGGAAGGGCGAAGACCTGAGCGGTGGCGACGCTTGAGAAGTCGATCATGCCAAAGGGGATGGAGACGATCATGCCAACGATCATGCCAAAGAACACGGATCCCAGCTTGAGCGTGCCCTTGCCAAAGTTGGCGAGCGCAAAGACCACGGCGAAGGTGATAAGAGCGACGCACCAGGCCTGCGGGGTGCCCCACAGCGGCGTACCCATACCGCCGGCCATATACTTGACGGCCGTGGGATACAGCGAAACGCCGATGGAGAAGATGACCGTACCGGTCACGACGGGCGGGAACAGCCACTTAATCTTGCTGTAGGCCAGACCAAAGAGGACCGCGACGGCACCGCCGACAATCTCGCCGCCCAGCAGCGCACCAAAGCTAAAGCCCGAGGCACCCATGGCCTGCAGGGCCGGCAGGAACGCGAACGAGACGCCCATGACGATGGGCAGGCCGCCGCCGATGCGGCGGAAGGGAGCGAAGGCCTGAAGGGCCGTGTCGATTGCCGAAAGAATGAGCGCAACCTGAATGATGTCGGTGCTCTGCTGGCTATTAAAGCCGTAGACGCCGGCCATGATGACAGCCGGGGTGATGATACCGGCAAACGAAGCCAGTACGTGCTGAAGGGCACACGGGATCATTTCCTTAACGGGAGGCATGCCTTCACGAGTGAACAGGGCTTCAGTGCCGTTCGTAACCGTCTCCTGGGTCATTTGACCACCAATCCTCGAAATAGTTGTTTCGCATCTAACGCTCTATTGTGACGCAGTGCGGGGTTGAGGTTGTGCCTTCGTTGCATATCGTATTAAAGATGATTCTCATTCTCAATAATAATTTTTTGTTATCAGACTATTCTTCAGCTGAGATAATGCATTTCCGCAGGTCAGGAAAGTGTCTGGTCAAAATAACATCTAACTTTTCTTTTGGTCAACCGTTTACCGCCAAATTCCTACCGTTCGTCTGTATTACGCAATGTACCTGCGGATATACGAGATGAAGAGTAGCGTGTTACCATGAGAAAAAATTGTTATGAACCTTCCGATTTCACCCAAAGGAGTTGCCCGTGAACGAGACCGTACGTCGCTTTTTGCCGATGGTCGATTTCCTGGAGCAGATACTCGGTAAGAACAGCGAGATCGTCCTGCACGATTTCTCGGATCCCGACCACGCCATCGTCGATATTCGCAACGGCATCGTGAGCGGCCGCAAGGTCGGCGGTCCCGCCACCGATCTGGCGCTCAAGATCATGCACGACCCCAAGTATCGCGACCTGCCGTTTATTACGGGCTACGAGGGGCGCGGTGCCGGTGGCAAGACGTTGGAGTCCGCGACGTTCTTTATCCGCGAAAATGACGAGATCGTCGGTATGCTCTGCGTCAACACCGACCTCTCGACCGTACGCTCCATCAACGCCATGGCGCAGCAGCTCATGGCGTACTTCGACGCAGCGCCGACGCGCACGGAGCCCGCCCCTATCGAGGTCGAAAGCCTTTCGGAGTCCACCCAGGAGCTCATCGACCGCAGCATTGCCGAGTTGCTGAGCGCGCGCGGGCTGGATGTAGCGTCGCTTGGTCAGAGCGACCGCGTGGACGCCATTCGCCACCTCAACGGCAACGGGGTGTTCATGCTCAAGGGCGCCGTGGCCTGCGCCGCCACCGCGCTGGGCATCTCGGAGCCCAGCGTGTACCGCTACCTGCAAAAAGTCCGCAAGGAGGGCTAACGAGCAAAATGGAGCGCGGCTCCACAAGCGATTCGTCACCTGACAAAAGACCCTGCAGCTCACACGCGCTGCAGGGTCTTTTTGCATGTCATGTTTAGTTGTGGTCAACGCCTTAGAGAGCGGCGACGACCTCGATCTCGACCAGACCGCCAGCCGGAAGAGCGGCAACCTGGAAAGCGCTGCGCGCGGGGAACGGGGCCTCGAACTTGGAGGCGTAGATCTCGTTCACGGCGGCGAAGTCGGCAATGTCAGCCAGGTAGACTGTGGTCTTGACGACATCGGCAAAGGTGGCGCCGGCAGCGGTCAGCAGGGCCTCGACGTTAGCAAGGGACTGCTTGGCCTGGGCCTCGACGCCCTCGGGCATCTTGCCAGTTGCGGGATCGATGCCCAGCTGGCCGGACAGGAACACCATGTTGCCGGTCTGGATACCAGGGGAATACGGGCCGATGGCTGCGGGTGCGTTATCGGAAGACACGACGGTCTTGCTCATGTTTTTCTCCTTACAAGTAAAAGGGAACGGGAGCGCGGCGTTCACACCGGGAGGCACAGTTCGGTCTGAACACCGCGCTTGATTGGGATAGTACTCAAGGTTTCCGCGCGATGCAAGATTATTATCACGTTGCGAGAATATTTTATCGCCCAACGGTTTCCCCGGACCGCTGAACGGTTCTCATGTGAAGCAGCCAGTCCAAGCTGCTGAAGACTTTATCCCGCTTAGAGCACGGGCATCGCCTGCCGCGACGGCACCACTATACTTTTGATTATCTGAGCATTTTGAAAGGCAGGATATGACCGCAACCGCCAGTCGAACCACCAACCGCAGACCCGAGCTTTTGGCGCCCGCCGGAGGGCCCGAGCCCTTTGCCGCCGCACTCGCCGCCGGGGCAGACGCCATCTACTGCGGCATGGGCAGCTTCAACGCCCGCCGCAAGGCCACCAACTTTACCGACGAGGCCTTTGAGCAGGCCTGCCGCGCCGCGCATCTGGCCGGCTCGCGCGTCTACGTCACGGTCAACATCGTCATCAAGCAGTCCGAGATGGGCGATGCGTTGCAACTCATCCACCGCTGCTCCACGTTGGGCGCCGACGCCTTTATCATCCAGGACTGGGGCCTGTTCTTTGAGGTCAAGCGCACGATGCCCGGCATCGAGACGCACATCTCAACCCAAGCAAACATCCACGACGACCGCGGAACTCTTTGGTGCCGCGAGCAGGGCGCCGACCGCGTGACTCTCTCGCGCGAGCTTTCCATCGACGAGATTGCCGCCATCCACGATGCCGCGCCCGATGTGGACCTTGAGGTCTTTAGCCATGGCGCCATCTGCTTTTGCTACTCGGGCCTGTGCCTGCTTTCGAGCTTTGCCATGGCGGGACGATCGGCCAACCGCGGCATGTGCGCCCAGCCCTGCCGCCTGCCCTACGAGCTGATCGACGAGAACGGCCGCACGCTCTCCCCCGCCGGCCGCGAGCGTGCGCTATGCCCGCGTGACACCAACACCTCACAGCTTGTTCGCCGTCTGTATGACGCCGGCGCCGCGTCGCTCAAGCTCGAGGGCCGCATGAAGGCGCCCGATTACGTGTACTCCATCGTTGATGTGTATCGTCACGAAATTGACGACATGCTATCCGGAGCCACCGTTGCCAAGGACGAGGAAGCTGCCCGCCAGCGCCAGCTCAAGCGCTGCTTCAACCGCGACTTTACGCACGCCTATCAGGACGGCACCTCGGGCGACGAGATGATGAGCTATGAGCGTTCCAACAACCGCGGCCAGATCGTGGGCACGGTGCTGGGCAGCCGCCCGGCCAACCGCGATGTGCGCGGCCTCAAGCCCGACGACCGCCGTCGCCGCGCCGCCATCGCCCGCATTGAGTTGTTTGAGCCCGTGGGCAAGGGCGACCTGCTGGAGCTTCGCCACGACGATGAGTTCGACCAGTTCCTGACCACCATTGCCGCCGATGATGCCGCCGCGGGCGACATCATCGAATGTCGCGTGCCCCGCAGCATGCCCGAGGGCTGCCGCGTCCGCGTGATTCGCAGTCAGCGCGCCATCGACGCCGCCGGCGCCGCACTCAAGCGCGATGTACTGCGCCGCCGAGCTGTTGATGTGTCCGTCGTGGCGCGCCTGGGCGAGCCGTTTACCGTTACACTCACCTGCTGTGACAACCCCGCGCTCACCGCCACCGCCACGGGCTTCACCGTCGAGGCCGCCAAGACCCGCGCCGTCGAGGCGGCAGACCTGGTTGAGCATGTGGGCCGCATGGGCTCCTCGCCCTTTGAGGCAGCGAGCTTTGACGTTTCGCTCGACGCCGGCTGCGGTATGGGCTTCTCCGCCGTGCACAAGGTGCGCGCCGCCGCCTGTAAGGCATTGGAGGAGGCCATTCTGGCGCCGTACGAGGAGCGCGCGAAGACGCTCGAGTTGCCGGTACTCGACAAATGTACGCGCGCCATGCCCGAGCATTACCGCGACGGGCCGCAGATCTGCGCCGCCGTCACCACGCTCGAAGCCGCCGAGGCAGCTCGTGCCGAGGGCGCCGCGCGCATCTATATGACCACCGACGCGCTCGAGGCCGCCGGTATCTCCCCTGCCGATGCATTTGAGCAGGGTATCGTGCCCGTACTCGACGAGGTCTGCCGCGCCGTCGACCACGTACGCGTCGATCCCTGGATCAATGCCGGGGCCACCGTCGCCGTCGGCAATATCTCCGAGCTTGCCCTGGCCGCCCAGGTTGGCGCCACGGCCGAGATTCGCTCTTGCCTGCCGGTTCACAACACGCCCTGCATGGAAGCGCTTGCCGAGTGCGGAGCCGGTGCGTTTTGGCTCTCGCCCGAGATCACGCTCGACGAGATTGTCTCGCTCGGCGCCGCCGCGCCCGCGGCTCTGGGCATCACCGTCTTTGGCCGCCCGCGCGTCATGACAAGCGAGCATTGCATTCTGCAGGTTGCCAACGGCTGCATCCACGATTGTGCCAACTGCCGCCTGCGTGCCCGCAAGCTCTCGCTCAAGAATATCGACGGAAAGGTCATGCCCGTCCGCACCGACATCCACGGCCGCTCTCGCCTGTACGATGCCTATCCCATCGACCTCACGCCGCAGGTTCCTCAGCTGCTCGATTCTGGCGTCCGTCGTCTTATGGTGGACGGCACGCTGCTCGAGACGGATGAGGTGGGCCGTGCCGTCGCCCGCGTCCGTCGTGCCGTCGAAGCAGCGCAGACCGGCCGCAAGCCTGCCGCCCGCCTACGCGGGGCGACCTCGGGCTGCATGTTTGTGGGAATCAGCTAACCGAAAGGCTTACACGTGAACGAAGAACCTCAAGTCCTCTACTGCGACGCCTGGCTCATGGCCATCGACAAGCCTGCCGGCATGATCGTCCACGGCGACGGCACCGGCGAGCGCACGCTCACCGACTACGCCAGTGACCTGCTGCTGGCGATGGGCGACGGCTTTGCCGCGACCGACATGCAACCGCTCAATCGCCTGGACCGTGACACCACCGGCGTGGTCCTGTTCTCGCTCGACAAGCAGACGCAACCCGCCTTTGACCAGATGGTCATCGACCGCGCGTTCGAAAAGCACTATCTGGCGCTCGCCGAGGGCAAAATCGACTGGAACGAAAAGCTCATCGACAAGCCCATCGCCCGCGACCGACACGACAGTCGAAAGATGCGCGTCGGCGCCAGCGGCAAGCCGTCTCAAACGCGCGTGAAGGTACTCAAGCGTCTTAAGAGCCGTCGTGACCTGCCCACGCGCTCGTATATCGATGTCGAGCTGCTCACCGGCCGCAAACACCAAATCCGTGTGCATCTGGCGAGCGAGCGTCATCCCCTGGTAGGCGACGACCTGTACGGCACGCCGCGTCCCTGCGGCCTGATGCTCCACGCCCACAGCGTGTCCTTCACGCATCCCGTAACCGGCGAGCACATCCACATCGAAGCCCCTTGCCCCTGGGAGCCCTAAACCACCACAATGGGAACAGGCACCTTTATGATGGTTTTGCCTTGTTACCCGTTTGTTTGTTAGACCGTGACGACGTTGTCCATTGCCCGGTACTTGGCTGGGACCTCGCCTGCGGTAATAATCGTTGCGTCGCGGAAGTCCGCGAACTTGACGGGCGCCACCATGCCAAATTTGCTGGCATCCGAGATTACGAAGCGTTTGGCCGTATGGCGCATCGAGATGCGCTTGACCTGTGCCTCCTCGATATCGGGCGTCGTAAAGCCCTGCTCGGCGGCAATGCCGTTGGAACCCCAAAAGCCGCAGTTGAAGTTATAGCGGTCTAGAGTTGCCAAGGCATCGGGGCCAACGAGCGCCTCGGTCTCGGGTTTGAGCTCGCCGCCCAGCACCACGGTACGCATGCCGCGCAAAGCGAGATGCTGAGCATGGAGCACAGAATCGGTCACATAGGTGACGCCGTCGAGATGCGGAAGATGCTCGATGAGCTTGAGGGTCGTGGAGCCCGAATCGATATACACAAAGCTATCGGGCTCCACCAGGGCCGCGGCGCGGGCGCAGATGCGCTCCTTGTCATCGTTATGGAGATCACTGCGCTCGCTGATCGTCAGGTCGCGCGTCACGTGCGCGCGCTCCAGACTCGTCGCGCCTCCGTGCACCTTGGCGATACGGTGCGCGCGGTCGAGCGTTTGCAAGTCACGGCGAATGGTGGACGGTGTCACGCCCAGGGCCTCGGCAAGCTCCGGCACGGTAACCGAGCCGGTCTGCTGCACCATCGACACGATCGCGTTGAGCCTATCTTCCGCAAGCATCGCTTACTCCTCCTCGGGGTACACGACTCCCCAATCGGCGCGGAGCTTGGTCATCAGCTCCATAACATCGGAAGCATAGCCCAGAAGCTCGCGCTTCGAATCATCGCCGGCAACGGCCTTCTCCAGGTCGGCCATCTCGTAGCACAGCGCGTAGGCCTCGGTGCCAGCGTGGACCTCCTCACGGTGACCGTCCGCAGTCCACACGATGGTTGCATGGTCTGCACGCGGATACTCGTTGACCTCGATATAGCACTTATCGAAGCTGATGACCGAGCGTTTGGGCTGCTTGGAGTGGAGCGTAAGGCTCACGATGCCCAGCTGTTGCTCGGCATTACGGCAGACAATGCCACCCGCGACGTCAACGCCAGTCTCGCAGGTGTTGCCCAGCGAAACGACCTCGGCGGGTTGGCTGGCCATAAACAGGCGCATGACGGACAGGGCATACACGCCGATATCGAGCATGGCGCCGCCGGCAAGACTACGGTTGTAGAAGCGGTTAGTCAGGTCGCCGTACTCCTTATAGCTGCCAAAGTTGAGCTGGGCGAGGTTCATGCGGCCAAAGTCGCCCGCATCCATGCGACGGCGCAGCTCCTGATACAGCGGCATGTGGAGCACCGTGGTGGCATCCATAAGGACCACGTTGTGCTCGTCGGCGATGGCACGAGCCTCGTCGAGCTCGGCGGAGTTGAGGGTAATGGCCTTCTCGCAGAGCACATGCTTGCCGGCGGCCAGCGCGGCACGCAGATAGGTAATATGCGTGTTGTGCGGCGTGGTGATATAGACGGCATCGATGTCCGGATCGGCGTAGAGGTCCTCAACCGTCTCATACACCTTCTCGACACCATACCGCTCGGCAAAAGCTTGAGCCTTGGGCAGCGTGCGGTTGGCGACACCCGCAAGCTTGCGGCCGGCAAGAGCGAGAGATTGGGCCATCTGGTTGGCAATAACGCCGCAACCGATCACAGCCCAACGGAGCTCGGGAGCCGTAAAGATGTCCTCAGGGAACGGCTTGTCCTGGACCGAAGCGAATGCTGCTTTGGCGGCTGCCGCGGCGTCGAGTGGAACCTGCTTGGAATCTGCCATATGTGCCTCCTGGGTCATGGAGCGTCTAACATTTCTGCCGTCTCTATATTCGCACAAATTAGCGCGTATGTGCGTACTTTTGCGTATATAACCGCCAAATGGTCATAATACAGCCGCAGATGGCGCTTATACACGCATGGCCACGCAATCCTACGCACGCAAATACGCACAAATGCGCACTAATCATTACTCAGAGACGGGGAATTCTGCTTAGAACTCGAAAGACAGGATGATCCGCTTCGCCTCGTCGCTCATGGCGCGCTGCAGCTCTAAGGACCGTCCCAAACTGCAGACAGAAAAAGAACGTCCCCAGGCGCCGGCATTTCAAGAGCACTCATTTAAGTCTGTCCCCAATGAGTGGGAGCAATCAGAGACTCTTTGCGAGGGAGGCCGGACGTGGCCTTCCTCGTTTTATTCATGGACTTTAGTCCGTGCCGTGCGGCACGCGCGGCATAGAAAGCCACCCGCTCAGCGGGTGGAGGCCAATTTCCGCTACGCGACAAAAACCTTCCCCCTAGCATGAGGATTGTTCAGGCCATCATACTAAGGGGAAGGTGATTGCTGTGGCCCAGAAAGCCAACAGCCTCGCGCACACGAAATGGCTGTGCAAGTACCGCATCGCACCGAGGTCAAGCTCATCGCCGCCATCGTCGAGAAGCACCCCAAGGTGCGCTTTGCCGTGAGCTGCACCTCGGCCCACGCCGACCTCTACGACCGCATGGAGCAGGCCCTGTGCGAGCGCGTGGCCAACGCGGTGGAGGTCGTCCGCTCCGACATCAGCCCCGCGCTTCTTGTCCACACCGGTCCAAACCTCGTGGGTGTGGCGGTCCAGGGACTCTAGCGGAGGCGGGGCGTCCTGCCCCAAAAACAAATGCAAAAGACGAGCACTTCTTGCCGCTCAATTGGCAAGAAGCGCTCGTCTTTTCTTAACGCGTTGTATGGCGGAGAGAGCGCAAGTTACGCGAGCGCCCTTCTTGCCAGCTCGGCCGCGCCGAGGATTCCTTGGTCGCCGCCGCAGCCCGGGGCGCAGATGTAGCTCTCCATGTCCTTAAGCTCGGCGGTCTGGATGTAGCCACCCAGATATTCGAGGGTCTTCTTGCGGACGATGCCGTAGAGCCGCTCCTGGTGCATCACGCCGCCGCCGAGGACGATGCGGCGAGGCGAGTACATGAGCACGAGGTTCGCGCACATCTGCCCCAGATAATCCCCTTCGAGCGCCCACACCTCATCGTTGTCCGCGAGCTCGGCCGCGGGCTTTCCCCAGCGCGCGGCGATGGCGGGGCCGGAGGCGAGGCCCTCGAGACAGCTCGCATGGCTCGGGCAGACGCAGCGTCCCTCCTCGGTGGGACGGGTCCTTACCAGCATGTGGCCGGCCTCGGGGTGCAGCATGCCGTGAAGGAGCCTGCCCGCGCACATGACGCCCGCGCCCACGCCGGTGCCGATGGTCACGTAGACGGCGTCCTCGAGCCCCTTGCAGCAGCCGAAGACCACTTCGCCGAGGCAGGCAACGTTCACGTCCGTGTCGTAGGCCACCGGAATCCCGAGGGCGTCGGCGAACGCGGCGCGAAGACCATGGCCTCGCCACGCGAGCTTGGGCGTCTGGAGGATGGAGCCGTAGCGCTCGTCGTTGGGGTCGACGCAGGTCGGGCCGAAGGCGCCGATGCCCAACGCGTCCACATCGCGGGCGGTGAACCACTCGATCATCTGCGGGACGGTCTCGGCGGGCGTAAGCGTCGGGGTCTCCATACGGTCGAGGACCTCGCCGTCGCCGGACACCACGGCACAGACCATCTTGGTCCCGCCGGCCTCGAGGGCGCCGAGCCTCATTTGCTTTTCGCTCATGTGATCCTCCTTGCAAAGGGACGCCCGCGGTCATGGTCAACCGCGGGTGCCCATAACGTTGGCTTGTTTCGAGGCGACCCTACCTGGGCACGCGGTCCTGCCTTGCGGCAAACGGGGCGAGCACGGCGTGCGGCTCGCTTTGGTACCAGTAGGCGACGGTGGAGATGTCGTCCTCGCGCTCGTAGAGCTTGATGTCGTCGTTGCCGAGGTCCTGGAACGTCACGCGCAGGTCCTCCTTGAACGAGATCGGGTCGGGAAGGTGCCACCTGTAGAGGCCGTGCCTGGGAAGCGCGTCGTCGTTGGTCGCGAGCATCGGGTTCGGGTTCGGCTTGCCCGCGCTGAAGCGGTCGCGCGTGGCGTCGCGCGTCGAGCGGTACGGGTAGCCGGCGAACAGCGTGTTGAAGCACTGCGCCTCGGGCAGCGCGTGGGGCGGCCTGTCGAGGAAGGCCCAGGCACCGCCGAAGTAGTCCTCGGCTCCCGTCGAGGTGACCGTGGGGAACTCCTCGTCGCCGTCGAGGAAGAACTTCATCTCACCCTCGCCCCACCAATAGCGCTCCAGGGCGCACAGGGCCATGTAGGTGCCGACGTAGTAGCCCTTGCCGCGCACGCCGTCGAGCACGGTGTAGTCGACGCCCCTGCGGGTGCTGCGCTCGCGGTTAAAGCGGGCGTGGAAGTACATGGCGTCGTCCGGCACGTCGGTGAGCGCGTAGTTGAACGTGTAGAAGATGTACTTAATGAACCCGGGGTGCTCGCTCGTAAGCGTGACCTTGGCGTGCTTCCTGAAGGGCATCTCGAAGTAGCAGTTCATGCCGCCCGTCGGGTTCACGCAGATGGGCATCGAGTTGACGATGGCGCGCTCACCGAAGCCGTTGCAGAAGAAGTCGCCGACAGGGCACTCGACCGAGGGGGTCTCCTCGTCGTCCCAGTAGAAGCGCAGCACGAGGTCACGCATGACGAAGCTGCCGGCGGCGGTCTTGTCGGGGACGGTCATCCAGATGTGGCGGATGATGCCGGGGCCCTTGATGTCCGCGAGCGTGATGGTCTCGCCGGACTCAAGGGGCACGCAGCACGAGCCCTTGCGGCCGACGCCGAGGTGGCTGGCCGACATGGCGGCGCGGCCCTTCTCGCCCGTGATGTTCTCGGGGGTGATGGCGCGGCTTTCCTCACCGCCGTGCATCCACACGTCCTTAAGGAACTCTCTCATCGTCGACCTCCTCTATTCGTCGTCGTCGCACTCGGCGGAACTGGCACCGTTCACGTAGATGATCTGCTGGCGCGCCTCGTTGACGAGGGCGTCGAAGTCGAGTTTCTCGTCGGGGCGCGCGAGCGCGACCGTCATGGCGAGCGGGAGGTTGACACCCGCGATCACGTGGATCCGGTCGGAGGCGAAGCGGGAAAAGCGCTGGTTCACGCTGCCGCCGTACGCGTCGGTGAGGACGACGACCTCGTCAGTGCCCGAAAGAGCCGCCTCGACCGCCGCGTCGAGCCCCTCGCCGTTGTCGTTCACGTAGGCGCACACGGCGTTGACGGCGTCGCCCTTACCCGTAAGGAACTCGAGGGTGTCCTTGAAGCCCTGGGCGAGAAGGGAATGGCTCGCCACAACTATCTTTCTCATTGATTCACCAATCTCTTGGGTCGAAGCTAGGCGAGGATGCCGGCGGCGGAGGCGACCATCGCGAGGACGATCACCACGAGGATGAGGGCCGTCATGCTCGCGTTCTTCTTGGTAAGAAGGTAATACGCGCTTCCCGTGATGGCGGCGGGGATCATGGCAGGCAGGATCTTGTCGAGCAGCGGCTGAATCTCCATCGCGACGTCGCCGAAGCTGAAGCTAATCGGGCAGGTGACGCCGATGACCGAGGCGATGAGGCAGCCGACCACGGTGAGGCCGAGCACGGAGGCAGCGGCAGTGAGGTTGGGAAGCTTCTCGCTGAAGTCGGTGACGAGCTTCACGCCCTGCTTGTAGCCGAACTCGAGGGCGTGCATGCGGACCCAGAAGATGGCCAGGATGAGCGCGAACCAGATGCCGGCTCCCACGGGGTTGCCCTCGATGGCCATGTAGGCGGCGATGGAGCCCATGATGGTCGGGATCATGGTCATGAGCAGGGAGTCGCCGACGCCGGCGAGCGGTCCCATGGTGCCGATCTTCAGGTCTTGGACGGCGTCCGCCGCCGCTAGGCCGTCGCGCTCCTCCATGGCCACGCAGGCGCCAAGGATGATGGCGGCGAGCCAAGGCTGGGTGTTGTAGTAGCGGAAGTGGTTGTTGAGCGCCTGCTTATAGTCCTCGTCGTTCGTGTAGATCTTCCTCAGGACCGGCGAGAGGGCGTAGGCGACTGAGGCGCCCTGCTGGGTCTGGTAGTTGAAGGTGCACACGCTCATGAGCCAGCGCCAGTTCGCGTTGCGCAGGTCCTTCTTGGTGACCTTGTAGCCGGAGGGCTTGCCCTCAGCGACGGCGGTGATGTTCTCGTTTTCCATGGTTACTCATCCTCTCCGATGAAGGCGTCTGCGGAAGCGTGGGCGGCGAGCTCGGTGTCCCTCTCGGCACGCTGGTAGAACGCAATCGCGAGGGCAACGCCGACGATGGCGGCGCCGATGATGGGCACGTTCAGGAAGGCCGAGAGGAAGAAGCCGGCGAGCAGGTACTGGAAGTACTTGGCGGTTGGCATGTAGCGGAGCAGCATGGCGATACCGACGGCCGGGAGCATCTTGCCGGCGAGGGTGAGGCCGGAGAGGAACCACTGGGGCATGACCTCGAGGAGCCAGTTGACGGCGGGCTGGCCGAGCGTCACGGAGACAAAGACGGGCAGGGCGGCGCACAGGCCGAAGAGCGCGGGGCAGACCCACAGGATGGCGTTCATCTGATTGAACTTACCCTCGTTGCAGAACTTCTGGGACTTCTCGACGACAAAGCCGTTGAGGATCTTGGCGACGACGTCGAGCTGGATGCCGAGCATGCCGACCGGCAGGCCGATGGCGAGGCCCGTGTCGGAGCCCAGGGTCACGCCGTAGGCGGTGGCGATGATGGCCATCGTGCCGTAGTCGGGAATGGAGGAGCCGCCGAAGCCCGCGACGCCGAGCTGCATGAGCTGAATGGTGCCGCCGATGACAAGGCCGGTCTTCCAGTCGCCCATGACGACTCCGGTGATGAGGCCCCAGAAAACGGCGTAATTGACGAAGATCATCGGGATGCCGTAGTAGTCCACGTGCTTGATGAAGGCCAGCAGGGTCAAAAGGACGACCTGCAGGATAGTGAAGTTGACCATATTTCCCCCTTAGATGAGGTCTGCGACGGAGACGGGCTTGTCGGCGGGCACGAACTGGGCCGTCACCTTGACGCCACGGGCGATGAGCGCCTTGTAGCTCTGGACGTTCTCGGCGGAGGCGTAGGCGCGCTGGGTGAGCTGGATGCCGTCCTCCTTGACGAGCGAGCCGCCGACGACCAGCGACGGGAGCTCGACGCCCGACTCGACCAGGCGAAGCATCGTCTCGGGCTCCTTGGCGATGACGAAGACCTTCTCGCGGTCGTACTTGCCCGCGGCGAAGTTCTTGAGCGCGGTCTGCTCGGAGATGATCGAAACGGCCATGCCCGCGGGGCGCGCCATCCTCATGGTGGACTTCAGGACCTCGTCGCCGGCGACCTTGTCGTCGATGACCATGACTCGGGTCGCGCCCGACACCGGGGCCCACTGCGTCACGATGATGCCGTGAAGCAGGCGATTGTCGATTCGTGCCATAACAACACTCATGTTTGCTCCTATCAAATGAAGTTTTACGTTCGGTACCGCCTCGGCGCTATCCGGATTCGCGCCGGGCAAGGGGTTATCGGATTATTGAGGACGCGCGGTCAGCTTGCGGCGGCGCGGGGAAGGTCACTCGTCGAGCAGGAGGTCCGAGGAGCCGAGGCGCTCTTCTCGCGCCGGGGCGGCGCTCACGCTTATGTAGTCGAAGACATATGCGATCTCGCTTACGGGAACCTCTACGCGATAGCGCGTCGAGATGCTCGAGAAGCTCTGCCTGAAGGACTCGATGAAATCGGCGCGTTCCTCCTCGAAGCGGTCCTGGCCAACGTAGGTCTCAATGGGGTTTCTGGTAACAAGGCGCTCGACGAGACAGCAGAGGTGAACGTAGAGCCCAATGATGGCGTTGCTGCCGATCTTCTCGCCTGTCCTGCGCTGAAGCTCGTGCACGGCGCTCTCGATCTCATGGAATAGCCGCTCCGGGTCGAGGATGGTGATGGAGCGGATGACGTTCTGCAGCGTCATGTTCGAGAGCAGCTTCTCGTGGAAAGAAGAGAGCTCGGAAGCGTCAAGCCACCTGCCGAACACGGCATCAACCTTAGAGGCGGACGCCGTCGACATGATGTCCTCGAGGGCGACGAAGGGGACGGAGGCGACCCCGGGGTCTCCCGTGCCGATGACGGCGCAGACGCGGTGCTCGGAGAAAACGGCGTCGTTCGACCCGTTCGCGACGAGCTGCTTGAAGGGCCTCGTGAGCAGGCGCGCGCCTATGGTGCGCGGGAGGCTCTGCGAGACGAGCTGGCGTATCCTCTCCGCGGCGTCGACCCCGGACTCGGAGCAGAAGACGATGGCGTCCTCACGGTTGACGCGCTCGATCACCTTGCAGTGCGTCACGCACGCGGCGGTCGCATCGCCAAGAACCTCGGCGATGGACTTGCCGCCGAGCAGCCCGACCCCGATCTCGAGCGCAAGACCGGTAGAGACGTTGTTCACCACGCCGATAGTGGAGTCGGTAACGTTCTCGAGGGCCTTATAGGCCTCCTCCAAGGAGCCCATGTCGACGAGGAACACGACCCCGGTGCAGTAGGAATGGCGGTCGACGAGGCGCTGGAGCGGACCGACGATGTCCTTCAGCTGCTGGTCGTAGGGCATGTCGACAGCCTCGTACACATGCATGCCGAGCATACGGTTCGCCGCGTCGGCGATGCTCGTCGCCGTTGAGTAGCCGTGGGACAAGATGACGCAGAGCGTCCGAAGGGCCTTCGCATCGCGAGACTCCGATGCGACGCACAGCGTCAGAAGCGTCTTCGTGAAGTGATCGAGCGAGATTCCCAGCGCCCCTTCCACGTCTGCGGCGACCTGATCGGAGACACTCGAGGCAAACGGCAATTCGGAGGTCACGGCACCGAGGAGATGGGAGATTTGCTCCGCACAGGCAGACTTTCGCTTAGCCAGGCCGATACCCGGCCACAACTGCAGGCAAATCTCCTGGGCCAGTAGAAAAGCGACCTTCCTCGAAAGCTCGATGCCATAAGAAGAGCCTGCGTCGGCAAGGACCGCGCCCACGACGCGCTCGAAGGCGCGCGACCTCGAGGAGGCGACGCCGTGGTCGAAGATCAAGTGATCCTCAACGCCGCGCACAGCGGAGACAGCTTGCGAGACAAGCTCGGAGACAGAGAGCTCCCCGGCGCAGAATCGCTCATCGAGGGAGCACAGGGCATCGAGCGCCTGCTCGACCGGCCCTGTGCTCTCGGCGGCATCCAGAGACGCGTCGATCAGAACGCCATCGTCGGGCTGTTGATCGATCTGCGCGGAGGAGAGGAGCCCGCTGGGAAGAAGATACGGGCGAACGACGACGTAGTCGCCCTCGCGATTGAGGAACGCTTTGGCACAGCAGTTCGTCACGCAGGCGCGCAAGCCGGCGATGTTATCGGAAAAGTCCGCGTTCACGAGGCAACGGTATGCGCCGCGGCTGATCTTCACATCAGAACCGATTCGGCACCCCTCGCTGCGCAGGAAGCTCAAGATGAGATCCTCGCGCTCCTCGGGGGTCCGCTCCTTGAGTGAGGGGACGCGGGCACAGATGGGCATTTTGCTGTAGGCCGAGGAAACCTTCAGGTCATCGGCGGAAAGCGTCGTCGAAAGAACGAGGCGAGCGCGCGGCGCATCCTGGGAGGCATCGAGCCCGAGGGCCGTCGCAAGGCAGTGCTCCATCGCAGAGGGAGAGAGTGCCTCGATGCCGTTGACAAAGACCACACCCCCGCGCGCTTTCGCGATCGACTCGTCAAGAAGCCCGTTGAACGAGGCGGCGTCCGGGACCCCGGCGCAGTCGATGCGCACATAGGAGGAGTCGCGGGACAGCAAGCCCTGGTTCTTGCCGTACTCGTACACAAGGCGAGAAAGGAAAGACTTACCGACACCCACGCCGCCGCTCAAGAGGATGGGCAGGCCAAACGGAGGGTACTGAACCGCAGCCTTGCACTGCTCGACAACGGAGCTGAGGCTCATGTCGAAGCCCACGGCACGCGCGAAGTCGCGGTGATCGGCGATTCCCGTCGCCTGGATGAGGTCGGCGAGCGAGGCATACTCGCTTGCAGAGAGCTTTACCTGAAAACGCTTCTGGAACGCGCGGCGATGAAAATAACGGACAGGCCTGCCCGCCACCTTAACCACAAGACCGGCGCGAACAAGGTCGTTGAGGTACTGGCTCGCCAGGCTCCTGGAGATGATGAGCGTCTCGGCGATGTCGGAGGTGGACAGACGGGCAAGGTCGTCGAGCGAGACGGCAGAGGTGAGGGCCTCGAGATGCTCGAGAATCCTGTCCCTCATGTCGACGGGTTTCTTTGCCAAGCTGTCCTGTGTGGTCTTGTCCATGACTTCTTACCTCCTCGTACAAGGAGTATAAGGGGAGAACAGAGAACGGAAGGGGGCGCGTGGGGGAATCAACAGCTCCGAGGAAAAGTCCACCACTTGAGGGGCAGAAAACAACGGCCATTGAACATTCAGGGCCGACGCTCAACACTTCGGCTCGACACTTCGCTTTGGAAAGGGCCCCGGCGCGCCGGGCCTAAAGCTTAACCATGCGCGCGGCGATGCGGGCGCAGTCGCAGGCGGCCTTCTTCTCGAAGGTGTTGTAGTCGACGACCCGGCCCTCGGCGCAGGGCTTGTCGCTGATGGCGCGCACGACGACGAGGGGCACGCCGTTGAGATAGGAGGCCTGCGCGATGGTGCAGCCCTCCATCTCGCAGCACAGGTCGCCGAAGGCCGCGAGGATTCGCTCCTTCTGTTCCGCGGGCGAGACGAACTGGTCGCCGGAGACGACGCGGCCCTTGAGGACCTTAATGTCGGGGGCGACGGCGGCCGCGGCGGCGCACGCCGCCAGCAAGGGCCGGAACGGATCGCGCAAGATCAAGGCGTCGCCCGGGAGGTCGGGCGTTACCGTCAGCCGGCGCCGCGTCTGCCGCATCATGAGGGAGAACGGCCTGGCCGGCGCATACGGCAGGAAGAGGTTCAAGGTGCACCCCGGGGCGGTCAACGAGGCCGACGTGTCGAACGTCGTCGCGCGCGGCTTCGGCGGCAGGGCGCCGTGCACCCATATATGCAGCGACTTGGCCTGCGTGCGCGTCGGGGCGTCGTGGAACTACGTCTGCCTGCTCGTCGACCTCTGCAACGGGGAGATCGTCGGCCACTCCGAAGGACCGAGGAGGGACGCGCGAGCTCCGAGCCAAGCTCTTGGATTACGTGCACTGGTACAACAACTTCAGGATCCACTCGACGCTGGGCTACATGTCGCCGGTCGAGTTCAGGGAGGCGGGGCCGTCCCTCCCGGAATCGTCCAAATAAGTGTTGCCAATCCATAGCCAATCCAGCCATCATCTTCGCGAAGGCGGACGTCAGGAAAAGCTCGGCTTGAGCTCGGTCGGACGCGGTCTGTGGGGCATCATTCAGGCTCAGGGGGTCTCCTTGTCTTCTTCGGTCGCAACCTGAATGATAGGGACGGCCCCTTCTCTCTTTCCCCTTCGTTTTCGACGCGTCATCCTCTCGGCGGGCTTAAGGCCCGCGCTCGCGGGTGCAGGGGCTACGCCCAAACCCCAAAAACGTAACGCCGTGCTCGAAGCGTTTCCGGACGTCAGCGTAATCTCAAATCCCGTTCGTCAACTCATGGGCAAGCCACCTGAGACTACTCATTTCTCCTACTGGCAATGAAGACCTGCGACCTGCAGTTTTGCAAACTGCTTGAAAGCCACCTGCGTTGATTCACTTCCTATTGCAGCTGGCGGCTTGCACGCGAAAAGGCATTTAAGTTTCAAAACGGGCGTTTTCGGCGCTATCGAGCCTCCAAAGGCATCCCGCCGCGCCCTTTGGGACAAAAAACAAAAACTCAAAGCCCTGAGTTCGAAAATAGTTTTTGGAGTTGTCCCGACTTTTGTCCCCGAAGCCGACGAAACGCGACAGGGTGTCACCTGGCGGCACTCGATTCGAGACGGCACCGAAAACTGGATGCAACCGGAATGACGGGACGGCAGAACCGAAGCCATCGAGTGGGGATAGAAAAAGGCCCGGGTGCCGTGGCATCCGGGCCTTTGCTAGCAACTTAACTGTTGCGGGCAGCTTAGAACTTGTGGCCGCACTTCTTGCAGACGCGCAGCTTGTTCTTGCCGTCCTTCTCGTGACCGACGCGGGTAACCTTACCGCACTCGGGGCAGACGAGATTGACGTTGGAGGCGTCGATGGGAGCCTCCTGCGAAACGATGCCGCCCTGCTGGTTGGCAGCGTTGGGCTTGACGGCCTTCTTGACGACCGAAACGCCCTCGACAACGACCTTGTTCTCGGCGGGGAGAGCACGCAGGACAACGCCCTGCTTGCCGCGATCCTTACCAGAGAGAACCTGGACCTTATCGCCCTTCTTGATATACATATATCTCCCCTAACTACAGGGTCTCGGGAGCGAGCGAGACGATCTTCATGTACTTCTTGTCACGAAGCTCGCGAGCGACGGGCCCGAAGATACGGGTGCCGACGGGCGAACCATCGTTGTTGATGACAACGCAGGCGTTCTCATCAAAGCGAATGTAGGAGCCATCCTTGCGGCGGATCTCCTTAACGGTGCGAACGACGACGCAACGGACAACGTCCTTCTTCTTGACGTTGGCGCCAGGGGTAGCCTCCTGGACAGCACCGATGAACACATCGCCGATGCCTGCATAACGACGCTTGGAACCGCCAAGCACCTTGATGCAGCGAATCTTGCGAGCGCCGGAGTTGTCGGCGACGTTCAGCATGGTTTGCATCTGAATCATGGTAGATGTTCCTCCGAACTAAGAACCGAAGAGAGGTGCGCAGCCTTTATACGGCCCATGGTATGCAAGCCAGGCATACGCACATCTTCGGAAACGTACAAGTCGTAAGAGCGACTGCTTATTTAGCGCGCTCGACGACCTCGATGAGGCGCCAACGCTTCATCTTGGACATAGGACGGGTCTCCATAACGCGGACGGTATCGCCCACGCCAGCCGTGCACTCCTCGTCGTGAGCGTGCAGCTTCTTGGAGCTGGTCATCATCTTGCCGTACTTGGGGTGACGCTTGCGCTCGGTGATGGTGACAACAATGGTCTTGGCACCGGAGACGGAGGTAACGACACCCGTACGGACCTTACGCGAGTTACGCGAATCAGTCATGTTCTCTCCTTAGGTCCTACTCGGCGACAGCGGACTTCTCCGCTGCGATCTCGCGGGCGCGCTGCTCCGTGAGGACGCGAGCGATGTCCTTCTTCACGGTGTTGACGCGAGCGGTGTTGTCCAGCTGGCTGGTGGCCATCTGGAAACGAAGGTTAAAGAGCTCGGCGCGCATTTCCTTCAGCTTCTCAACGAGCTGAGCGTCCGAGAGCTCACGAATCTCTGCGGGCTTCATTAGTTCTCCTCCTTGGCGGCGGCGGCGTCCTCAGCAGCCCACTTGGCCTCGAGAGCGGCCTCCTCAGCCATCTCCTTCTCGATGCGCTGCTCAGCGTTCTTGGCAGCAACAATCTTGGTCTTGATGGGAAGCTTGTGCTGTGCAAGACGCAGAGCCTCGCGAGCGACCTCCTCGGGCACGCCCTTGACCTCGAACATGATGCGGCCGGGCTTGACGACGGCCACCCACTCCTCGGGGTTACCCTTACCAGAACCCATGCGAGTCTCGGCAGGCTTCTTGGTGATGGGCTTATCGGGGAAGATCGTGATGTAGACACGACCGCCACGCTTCATGTAGCGGGTCATGGCAATACGAGCGGCCTCGATCTGACGGTTGGTGATCCAATGGGCCTCGAGAGCCTGGATACCAAACTCGCCGAAATGCAGCTCGGTATTACCCTTGGCCTGGCCCTTCATGGAGCCACGCTGCACCTTGCGGTGAAGAATACGCTTAGGGGCAAGCACTACTGACCCCTCCTCTCGGAGTTACGACGACGAGGACGGGAAGAGCCCTCGAGTGCAGGGTTGGGAACAGGCTGGCCCGGGAGCTTCTCGCCCAGGTAGATCCAGACCTTCACGCCGCAAGCGCCCATGGTGGTGCTGGCGACAGCCGTGCCGTAGTCGATCTTGGCACGGAGGGTGTGCAGAGGCACGCGACCCTCGCGGTACCACTCACGACGGCCCATCTCGGCACCGCCGAGACGACCGGAGCACTGGATACGGATGCCCTTAGCGCCGGCCTTGCGGGCGGACTGGACAGCCTTGCGCATAGCGCGACGGAAGGCAACGCGGCCCTCGAGCTGCTCGGCGATAGACTGAGCAACGAGGTTGGCGTCGAGCTCGGGGCGCTTGATCTCGACAACGTCGACGGAGAGCTGGCCCTTGGAGACGCCAGCGACCTTCTCGAGCTCGGTGCGGAGGGTATCGATCTCGGCACCCTTCTTACCGATGACAACGCCGGGGCGAGCGGTGAGGATGATAACCTTCACCTTGTCGCCAGCGCGCTCGATCTCGACGCGGGAGACAGCTGCGCGGGAAAGACGCTTCTCGAGGTACTTGCGGATCTCGAGATCGTTACCGAGGGTCTTAGCGTAATCCTTCTCTGCGAACCAGCGGGAGCGCCAGTTCTCGGTGATGCCAAGACGGAAGCCGGTGGGGTAGACTTTCTGACCCATACAGCTTTACGCCTCCTTTCGAGGAGCAACGACGACGGTGATGTGGGAAGTACGCTTCAGAATGCGAGAAGCGGAACCCTTGGCGCGGGGACGGATGCGCTTAAGCGTCGGACCCTCGTCAACATAGGCAGCGGCGACAACCAGGTTGTCGGCACGCAGACCGTTGTTGTTCTCGGCGTTCGCGACGGCGGAACGGAGAACCTTCTCGACATCCACGGCGACGGCGCGGTCGCAGAAGTGGAGGATGTCGAAGGCCTGAGCGACAGGCTTGCGGCGGATCAGATCGACCACCAGGCGGGCCTTGCTGGGGGAAACACGCACGTACTTAGCGACGGCGCGAACCTCGGTGGCCTCAGTTTCAATAGACTTAGTTGCCATTTACGGTTAACCCCCTATTTGGCCTTGTGGCCACGGAACGTACGAGTCGGCGCGAACTCGCCGAGCTTGTGACCAACCATGGACTCGGTAACATACACGGGCACATGCTTGCGGCCGTCGTGGACGGCGATGGTGTGACCAACCATCTCGGGGAAGATGGTGGACGCGCGGGACCAGGTCTTCACGACGTCCTTCTTGCCAGCCTCGTTCATCGCGGTGATACGCGAGAGAAGGCGAGTCTCCACGAACGGGCCCTTTTTGAGACTTCTGCTCATAAGTGCTTTCTCCTAAAACTCGGTATCCGAAATTACTTCTTACGGCGACGAATGATGTGCTGGTTCGAGACCTTCTTCTTCTTGCGCGTACGAAGGCCCTTCGTCGGCTTACCCCAGGGGGTAACAGAGGGACGACCAGAGGTGTGGTTCTTGCCCTCGCCACCGCCGTGCGGGTGGTCGACAGGGTTCATGACGGTACCGCGGACGGTCGGGCGCACGTTCATGTGACGCTTACGGCCGGCCTTGCCGATGACGATGTTGGCGTGATCGGCGTTGCCGACCTCACCGACGGTGGCGCGGCAGGTAACGAGGATGCGGCGCATCTCGGAGGAAGGCATACGGACGATAGCGTACTTGCCCTCCTTACCCATCAGCTGGCAGGAGTTACCGGCGGAACGGGCGATAGCAGCGCCCTTGCCCGGCTGGAACTCGACGGCGTGGATGAGCGTACCGACGGGGATGTCGGCGAGGGGCAGAGCGTTGCCCGGCTTGATGTCGGCGTCAGAACCGGACATGATGGTCTGACCGACCTCGAGGCCCTTGGGGGCCAGGATGTAGCGCTTCTCACCGTCAGCGTAGTGCAGCAGAGCGATGCGAGCGGAACGGTTCGGATCGTACTCGATCGTGGCAACCTTGGCGGGCACGCCGTCCTTGTTGCGCTTGAAGTCGATCACGCGGTAACGACGCTTCACGCCGCCGCCCTGGTGGCGGGTGGTGATGCGGCCGTTGTTGTTACGACCGGCCTTCTTGGGCAGGGGCTCGAGAAGAGACTTCTCGGGCTTGGTGCAGGTGATCTCGGAGAAGTCGGAGATCGTCTGCCAACGCCTACCAGCGGAGGTCGGCTTAAGGTGCTTTACAGCCATTACAATCCCTTTCAATAGGAATCCGTTAGCCATCGCAGACAGGGATTCGAGGTTCTGCCTCGGGTGCGATGACACCGGACGTATACACGGTTCCGGGCGTGTCCATTTTATACGCCCGAAACCTTGAGCTCTCGCCTCCCCTATTTGGGAGGCATGAGCTCACTCAACAGCAGCGAGTCTTAGGCCTGGTTGCCAAAGACCTCGATGGTGTCGCCCTCGGCCAGCGTGACGATGGCCTTCTTCCAAGAACGGGTCTTGCCGGCGACATAGCGAACGCGCTTGGTCTTGGGCTTGACCGTCAAGGTGTTCACGCGAACGACCTTGACGCCGAAGATCTCCTCGACAGCGTCCTTGATCTGATACTTGTTAGCATCCTTGGCGACCTCGAACGTGTACTTGTTCTGCTCCATGCCGGAGAAGGAACGCTCGGACACGATCGGACGGATGATGATCTCGTGGGCGGTCATTTATGCAAGCACCTCCCCGAAGTGAGCGGCGATGTCGGCGGGCATCAGCACAGCGTTGTTGTTGACGAGATCGTAGGTGTTGGCCTCGTCAGCGGTGATGATGAACGTCTTGGGAATATTGCGGAACGACAGGTAGGCGTTGACGTCCTCATCGCGAACGATGATGGTCAGACGCTTGCCCTCAAGGCCAAGAGCCTTGAGCATGGCAACGGCAGCCTTGGTGGAAGGCTTCTCGAAGCCGTAGTCGTCGACGAGCACGAGCTCGCCATCGGCCAGCTTGGCGGACAGCGCGGAGCGCATAGCCAGCTTGACCTCCTTGTTGTTCATACGCTTAGCGTAGGAACGGGGCTTGGGGGCGAAGACAACGCCACCGTGACGCCACTGGGCAGCACGGATGGAACCCTGGCGGGCACGGCCGGTGCCCTTCTGACGCCAAGGCTTCTTGCCGCCACCGGAAACCTCAGAGCGGCCCTTAGCGGACTGGGTGCCCTGACGCCAAGAGGCCATCTGGCACTTGACGATGTGGTGCATAACGTGGATGTTCGGCTCGATGCCGTACACCTCAGCGGCGAGCTCGGCCTCGGCGACCTTCTTGCCCTCGCTGTTCTTTACTTCAAACTTTGCCATTTAAGTGTTCTCCTTGGTATGACGCTGGGCTAAATGGGCTGGGCCCTTAGGCCATACGGATGGCGACGAGACCATTCTTGGCACCCGGGACAGCGCCCTTGACCAAGATGAGGTTCTGCTCGGCATCGATGCGGACAACGGAAAGGTTCTTGACGGTAACGCGCTCGTTACCCATGTGACCGGCCATCTTGACGCCCTTGAGGACGCGCGCAGGATAGGCGCACTGACCGATAGAACCGGGGTGACGCTGGAAGTGAGAACCATGCGTCATAGGACCGCGGCGCTGACCCCAGCGCTTGATGCGACCCTGGAAGCCCTTACCCTTGGAGGTACCGATGACGTCGACCTTCTCGACATCAGCGAAATCAGCGACGGTGACGACCTCGCCGACCTTGTGCTCCTCGCCGTTCTCGACGCGGACCTCACGAAGGAAGCGGACAGGCTCGACGCCAGCCTTGGCGAAGTGACCAGCCATGGGCTTGTTCACGTTCTTGGCCTTGATGTCGCCGAAACCGATCTGGACGGCGTCATAGCCGTCGGTTGCCTGAGTTTTAACCTGCGAGACAGCGCAGGGGCCAGCCTGGATGACCGTGACGGGAACGACGTTATCGTCCTCGTCCCAAACCTGGGTCATGCCAATCTTGCGGCCGAGAATCATGCTGATCAAGATATGATCCCAACTCTCGCGTGGTCTTGGGACAATGCGTACACCACCGAGCGTACGCCCCTAGAGGACCACTACTTACACGACGTGCTCCCCAGCCTTGTATTTCGCCCGGACTACCTGACAACCCTATTAAGCAGGCATTTTGTCCAGCCAGAATACTCCCCTGGTTACACACAGCTGTTTAGTATACACGGCTACGGGCGTATCCATCGAGATTCATATTTCACTCACATTGTTTACGCAGGTAAAGTGCGTGGATGGCTCCTGGGCACGGCGGAGGGCCGGAGAAATATATTAAGGTCCCTGCTCTACAGTCCTGCGCAAGACGGAGAGCACATTAAGTGCTCTCCTTTGCGTGCGGAACTCGCGATGACCTTAATATATTTCTCCGGCCCTCCGCCGTGCTCGGGAGACGACACGTTGATGTCTGCTTAACTCTGCTCGCTCAGCTAATTACTTTGTTGAGGATCGATGATTTGCTGCAAGATAAACTTGGATTGGGGCGCGTTGCCTTCTTCTCCCGACTTTTCCTCTTCGAAATTGAAGATCATGATGGCGCAGTTGGGGAGTTTTGTTGGGAGCTCGAAACCTTCTGGGGCTGCGGCCTTGATGAATTGGCGGCTGGCGCTGCCGTGGCTTACTGCTAGGAGGGTTTCGATGCCCTCGGCGCCCATGAGATTGGTGAGGGTGCCTACCATGCGCTCCTGCAGGGCATGACTTCCTTCTCCTCCGAAGGGGACCAGGTCCTCGCCCGGGTCCCAGACATCGGTGGGCAGGGCGTCGTGGGGGCCTTCTTCGAAGGTACCGTAGCTGCGCTCGATGATGCCTTCGCAGGGCTCGACTGCTGCGTCCGGGCCAAGGAGTTCGGTAGCGACGAGCTGAGCTGTGTCCATGGCGCGGCCTAAGGGCGAAGAGGCCACTTTATCCGGGACGACACCGTGGGCTTTGAGCCATGCGGCTGCCGTCCGTGCCTGCTGACGGCCCAGGTCGGTCAGCGGTGAATCGCAGCGGCCCTGGACCAGCTTTTTAACGTTAAATTCCGTCTGACCGTGGCGGAGTAGATACAGCTTCTTCATGCTCTCCCCTTCTGCTTCAGTTACCTTGCCGGCACAGCCCTACTCGTGGGTATGGCCGACATAGTCCTCGTCGATCGTGATCTTGGCGACCGACTTGGGATATTCCGATTCGACCCTCTGGGCCAACGCGTTTTTGAGCTCATCGGCTCCCATGCCCAAATCTGAGGGACGTACGCAGTCAAAGATTACGTTGGTATGCGTGGGGCCCGGAACACAGCGTAGGTCGTGGATCGAGAGGCGGCTATCAATCTCTTGAGCCATAGCGTTGATGCGCAGACGCATGCTCGCCACCTTTGGATCGTCGGTCACGATGGGATCGTAATGGAGCGTGACGATCATGCCGTCTTCGACCCTAAACGACTGCTCGATGTTATCGAGCGTGTCGTGACTTTCCAGCGGGCTGGCCTCGGCTGCCATCTCGGCGTGAGCGCTTGCGAACTTCCTGCCCGGGCCGTAGTCGTGAACCATCAAATCGTGAACGCCCAAAACGCCGGGGTAGCTCATGATCTTGTCTCGAATGTGCTTGACCAGCTTTGGATCGGGTGCCTGGCCCAAAAGCGGGCTCACCGTATCCTGGATGAGCTCAAAGCCGCTCCAGCCGATATAGGCGCCAACGGCAAGGCCGACCCATGCGTCAAGATTGATGTGCGTCACCTGCGAAACAATTGCGCACGCCAGCACAGCACCCGTAGCTAGGACATCGTTCTTTGAGTCCTGAGCGGTCGCATGCAGCGTCTCGGACTCAATGCGATCGCCGAGCTTTTGGTTGAGGGCCGCCATCCAGAGCTTAACAATCATCGAAAGCACCAAGACTGCCACCAGGGCAAGCGAGAACTCGACAGGTTCGGGGTGGATGATGCGCTCAACCGAGGACTTCACCAGCTCAACGCCAATCAGCAGCACGAGCGCCGCCACGACCAGACCCGAGAGATACTCGTAGCGGCCATGTCCGTAAGGATGCTCGGGGTCGGCCGGCTTGGTCGCCAGCTTAAAGCCCAGCACGCTCACGATATTCGAGCTGGCATCGGACAGGTTGTTCATGGCATCTGCCACGATCGAAACCGAACCCGACAGCACGCCAATTGCACCCTTCGCAGCGCATAGTGCCACATTGGCGAGAATACACACCATGCCCGTCAACGTACCCACGCGTGCACGGTCGCCCTGCGCACGCTTAACAATCCACTCGACCATCTATATCCGCCCCCACGGTACTACCTATATATCTATTGCTCAAACGGATTGTAGTGTAGCCACTTTGCCCCACAGATACAAAAAGGCCGCAACCCACACGGGCCACGACCTTGGAACATGACAAAGGAATCGTCCTTTTGTCGCACAGGTTTATACGCTTGCTTCAGCAGCGCTCGCCACTGTTTCGGGCGAATCGACTTCGTCTTCTGCCGCCCGCCCCCTCGCCGGCACCACGCCAAAGCAGTAGCTCAGCGCCGCAGACACCGCAAATGCCGTGCCACCGGCAGCGCAGCACCACAGCAGGTTCGAAATGCCGCCCGTGGCAAAGCCAATGACCATAAGGACATTCGTCATGCCGATGGTATAGGCCGTAACGTGGCCCACGGCCGCAACAAGGCCTCCGACGGCGCCGCCAATGGCCATGCATGTCAGACACCTGCCATATTTAAAGCCGCAGCCGTACAGCGCCGGCTCGCTTACGCCGCCAAGCACGCCCGAGATCGAATAGCCCAGCATGAGCGCCTTCTCGTCCTTATCCACAACGCGGAGCGACGCGCCAAAGGGCATGCCCCAAACGGCGAACGTTGCCATCGTCGCGGCGATCAGGATGCACGAATCCGTTCCCACACTCATAAACTGCGCATAGGCGAGCGATAGGACAACGTTGCTGACACCCGCGATCTTAAGAAACTCCCAGCCCGCGGCAAGCCCCATGAGCGTGAGCAGCGACACCATGCCACCGGAATTGCCAAGCATAAACATAAACTGTCCCAACAGCATGCCCAGATAGCTGCCTGCCGGCGCCGTAACACACAGCGACACCGGAACCATGACAAGCATGGTTGCAAACGGTACAAAAGAAAACGCCACAGCCTGAGGGATAGTGCGCTTAAAGAAACGCTCCACCTGCCATAGCACGGGCACCGAGATGAGAACCGGAATAACAGTCGTCGTGTAATCGTTGACCGGCGCGGGAAGTAGACCATACACGAAAGTCATCGATGCCCCCGTCGTCGATGCGGCATCAACGAGCTTAAGCAGATCGGGCACAATCAATACGCCGCCCAGCATCATGCCCAGCTGCTCCGAGCAACCGAGCTGGCGGGCAGCGGCCCAACCAAGATAGATGGGCAAAAAGTAATAGCCGGCGTTATAGAGCCAACTGTAGAACAGGCGATAGATTTCGGAATCGGCAGACCACAGGCCCAGCATGCCTTCGCCCATAATGACGGCGGCGGTGCGGAACAACGCCGCGCAGACAATAAACGGCAGCGCCGACATCATGCTTTTGGACAGATAGTCCACCACGGCCATGGCGTTTGATGAAACCGTCGTTGTAAACGAGGTGTTAGAAACTTGTGACATGGAACGCCTTTCCCAATGTGACATGCGGGCTGTCCCTTTGTCACATCGTGCGGTACTGACCGATTGCGCGGTACTTTTCGTAGCGGAGGTTTGTGAGGGTCGCGTCGTCGAGCTGCCCAAGCGTATCAAAGGCATCAAATGCCGAGGACATGACGACACCGGCGATCTCCTCATGCGACAGGCCCCTATCGTCGACAATGCCGTCGATGATGCCGAGCGCCAACAGATCGGGGGCCGTGAGCTTAAGCGCCTCAGCGGCCTCATTCGCGCGCTCGGTATCCTTCCACAGGATCGACGCACAGGCCTCGGGGCTCACGACCGAATAGGCCGAGCTTGAGAGCATCAGGATGCGGTCGGCCACGGACAGTGCCAGTGCGCCACCAGAGCCGCCCTCGCCTGTCACCACCGAGACAATCGGCGTCTTAAGGCCGCTCATCTCCATGAGATTCTGGGCAATCGCCTCGCCCTGACCGCGCTCCTCGGCACCGATGCCGCAAAACGCGCCCGAAGTATCGACCAGGCACAGAACCGGTCGACCAAACTTTTCGGCCTGGCGCATTAGGCGCCGCGCCTTGCGGTAGCCCTCAGGATGCGCCATGCCAAAGTTGCGACGCATGCGCTCTTTGGTCGTGGTACCGCGCTCGATGGCGATAAGCGTCACGGGTCGCCCGTCTTTCCAGCCGATGCCGCCCACCACGGCAGCATCGTCGCCAAAGTAGCGGTCGCCGTGCAGCTCTACGAATCCGTCGAGACCCAACGAGATCATCTCGCCTGCCGTGGCGCGGTTCGCCGAGCGAGTCTGTTTGACGATTTCGAGCGCGCTTTTTGGTGCGGCCGAGCGCTTAAACAAGTGTCCCAGCTTTTTGCCGCGACGACCCGTATGCACGATCTCATGCGGTGCCCCCAGGCCGGGCGCGTGCCCTTCGTGCAGCGCCAGCAGCTCGCCTATCGTGAGCGCAATCTCACCACGCGGAACAACGGCATCGCAAAAGCCGTGCTCCAGCAAAAACTCGGAACGCTGGAATCCCTTGGGCAGACGCTTGTGCATGTTCTGCTCGATCACGCGCGGGCCGGCAAATGCCGTCAGGGCATCGGGCTCGGCCAGGATAATGTCGCCCTCCATGGCAAAGCTCGCGGTTACGCCTCCGGTCGTGGGGTCGGTGAGCACCGTGATATACAGGCCGCCCGCCTCGCTGTGGCGCCTAACCGCCGCAGAAATCTTGGCCATCTGCATAAGCGAGGTCACGCCCTCTTGCATGCGCGCGCCGCCCGAAACGGTAAAGCCGACAACTGGCAATCCCAGCTCGGTCGCACGCTCAAATGTGCGACAGATCTTTTCGCCCACTGCGGAGCCCATCGAGCCCATCATAAAGTTGGCATCCATAAAGAAGAGTGCCGTATCGCAACCGCGGATTTTGCCCCTGCCGCACACAACGGCATCTCGCTCGCCCGAACGCTCGCCCGCGCTCTTAAGCTTGTCGGCATAACCGGGAAACGAGAGGAAGTCCTTCGACGCCAGATTGGCATCCCATTCCTCAAAGGTACCCGCGTCGACCGTCATGCGCATGCGCGCGCGACCGCTCACGCGAAAGTGTTTGCCGCAACGAGGGCAGACCTCGAGGTTGTCGTGCAGGCGCGCCTCATCGATCACACGGCGGCACTCCGGGCATTTGACAAACACGTGGCGCGCGGGGAACTCGGCGCCCGACTCGGTTATCGGCCCCTCAAGGACATTGACCGTCTTCGCTTTTCTATTCATCAGCATAGAGATGCCCCATCAGATCGGTGTGATACATGCCCGACAAAAACTCGTCGTTTGCCAGCACGTCGAGCTGAAGCTCGCTATTTTCGCTCACGCCCTCAATCACGAGCTCGCCCAGGGCCGAGCGCATCTTGCGAATGGCACCGTCACGCGTGGGCGCGCACACGATGAGCTTGCCGAGCATGGAGTCGTAGTACGGCGGAACTTTCGCTCCGGTAAACATGGCGGAATCCCAGCGCACGCGCGGACCACCCGGCACACGCAACGCGGTGACCGTTCCACATGACGGTAGAAAGTCCGGCGTTTCGGCATTGATGCGGCACTCCATGGCGTGGTTGCGGACCGGTACGTCCTCCTGCTCAAAGGGCAGAGGCTGGCCGGCAGCCACGCGCAGCTGCCACTTAACCAGGTCGGTATCGGTCACAAACTCCGTAACCGGATGCTCCACCTGCAAGCGCGTGTTCATTTCCATAAAGTAGAAATTGCCGTCATCTGAGTACAAAAACTCGATGGTGCCAGCGCCCTCATAGCCAACGGCACGAGCCAGGTCGCGCGCGGCCTTGTGCATACGGGCACGAATATCATCGCGTCCGTCGAGGCACGGCGCGGGGCTCTCCTCGATCAGCTTTTGGTTGCGGCGCTGCACCGAGCACTCGCGCTCGCCGAGCGAAAACACATGGCCCTGCTTATCGGCCATAATCTGTACCTCAACGTGATGCGCCGGCGCAACGAACTTCTCCATGTAGCACTCGCCGTCGCCAAAAACGGCCTCACCCTCGGCACGCGCCTCGATGAACGCCTTTGCCGCATCTTCCACGCGCTCGACCTTGCGAATACCGCGACCGCCGCCGCCCGCGCGCGCCTTAATAAGCACGGGGCAGCCGATGCGCTCGGCCTCGGCCGTTGCTTCCTCGGGGCTTTTGAGCAAATCGCAGCCCGGCACGATGGGCACGCCCGCAGCAGCGGCCGTTCGGCGTGCGGCGTCCTTGTCGCCCATGCTGTCGATCACCTCGGCCGAAGGACCGACAAACGCCAGACCGAACTTGTCGCAGTCGCGCACGAAGCTCGCCTTCTCGGAAAAGAAACCGTAGCCAGGATGGATCGCCTTTGCCCCCGACTTCACGGCACAGGTGAGCACGGCATCGTCGTTGAGGTAGCTCTCGGCAAGACGCGGGCCGCCGATGCAATACGCCTCGTCGGCAAGCTGCACGTGCAGCGCGTCCGCATCGGCCGTGGAATAAACGGCGACGGTCTTGATGCCCATATCGCGGCACGCGCGGATAACACGGACCGCGACTTCTCCGCGGTTGGCGATGAGCACTTTGTCGAACATGAAGCCTTCCTTAACTTTCGTGCATGAGTGCAAAAGACATATCGGCGCGGCAGCAAACCTCACCGTTGACGCTCGCAGTACCCGTCGCAAAGCGGAACGGCCCGCGCGCACGCGTGATGGTGCACACCAGATCAACCGTGTCGCCCGGGCGCACCGGGCGCTTAAAGCGCACCTTATCGAGGCTCGTATAGAACGGCGTCGCGCCGCGCGCCTCCTCGTCGCCCATCAGCAGCATGCAACAGTTTTGGGCGAGCATCTCGCACTGAATCACGCCGGGGACTACCGGGTTTCCCGGAAAATGCCCCTGCAAAAAGTACTCGTCACCCGTAATCGTGATCTTGCCGTGGGCCTCGTCGCCCACTAGCTCGGCTTCGTCGAGCAAAAGCATCGGTTCGCGATGCGGTAATAGCTTCTTGAGCTCTTCTTTGTTCATGGATATCACCTATCCGATCCTCATGAGGCAGCTGCCAAACTCCACGAGGTCGCCGTCGGCCACGCAGATCTCGAGCACCTCACCGTCTGCCTCGGCCGTCACCTCGTTGAGAACCTTCATGGCCTCGATGATGCAGAGGGTCTCGCCGGCCTTGACCTTGGAGCCCACGCGCACAAATGGCTCGTCGCCCGGCGCAGGGGCAGCATAGAAGACGCCCACCATGGGAGCAGTCACCTCGGTGCCCTTGGGCTCCGGCGCGGCGGCAGGTGTCTGCGTGGCGGGTTCCGGTGCGGCAGGCGCGACTGTGGGAGCTGCAACTTGAGCGGCCACGGCACCCGGCATAGGCATGGGCACGGCAACCGGCTGCGCGGCACTCGCGCGCTCGAGTTCGACCGCGGTGCCATCGGGCTCCTCAACACGTACGCGCGTAAGGCCGCGGTCCTCCATCACATCGGCTATCTCGGCAAGTCTTTTGGAATCCATGCTCTAGCTCCTCGTATATCTACGCAGCGCGATGGCGGCGTTGTGCCCGCCAAAGCCCAGGTTGGTCGAAAGCGCCCAGGTAAGGTCGGCGCGAACCGCTCGATTAGGCGTGTAATCAAGATCGCAGGCGGGATCGGGCGTGTGGTAGTTAATGGTCGGGGGCACCACGCCCTGCTCGAGCGCCATGGCACAGGCCATGACCTCGATGGCACCCGTGGCACCGATCATGTGCCCGGTCATCGACTTGGTCGACGAGACGTGTGCGGCGCGTGCCGCGTCCTCGCCGAGCGCCCGCTTAATGCCTGTCGTCTCGGACGAATCGTTGAGCTTGGTCGAGGTGCCGTGGGCGTTGATGTAGAGACCCTCGGAAGGCTTGACGTCGCCCTCGGCTACCGCCAGCGATATCGCACGGGCAATGCCGGCGGCATCGGGGTCGGGACTCGTAATGTGATAGGCATCATCGGTGTTGCCGTAGCCCACGACCTCGGCATAAATGTGCGCACCGCGCGCCTGCGCATGCTCCATGCTCTCGAGTACCAGCACGCAAGCGCCCTCGCCCATCACAAAGCCGTCGCGGTCTGCATCGAACGGGCGGCAGGCCGTCGCGGGATCGGGGTTGGTGGTCAATGCGCGGCAGGACGTAAAGCCTGCAACAGCATCGGGGATAATGGCCGCCTCGGCACCGCCCGCGAGGATCGCGTCGGCATAGCCGTGCTTAATAGCACGGAACGCCTCGCCCACCGCATGGGCCGAGGTCGCGCACGCAGTCACGACTGGCAGGGTCGGTCCCTTTGCCTTGTGACGGATTGCGATATTGCCCGATGCCATGTTGGGGATCATCATCGCGATCATGTAAGGCGATGCGCGGCGGGGCCCACGGTCGGCAATCGTATGGACGTTGTCGACGAGCGTCTGCATGCCGCCCACGCCCGACCCCACGTAAACGCCCAGGCGCTCGCGATCGATGGCGCCTTCGGCATCAAAGCCCGCATCGTGCATTGCCTCGTCCGAAGCCACCAGCGCAAACTGAACGCAGGGGTCCAGATGCTTGGCGTCGCGCTTGCCAAAGTACTCGTTGCCGTCAAAGCCCTTGACTTCGGCCGCCACCTTGGCGGTAAACGCATCGGTATCGAAGTGCGTGATCGGGCCGATGCCACAGGTCCCGGCGCACATGGCCGCCCAGGTGGCAAGCGCGGTATTGCCGAGCGGCGATACGGCACCGATGCCGGTGATTGCAACTCTCTGTTCCATCATGGTCTCCTCATCCAAGCCGTTCTTCGGCCCTGGTTTCTACATCGCCATTCCGCCGTCGACGCGCACGACCTCGCCCGTAATGTAAGCAGCCGCATCGCTCGCTAAAAAGCGCACCACGCCGGCCACTTCCTCGGGACGTGCCATGCGCTTAAGGGGAATCTGTTCCTCGGTTGCCGTACGCACCTTCTCCGAGAGCTTTGCCGTCATATCTGTCTCGACAAACCCGGGAGCGACCGCGTTCGCTCGTACGCCACGAGGCGCAAGCTCGCGCGCCACCGCCTTGGTAAGCCCTATCACGCCCGCCTTGGAAGCAGCATAGTTGGCTTGCCCGGCATTGCCCATCAGGCCCACGACCGAGCTCATGTTGACGACGCAACCGCCGCGCTGGCGCATAAAGGTCTTGGTGAGCGCGCGCGTCATATTGAATGTTCCCTTGAGATTGACATCGAGCACGCGATCGAATGCGTCATCGCCCATGCGCATGAGCAGGCCATCGCGGGTGATGCCGGCGTTGTTGACGAGCGCCCAAATGGAACCAAAGTCGTTGAGGACCGCTTCCACGCACGCGTTGACAGCAGCGGGATCGGCCACGTCGCATTGATATGCGCGTGCCGTGGCGCCAACCGCCTCACAGGCTTCGCACGTCTTGCGCGCCGCATCGACGCTGCCGGCATAGACGACGGCGATATCAAAGCCGTCCTCCGCCAGACCGACAGCGCAGGCGCGGCCGATACCCCGCGAGCCGCCCGTGACCAGTGCCACGCGACGTGAGTCGTTGCGCTCGAGCGCGCCGTTGTTCAAGTTGCCCATGTCATTCCTTTCGGGTTACAGCCCTGTGGACTATGCGAGCTCGTCGGCAATAGCTGCGACCTGCTCGGCCGTTTCGCACGAATACACGCGAACGTCGCTCAGCGTACGCTTGGCCAGGCCCGACAGCGTTTTGCCAGGGCCGACCTCAATAAACGTGTCGATGCCCTGATTCTGCAGAGCATGCAGCGTGTCGACCCAACGAACGGCATGACTCACCTGATTGGCCAAGACATCCGATGCCGCTCGCGGGTCCGCCGGATAGGGCGCCGCCGTCATGTTTGCCATGACCGGAATCAGCAGCGGTGACGGCGCGTGGCCGGCTTGGATATACGTCGCCAGCCCCTCAGTCGCCTCGGCCATATAGGGGCTATGAAATGCGCCCGACACCGCGACTTTCATAGCGCGGCCGCCAGCCTCTTTTACTAGGACGTCGAGCTCCTGCAGCGCCTCGGGCGGTCCGGCAACAACCGTCTGCTGCGGACTGTTGTAGTTGACCGGCCAGCAGTCCTCGCCGGCCTGTTTTGCCAGGTTCTCGACTTGCGCCGCATCGAGCTTGATGACGGCGCGCATGCCGCCCGGATGGCGCTCGGCAGCCGCGGCCATCAGCGCCGCGCGCTCGCACACGAGCTCAAAGCCCGCTCGCGTATCGAACGCCCCCGCAAAGGTGAGCGCGGCGACCTCGCCAAGCGAAAAACCCGCACAGGCGGCAGGTACCACGCCGCGCTCACGCAGGGCGGCAGCCGCTGCCAGATCGTGAACGAACACGCACGGCTGCGTGTTCTCGGTCTGCGAGAGCTCCTCCTTGGAGGCGCTTCGGCACTGCTCACTGGTCCCCGGGCGCACCTCGTCGGCAATGGCGAACACCTCGGCGGCCGCCGGCGATGCCTCGATCAGGTCGACGCCCATCGCGGGGTGCTGGGCGCCCTGGCCGGCAAACAGAAACGCTACGCCACCCATGCGCACGCACCCTTCAGGACGTGCTCGGCGCCATCGACCAGGTCGTCAACGATTTCACGTGCGCTTTGGCGCTCGTTGACCATGCCGGCAATCTGTCCACACAAAAACGAGCCCTCTTCGTAATTGCCGTCCTTGGCGGCCTTGCGAAGGGCGCCCGTGCCCATGGCCCCGAGCTCCTCGACGCTTACGCCCGCCGCCTCGCTCTTGGCGTAGGCGTTGGTGAAGGGGCTCTTGAGGGCACGCACCGGGTGTCCCGTCGAGCGGCCGGTCGCACGCGTCGAGGTGTCGTTGGCCTTCAGGACCATCTCCTTGTACTGCTCCGATACGGTGCACTCATCTGCGATCAGAAAGCGCGTACCCACCTGCACGCCGGCGGCGCCCAGCATAAAGGCGGCCGCCACGCCGCGGCCATCAGCGATACCGCCAGCCGCAACCACGGGAATATCGACCGCATCGACAACCTGCGGCACCAATGCCATCGTCGAGGTCTCGCCAATATGGCCGCCTGATTCGGTGCCCTCGGCAACCACGGCAGTGGCTCCGCGACGCGCCACGAGACGCGCCAGCGCCACCGAGGCAACAACCGGGATGACCTTGATGCCCGCCTCGTTCCACGCCTTCATGTACTTGGTGGGATTGCCGGCACCCGTCACGACGACCGGCACCCGCTCGTCAATCACGACCCGCGCGACCTCGTCGGCAAACGGGCTCATGAGCATAACGTTGACGCCAAAGGGCTTATCCGTCCTGGCGCGCAGCTCGTGAATCTGGTCGCGCAGCCAGTTAGCGTCGGCGTTCATGGCCGCGATAATCCCTAAGCCGCCCGCCTCGGACACGGCAGATGCCAGCGAGGCGTCGGCAATCCAGGCCATACCGCCCTGGAACACGGGCTTTTCGATGCCGAGTAGATCGCAGAGAGGAGACTTGAGCATCACTACTTCTCCAATGCCGCCTCGACCGTATCGGCGAACTCGCCGACCGTCTTGGGGTTCTCCTCGGTATCGAGCTGGATGCCAAACTCATCCTCGACGGCGACGAGGATCTCGACGGTGCCCAGGCTGTCGAGGCCGATCTCCTCGAGCGTGGACTCGGGCTTCATCTCGACGTCGTCAAGACCGGCGGTCTCGCGGATAACATCGCAAACGCGCTCGAAGGTCTTCTGATCTGCCATGGTAGTTCTCCTTTGTTTGTGCCCTAGGGGCGTTTTTATTTCCTATGTGCGACTACTTCCAACGAAGCAGATAGCCACCTATATCCAGGCCGGCGCCAAATCCAACGAGGGCGATGGTGTCGCCCGCATTCAGTGCGTTGGTGCGCGCCAGCCGATCAAGCGCAAAGGGAATGCAGGCGCTCGAAATATTGCCGGTCTCGCGCAGCGTTCGAACCACGCGCTCGCCTGGCACGCCGAGGCGCTTGACTGCCTGGCTCAGGATTCGTTCGTTAGCCTGATGGAATACAAAATGGTCGATGTCTTCGACCGAAATGCCCGCATCGCTCGCAAGCTTATGAACCGTGTCACAGATGGCGTTGACGCCGAACTTGAACACACGGCGGCCATTCATGGACAGCACGCTCTCGCTATCTACGGAGGCCTTAAACGGCGAGGTGCCGACCAGTCCGGGAACGCGCAACGTCTCGACGTCGGGCGCCGTCGAAAGCTCAACGGCAAGGGGGCTGTCTCCCCCGGCCTCAATCACCGCGGCGCCTGCCCCATCGCCAAAGAGCACGCAGGTGGCGCGGTCGGTCCAGTCGAGCGCGCGCGTCATCTGCTCGGCGGCAACGACAAGCACATGCTTGGCTCGTCCTCGGGCGATATAGCCCTCGGCAACATCGAGCGCAAATACGAAGCCGGCGCAGGCCGCCGAGACATCGAAGGCAGGGCACGTCGCGCCTAGTCGCTCAGCAACGGCACACGCCTCAGCGGGAACAAGATGGTCACCCGTCGTCGTCGAGCAGACGATCAAATCCAACTGGCTCGCGTCGATTCCGGACACCTGGAGTGCCCGCTCGCTCGCCGCTACGGCAAGGTCATCAAGTGACTCGGTGGTGCAGACGTGGCGGCTCTTGATACCTGTGCGGGTAAAAATCCACTCATCCGAGGTATCGAGGAACTCGGACAGCTCGTCATTGGAAACACTGCGCTTAGGAAGCGCCGAGCCCGTTCCAAGAATCGTGAAACCCATCACTAACCTCCTTTGAGTTGTTGACGTGTTTACATCGACCATGAGAGGATAGCGCATTTCAGTCGTTGTTGACGTGTTAACATTAAATTGCCCAAATGCGACACAGGCTTCACATTGTGTCTATCTCTCGACACCATTGCGTTATTCACTTATTCATTAAGGAGGTAGCAGCCGTTATGGATGCCAAATTAACGATAGTCGACGTAACCGGATCGACCAACGATGACCTGCTCGAAGCAGGAAAACAGGGAGCGCCGCACGGCACAGGACTTGCCGCCCGGGCTCAGACAGCAGGACGCGGCCGGCGCGGCCACAAGTGGGATTCAACCGCCGGCAACCTATTGCTTTCGATTGTCCTGCGTCCATGCGTTAATCCTGCGAAGTACTCTGGTCTTGCTGCCGTCAGCGGCCTAGCGGTGCTCGAGGCGCTCGAAAAACAGGGTCTTGCAAACGAGATTGGCCTCAAATGGCCCAACGACCTGGTCGCGCGTGGACGCAAACTCGGCGGCATTCTGGTCGAGGCCGCACGCGATAACGAAGGCAAACCTTTCGCCGTCTGTGGCATTGGTGTCAATGTGAACTATGCGCCCCAAGAGGTGCCCGATGGCGGCCTGCCGGCAATCGGTCTCTCGGACCTTAACGAGAACGTTCCAGCTGTCGACATGCTCCTCGATGAGGTCTATCACGCAGTTATAGACGCTATAGATGCCTGGGCAGAACGCCTCAACGCCATGGAAGAAAACACCGGACCGCTCGCGCCCGTCCACGGCGAATATGTCGCTCACCTCAATTGGATTGGAAAGCACGTTATCGCCCGCTCCCCTGCCGGTGACGAGCTGGCGCGAGGCATCTTTAAAACGGTCGATGGCTTTGGTCGTGCGTGCATCGAAACAGAAGACGGCTTGCGATCCTTCCATTTTGAGGAAGCGTCATTGCGCCCCTTGAGTGAGTAGGTCGCCACAGCCAGCCGCTCGGCAGCCTTACCCGGCGATCCAAACCCATCATGCAAAACAAAAGGGCCCCGCTACCGTAACGGCAGCGGGGCCCTTTAAGCTATGAGCGATATCGCTTAGAGCTTGATGTCGATGTCGACGCCAGCGGGGAGGTCGAGACGCATAAGCGAATCAACGGTGCCCGAGGTGGGGTCGAGGATGTCGATGAGGCGCTTGTGGGTGCGCATCTCGAACTGCTCACGGGAGTCCTTGTTCACGTGCGGCGAGCGGATAACCGTGTACAGGTTGCGCTCGGTGGGCAGGGGGACAGGACCGGAAACGCGAGCGCCGGTCTTCTGAGCGGTCTCGACGATGAGCTTCGCGGACTGATCGACGACCTCGTGATCATAGCCCTTGAGGCGAATGCGGATCTTCTGGGTAGCCAACTTAAACCTCCAAAGAGTGCGAGAGATGTTCTCGCAGGATTACGTAACAGGGAGCTCGAACTTAGGCGTTCTTGCTCATGACCTCGTCCACGATGGACTTGGGCGCGGGCTCATAAGAGTCGAACTGCATCGTGTAGGATGCACGGCCCTGGGTCTGGGAGCGAAGGTCGGTAGCGTAACCGAACATCTCGCCCAGCGGCACCTTGGCACGGATGAGCTTGCTGTTCTTGCGATCCTCCATGCCCTCGATCTTGCCGCGGCGACCGGAGAGGTTGCCCATAACGTCGCCCATGTACTGCTCGGGGGTCTCGACCTCGACAGCCATGATCGGCTCGAGCAGCTGCGGATCGGACTTCTTGAGGGCGTCCTTGATAGCCATGGAACCGGCGATCTTAAAGGCGGCCTCGGAGGAGTCGACCTCGTGGTAAGAACCGTCGAACAGGGTGACCTTAACGTCGAGGACCGGGAAGCCGGCGATAACACCGGTGTTCAGGGCCTCCTGGATGCCCTTGTCGATGGACGGGATGTACTCCTTGGGCACGACGCCGCCGACGATAGCGTTGACGAACTCGTAGCCGAAGCCCTCCTCCATCTTCTCGAGCTTGATGACGGCGTGGCCGTACTGACCGCGACCGCCGGACTGACGGACGAACTTGCCCTCAGCCTTCTCGACGTCGTGACCGGCGGTCTCGCGGTAGGCAACCTGGGGCTTACCGACGTTAGCGTCAACCTTGAACTCGCGGAGCAGACGGTCGACGATGATCTCGAGGTGCAGCTCGCCCATGCCGGCGATGATGGTCTGGCCGGTCTCGTGGTTGGTGGACACCTGGAAGGTCGGGTCCTCCTCGGCGAGCTTGGTCAGAGCCAGGGACATCTTGTCCTGCTCGGCCTTGGTCTTGGGCTCGATGGCAACGTCAATAACGGGCTTAGCGAACTCGATCTTCTCGAGGACGATCTCCTTGCCCTCGGCGCAAAGGGTGTCACCGGTGGTGGAGTTCTTGAAGCCGACGCAAGCGACGATGTCGCCGGCGGCAGCGTCGTCACGGTCGATACGCTCGGCGGCGTTCATCTCGAGGATGCGGCCGAGGCGCTCGCGCTGACCGTTGGAAGCGTTGACAACGTAGGAGCCGGACTCGGCGCGGCCGGAGTAAACGCGGACGTAGGTGAGCTTACCGACGAACGGGTCGGTCATGATCTTGAAGACCAGGCCGGAGAAGGGCTCGTCGAAGGAAGGATGACGCTGAATCTCCTCGCCGGTGTCCGGATCGGTACCGGTGACGGCCTCAACGTCGAGCGGGCTGGGCAGGTAGTCGACGACAGCGTCGAGCAGCTCCTGAACGCCCTTGTTCTTGTAGGCGGAACCCACGAAGACGAGGTTGAGCTCGTTGGCCAGAACGCCCTTGCGCAGAGCAGCCTTGAGCTCCTCGACGGTGAAGTCCTCCTCCATGAGGATCTTCTCCATGAGCTCGTCGTCAAAGCTGGCAGCAGCGTCAAGGAGCTCCTCGCGCTTGGTGGCAGCGATGTCGGCAAACTCAGCCGGGATCTCGTCCATCGGCTCGGGGTAGGTCATACCCTTCTCGTCGGCCTTGAAGTCCCATGCGGTCATGGTGACCAGGTCGATGACGCCCCAGAAGTTGTCCTCGGCGCCCATCGGGACCTGAGCGGCCACGGCGTTAGCGTCGAGACGATCCTTCATGGTCTCGATAGCGTTGAAGAAGTCAGCGCCCACGCGGTCATACTTGTTGATGAAGGCGATGCGGGGGACGTTGAAGGTAGAAGCCTGACGCCAAACGGTCTCAGACTGGGGCTGGACGCCGGCAACGGCGTCGAAGACGGCGACAGCGCCATCGAGGACGCGCAGGCAGCGCTCGACCTCGGCGGTGAAGTCAACGTGGCCCGGGGTGTCGATGATCTGGATGCGGTAGTCCTTACCGTCCTTGTTCCAGAAGCACGTGGTAGCAGCGGAGGTAATGGTTACGCCGCGCTCCTGCTCCTGAACCATCCAGTCCATGGTGGCAGCGCCCTCATGAACCTCACCGATCTTGTGGGTCTTACCGGTGTAGTAAAGAATACGCTCGGTCGTGGTGGTCTTACCGGCATCGATGTGGGCCATGATGCCGATGTTACGGGTATCGGAAAGCTTGTACTTAGGCTTAGCCATGTTAGTTCCTTACCTTAACTTACCAACGATAGTGAGAGAACGCGCGGTTGGCCTCGGCCATCTTGAAGACGTCCTCACGCTTCTTGACGGAAGCGCCCAGGCCGTTGGAAGCGTCGAGGATCTCATTGGCGAGACGCTCGGCCATGGTCTTCTCCTTGCGAGCGCGGGAGAAGTTGACGATCCAGCGGATACCCAGAGCGGTGGAACGACGGGAGTTGACCTCCATCGGGACCTGATAGGTAGCGCCACCGACACGCTTGGGCTTAACCTCGAGCGTGGGCTTGACGTTGTCCATAGCCTTCTTGAAGGTAGCGAGAGCGTCGCCACCCTCGGACTTCTCGGCAACGATCTCGAAAGCGGTGTAAACGATGCGCTCAGCGGTGGCCTTCTTGCCGTCAAGAAGGACCTTGTTGATGAGCTGAGTCACCAGGCGGTTGTTGTAAACGGCGTCAGGCTGAACCTCACGACGATTAGCTGCTGCACGACGCGGCATGTGAAATCTCCTTAAGTGTCTACCGTGCGGCGCTTAGGCGGCACACGGCGAAAGTATCAAAACGTTATCTGGCTTATTTAGCCTTGGGGCGCTTAGCACCGTACTTGGAACGGGCCTGCATACGGTTCTGGACCGGAGCAGCGTCGTAGGCGCCACGGATGACGTGATAACGGACACCAGGGAGGTCACGGACACGACCGCCGCGGACGAGCACGATGGAGTGCTCCTGCAGGTTGTGGCCCTCACCCGGGATGTAAGCAGTAACTTCGATGCCGTTGACAAGGCGAACACGGGCAACCTTACGAAGAGCCGAGTTCGGCTTCTTGGGGCTCGTGGTGAAGACGCGGGTGCACACGCCGCGCTTCTGGGAGTTGTGCTGCAGAGCAGCGTTCTTGGACTTCTTGGGCACGGAACGACGGCCCTGGCGAACCAGCTGGTTAATAGTAGGCAAAGCGTACTCCTTCTCGAATGATTCCAGCTTTCTGTAAAGTGCAACGGCTTGAATCGAGGGGTCAGCATCCCCCTACGAAACACGCAGTTCGATAGGATACGTGGCGTTAGCTGTGCCGTCAACAGACCACGCCGCCGGGCGTATCCTAAAATCGGCACATTTCCGCAAAGCCTACACAAAAGGAATCCCCTCCTGTGCGCTTGGGAGGATCCCCGGACCGGGCGGCCCAGGTTTTAAGTTTGCTGCTCTACAGTCCTGGCTCGCACGGAGGCCACATTAAGTGGCCTCCGGCTCGTGCGGAACTCGCGACAAACTTAACCCCTGTGCCGCCCGGCCCGGGAATCCGACGTGCTCGTTGGGGCAACGTTCCCTTCCAAATAGGGACAGGTTTATTATGGTCGGTTTTATCTGGGGAAACGTCGCACTCCAGCGTTGATCTGCTCTCATCTGTCGCATGGAAATCGGCGGCGTCTTCGGAAGTATATCGCTCGGTCTAACCGTCCATTTAATGCAAAATGGGCCGCCTTCCCTAATAGGAAGCGGCCCCAAATCTTACGAATAGACGATGGTAAAGGGTTCCGACGTTTCGGCGCCCCCTGTTGAAGTGCAGCGTGTGCCCTCAAGCGTTACTGAGACCACTTGGTCGACATCAATCAACTTCGTTGGCACCCAGATGTTCTCTCCGCTATTGCGCGTATAAGAAAAATATAAGTTGAACGCCCCTGCGTCGTCATCTTCGATAATCTGCTCCGATCCATCCTTGTAGGTAACCGTCAACTTCTTCGTGACTGCGTCAATGCCCAGATCATCGATGTGCGTCTGGATGGAAAACGGGCTGATCTCGAGAGGCGAGTCATCGGAGCGGAGTTCCTTAGTATCGACGTACGCTCCAACGCTAAACTCGGGCGTCGATGCCTCGAACGGCTTCGCATCCTCTCCTTCGCCCTCGGTCCACGAGATATTCCAGGTGACCGCATGTTGAAAACCTCGCTCGCGATCCATAGAAGCAAAGTACATCGTGCCATTAATGACAGTATCGCTTGATGTGTCCTTATCAATGGTGCAGCGTGTATCAGCCCATTCCTCGCCGAAGTTCATGCTGGGTGTACCGATGCCTTGTTCTTCTTCACCATAGAGAACAAGTTCGCCTGTCTCTGCTGCCGGCTTGTAGTAGTTAACACCATTTGGATTGGACAGCGTAAACGTCACAGCACCGCAGCCGTTTTGGTCGATAGCCATATCATGAATGTCGAGTGTATAGCCGTTGCCCTCGACGGACAGATTGACCTTCTGGACTGCACCCTCCAGGCTTTGGGGCGCGATACCATCACCAAACTCTCTGGTGTAGGTATATTTCGTCCCCGACGAGCCGCCATTTGTCCAGGTAACGGACTCTCCGTTGCCATGGTTTCCCCAGGCAGAGGCAAAATAACTGGAATTGACAACAGCGTAGGCGACCCCTCCGGTCGCCAGCACTCCGGCAAGACATCCGATTACGGCAACATACAGAGGCTTCGCGTGACCCTTTCGGTGAAGCGGCTCGCCAGCAGCGGCATAAAGAACACGGTCAGCAAGATCGCTATCGGCTTGGACGGACTCGAAGGCCTGCTTGATCTGGTTGGATTTCACGGTCGCCCTCCTCTAGGATGAACTTGAGCTTCGATCTACCGCGAGCTAAACGCGTTCGAACGGTCGCGGCTGGCACATGCAATAACTCGGCAATCTCTGAGGTCGAAAAGCCCAGATAGTAATAGAGCACGATGGGGATACGGAATCGTTCCGGAAGCCGCATGACGTCTAATAGGACGGCCCTAGTCTCATCCTGCGCCGTCGAAAGCGAATCGGCCAGGTTCTCAATATCCTCCACACGCCTCCATGGCTTTCGAAAGAGCGATTTGCATTCATTGATCGTGACCCGGATAAGCCATCGGCGAAGATGCTCCCAGCTTTCAAAATGCGTATCGCTTTTGAGTAACTTTAGAAAGACGTCTTGAGCGACATCGTCGGCGTCGGCGCGATCGCGCAGGTACGTCAAAGCGATTCGAAACACGACATCCCGGTGGTCTTCGACCGCCTGTCTAAAAGCTTGTTCTTCCATAATCACCTCCCGGTGACATTAATGGTTCTCGATGAGGCCCTCACCATAGATACGCTCTTGTCGGGCGAAATGTTTCAAATTCAAGCATGAAAAACCGACCAAATAAACCTGTCCCTTTTTGGCAAGGGATCAACGGAACGCAACAGGTTGAGCATACGCAAGCGAGCGGCCCCCAGAGCGTACAAGGTGGCATGAAAAAGGCAGGGCATTGACCTTTTGGTCATGCCCTGCCTTTTGAATGACAGATTGTAGCTCTGGGGGCCGCGCAGCGACGGAGGTCGCCGCCGTTCGTTAGAACGGCGGAACTAATTACTCCTCGTCGTTGTCCTTGGCCTCTTCGGCGTCGTCGGTGTCCACGAGCTGGTTGAGCAGCTCGTCGAGGGACGCCATGTCCTCGTTGATCGCGCCGTTGGCGGGAGCCTTCTTGTCGTCGATCGGGGCGCCCAGGAGCTCCTCGTCGGCGTCGGCGTGATGCGTCGGAGCGGAGGTACCCAGCAGGATATCGTCCGGACCGTCGGGGCTAAAGACCATCTGCAGCAGCTGCGAGAGGTCTTCCTCGTCGGCAACGTCGTCGTTGTTCTCGAGGATGTAGAGCAGGTCGTGGGCCTCCAGGCCGTCACGGAGCTCCTCGATCGCCTTAGCACCGATACCATCGATGCGCAGCAGATCCTCCTCGGACTTGCCGACCAGGTCGCCGACCGTCTCGATGCCGACCTCGCTGAACTTGTTGGTCCAACGCTGCGACACGCCCAGGTCGTCGAACAGGTACAGGCGAGCCTTCTCGGCGGAGATGGTATGGCCGTTGCGGGTGAACGAACCGTCAGCACCACCGAACTCGTCGTAGCCGGCCCAGTCGAGCTGCTGCGGGAGCTGCTCGTCCAGGTCCTTGAGCTCCACAGGGGCCCACTCAGGCAGCGACTTGGCGTTGGGCGAAGCCGGGCCGTCGATGTCCACGTAGCCGTCGGCCGTGCGATACGTCAGCTTGGCGTTGGCATACGGTTTGAGGCCGGTACCAGCCGGGATCTTCTTACCGACGATGACGTTGGACTTAAGGTCGAGCAGGTGGTCGACCTTGCCCTCGATGGCAGCCTCGGTAAGGACGCCGGCGGTACGGATGAACGAAGCGCTCGACAGCCAGGAGTCGATGTTGGACGCGACCTTGAGCGTACCCAGGATGACGGGCTCGGCCACGGGAGCCTGACCGCCCAGACGGGCAACGCGCTCGACCTCGTCAGCGAACTCGTAGCGGTCGACGTACTGACCAAGCAGGTACTTGGAGTCGCCGGGGTTGGTGATCTGAACGCGACGCAGCATCTGACGTGCGAGCACCTCGATGTGCTTGTCGTTCAGGTCGACGCCTTGGCTGGTGTAGACGTCCTTGACGCTCTCGACGAAGGTGTGCATCGTCGACTCGATGTCGGTCAGCTTGCGCAGGTTGCGGAAGTTGACGAAGCCCTTGGTGATCTGGTCGCCAGCGCGAACCTCGCAGCCGTCCTCGATCTCGGGCATGAAGCGCACCGAAGCGGGGACGCGACGCTCGTCGAGGACACGGGTGTGATCCTCGGAGTCGGTGAGCGTCAGCACGTACTCGGACTTCTCGGGCTTAATCGAGAGGTGACCAGAGTACGGAGCCAGCTCGGCCTCGCGACCCAGGATCTTCTCGTTGACGTTGCCGACGATATCGAACATACGGCTGACCGTAGGCAGACCCTGCGTAATATCGTCGACGCCAGCGACGCCGCCGGAGTGAATGGTACGCATCGTAAGCTGCGTACCGGGCTCGCCGATGGACTGGGCGGCAATAATGCCGACCGCGGTACCGATGGCGACCGGACGACGGGTGGAAAGATCCCAGCCGTAGCACTTCTGGCACACGCCGTACTTGGAGCGGCAGGTGAGCAGCGCGCGAAGCTTGACCTTCTTAAGGCCGGCATCGACCATCTTCTGGATGTCAGCGACCTTCTCGATGTAGCCGTCCTGCTCAAAGAGCACGGTGCCATCGGGAGCCACGACGTCCTCAATGAAGCAACGGCCGACGAGGTCGGTGTTGAGGTCGGTGGTGCCGGGGATGATGAGGTTGTAGGTGACGCCCTCGTGCGTACCGCAGTCCTCCTCGCGGACGATGACGTCCTGGGCCACGTCGACCAGACGACGGGTCAGGTAACCAGAGTCCGAGGTGTGGGATGCGGTATCGACCAGGCCCTTACGGGCGCCGTAGGTCGAAATGAAGTACTCGAGCGGCAGCAGGCCCTCGCGGAAGTTCGCCTTAATGGGAAGGTCGATCGTCTCGCCGGACATGTCTGCCATCAGGCCACGCATGCCGCCGAGCTGACGCAGCTGGGTCTTAGAACCACGGGCGCCGGAGTCGGCCATCATGTAGAGCGGGTTCTCCTCGTCGAACAAGTCGAGCATGAGCGCTGCAACCTTATCGGTACAAGCGGTCCACTCGTTAACGACTTCGATGTGGCGCTCCGTCTCGTTGATGAAGCCCTCCTCGAAGTACTCGTTGATCTGGTCGACGTTGGCCTGGGCGCGATCGAGCAGCTCCTGCTTCTCGGCAGGGATGAGAGCGTCCCACACCGAGATGGTGAGGCCGGCGCGGGTAGCGTAGTGGAAGCCGGAGTACTTGATGGCGTCGAGGATCGGACCGACCTTGGCCTCGGGGTAACGATCGCAGCAGTCCGCAACCAGCTTGGCCACATCGCCCTTGACCATCTTGTAGTTCATGAACTCATAGTCTTCGGGCAGGCACTGGCGGTTGAAGATGATGCGGCCGATGGAGGTCTCGAAGCGCGCGGTCTTGTTGCCGGTGACGTCGTAGTCGACGAACTCGTTCTTGCCGTTCTTGACGCGGAAGATACGGGTGCCGTCCTCGTTGATGACATTGGCGTCGGCAGCGGACACGCGGACCTGAATCTTGGCCTGCATGTCGACCTCGGAGCGGCAGTCATAGGCGTGCAGCGCGTCGTCGAAGCTGGCGAACACGTGGTTCTCGCCGGGCAGACCGTCGCGGACCTGGGTCAGGTAGTACACACCGATGATCATGTCCTGCGAAGGGATGTTAACCGGCTTGCCGGATGCCGGCGAGCGCAGGTTGTTCGCAGAGAGCATGAGCACGCGAGCCTCGGCCTGAGCCTGGCTGGACAGCGGCACGTGGACAGACATCTGGTCGCCGTCGAAGTCGGCGTTGAAGGGCGAGCAGACCAGCGGGTGCAGGTGGATAGCCTTGCCCTCGACCAGCACAGGCTCAAAGGCCTGGATGGACAGACGGTGCAGGGTCGGTGCACGGTTGAGCAGCACGACGCGGCCGTCGATGACCTCTTCGAGGATGTCCCACACAAAGGTGGCACCACGGTCGATAGCGCGCTTGGCGCCCTTGATGTTCTCGACCTTGCCAAGCTCGACCAGGCGCTTCATGACGAAGGGCTTGAAGAGCTCCAGCGCCATGGTCTTGGGCAGACCGCACTGGTGCAGCAGCAGCTTGGGGTCGGTGACGATGACCGAACGGCCGGAGTAGTCGACACGCTTGCCCAGCAGATTCTGACGGAAACGACCCTGCTTGCCCTTGAGGGCCTCGGCGAGCGACTTGAGCGGGCGACCGCCACGGCCAGAGACCGGGCGACCACGACGGCCGTTGTCGAACAGGGCGTCCACGGACTCCTGGAGCATGCGCTTCTCGTTGTTCACGATGATCGCAGGGGCGTCCAGGTCGAGCAGGCGCTTGAGTCGGTTGTTACGGTTGATCACGCGACGATACAGGTCGTTGAGGTCGGACGCGGCGAAGCGGCCGCCGTCGAGCTGGACCATCGGGCGCAGATCGGGCGGAATGACCGGGATGACGTCCAGAATCATGTTCGCGGGGCTGTTGCCGCCCTTCAGGAAGGCGTCAACGACCTCGAGGCGCTTGACGGCCTTCTCGCGCTTCTGCTTCTGGGAGTCCTCGTCGGCGATGATAGCCTTGAGCTTCTCGGCCTCAGAGGGGAGGTCGATGGCAGCGAGCAGGTCGCGGACGGCCTCGGCACCCATACCACCCTTGAAGTACATGGAGTAGTAGCGGGTCATCTCACGGAACAGCGGCTCATCGGAGATGAGGTCGCGCTCGGTGAGCTTCATGAAGGCGTTGAAGGCGTCCGTACGGAGCTGCTTCTCGTCCTTGCACTCTTCCTCGATGTCGACGATGCCGGAGGCGATCTCCTCGGGGGTCAGCGGCTCCTCGTCGGAGAACTCGTCAAAGTTCTCGGGGTTGCCCTGCTCCTTGAGGGACTCGATCTGGCGGGCGCACTCGGCATCGATCTCTTCCAGATCGGCGGCGAGCTCCTCGCGCAGGTCGTCAGCGTCGGCCTCGCGGGCCTCGTAGTCGACCTCGGTGATGATGTAGCTGGCAAAGTACAGAACCTTCTCGAGGTCCTTGGACTTGATGTCGAGCATACGGCTCATCGGGAAGCTCGTGGGGCTCTTGAAATACCAGATGTGGGACACGGGAGCGGCGAGCTCGATGTGGCCCATGCGGTCGCGACGCACCTTGGCCGAGGTGACCTCGACGCCGCAGCGCTCGCAGACGATGCCCTTAAAGCGGATGCCCTTGTACTTGCCACAGGAGCACTCCCAGTCCTTGGCGGGACCGAAGATCTTCTCGCAGAACAGGCCGTCCTTCTCGGGCTTGAGGGTACGGTAATTGATGGTCTCCGGCTTCTTGACCTCACCGTGCGACCAGGAACGGATCTGGTCGGCGGAGGCAAGGGAGATCTTTACCGAGTCAAAATCAGTAGCTTCGAAATCTGCCACAGTCAACTACTCCTTATCAGTGGTCGTGGCGGCGACAGCCTCGGGTGCCTCGGCGGTCTCGGCATCCTGGGCCTCGGCGTCGGCGTCAACGCCGGCGAGCGCAGCCAGGTCGTCGAGAGCAGAGGTCTCCTCGGCGGTCACAGGGGCGGAGGCGTCCTCGTCGGCATCGTGCATGGGCTCGATGTCCAGTGCGAGGGAGCGGATCTCCTTGACGAGAACCTTGAAGGACTCGGGGATACCCGGAACCGGGACGTTCTCGCCCTTGACGATGGACTCGTAGGTCTTGACGCGGCCCACGGTATCGTCGGACTTGACGGTCAGGATCTCCTGCAGGACGTTGGAAGCACCGTATGCGTACAGTGCCCAAACTTCCATCTCGCCGAAGCGCTGGCCGCCGAACTGAGCCTTGCCGCCCAGCGGCTGCTGGGTAACCAGGCTGTAAGGGCCGGTCGAACGGGCGTGGATCTTGTCGTCGACCATGTGGCCGAGCTTGAGGATGTAGGACGTACCCACGGTAATGGGCTCGCGGAACTCCTCACCGGTGCGGCCGTCGAACAGGCGGGTCTTGCCGCGCTCGTCAAGCTGGGTGACAAACTCGGGGCGCATGTGATCACCAAAGGCAGCGGTGGCCTTGTTGAGCATGTTCTTGTTGGCACGACGGATGACCTCGGCGATCTCGTCCTCCTTGGCGCCGTCGAAGACAGGCGTGGCGGTGAAGAACGGACCGGGGACATACTTGTCGGAGTCGGCCTGCTCGGTATCCCAACCGCAGGCAGCAGCCCAGCCAAGGTGGCACTCGAGCAGCTGGCCGACGTTCATACGCGAAGGAACGCCCAGCGGGTTGAGGATAACGTCGATCGGGGTACCGTCAGCCATGTAGGGCATGTCCTCGACCGGCAGAACGTTACAGATAACACCCTTGTTGCCGTGGCGGCCGGCGATCTTATCGCCCTGCTGGATCTTACGACGCTGGGCGACGTAGACGCGCACCTGCTCGTTGACGCCGGGGGCCAGGTCGTCGCCGTTCTCGCGGCTAAAGCGGACGACATCGATAACGCGGCCGTAAGCGCCGTGAGGCATCTTAAGGGAGGTATCGCGGACGTCGTGGGCCTTGGCACCGAAGATGGCGCGCAGCAGGCGCTCCTCGGCGGTCAGAGCGCTCTCGCCCTTAGGCGTGACCTTGCCGACCAGGATGTCGCCAGGGCCGACCTCGGCGCCGATGCGGATGATGCCGTCCTCGTCGAGGTTGGCAAGCATGTCCTCGGAGAGGTTCGGGATCTCGCGGGTGATCTCCTCGGGGCCGAGCTTGGTGTCGCGGGCGTCGATCTCGTGACGGGTAATGTTGATGGTCGTCAGCAGGTCCTCGGCCACCAGGCGCTCGGACACGACGATACCGTCCTCGTAGTTAAAGCCTTCCCACGGCATGTAGGCCACGGTGAGGTTCTGGCCCAGTGCGAGCTCGCCGTGATCGGTCGAAGGACCGTCGGCCAGGGGCTCGCCCTGCTCAACGGTGTCACCGACGCGCACGAGCGGACGGTGGTTGATGCAGGTGGACTGGTTGGAGCGCTGGTACTTGGCCAGGTGATACTCGTCCATGCCGCCGGCATGCTTGACGATGATCTTGGCGGCGTCGGCAAAGATGACCTCGCCGGCGTTCTTGGCCAGGGTAACCTCGCCGGAGTCCAGGGCGGCGCGACGCTCCATGCCGGTACCGACATAGGGAGCGGCGGGGTGAACCAGCGGCACGGCCTGACGCTGCATGTTAGCGCCCATCAGCGTACGCTTGGCGTCGTCGTGCTCAAGGAACGGGATCAGCGTGGCTGCGACGGAGAGCATCTGACGCGGCGAGACGTCCATGTAGTCGACGTCCTCGACGGGCACGTCGGCGGGAGCGCCGAAGGAGCCGTCGAAGTCGCGGGTACGGGCGATCACGGTGTGCGGGCGGACGATCTTGCCCTCGGCATCGGTCGTGATGAACTCGTTGGTCTTGGGATCGAGCGGCGTGTTGGCCGGCGCGATGACGTGCTTCTCTTCCTCGTCAGCGGTCATCCAGTCGATCTGGTCGGTGGCAACGCCGTTCTCGACACGACGGAACGGGGCCTCGATGAAGCCATACTCGTTGACGCGGGCGTAGAGGGCGAGCGAGCCGATCAGGCCGATGTTGGGGCCTTCGGGGGTCTCGATCGGGCACATGCGGCTGTAGTGCGAGTTGTGGACGTCGCGGACGGCCGTCGGCACGTTGGTGCGGCGGCTGGAGCCGGACTTGTGGCCGGCAAGACCACCAGGGCCGAGTGCGGACAGACGGCGCTTGTGGGTCAGACCGGTCAGGGGGTTCGCCTGGTCCATGAACTGCGAGAGCTGCGAGGAACCGAAGAACTCCTTGATGGAGGCCACGATCGGGCGGATGTTGATGAGCGACTGCGGGGTGATCTCGTCGATGTCCTGGGAGCTCATGCGCTCACGGACGACGCGCTCCATACGGCTCATACCGATACGGAACTGGTTGGCGACGAGCTCGCCGACGGTACGGATGCGGCGGTTGCCGAAGTGGTCGATGTCGTCGACCTTGAAACCCTGCTCGCCGGCAGCGAGGGACAGGAGGTAGCGCAGCGTCGCAACGATATCCTCGTCGGTGAGCACCGTGACCTCTTCCTCGGTGGTGAGGTTGAGCTTCTTGTTGACCTTGTAACGACCGACGCGGGCCAGATCGTAGCGCTGCGGGTTGAAGAGCAGGCCCTCGAGCAGGCTGCGGGAAGCGTCCACGGTGGGAGGCTCGCCCGGGCGCAGACGACGGTAGATCTCGATGAGGGCGTCCTCGCGAGTGAGGGCGGTGTCGCGCTCCAGGGTGCGCTTGATCACATCGGAGTTGCCGAGCAGCTCGATGATGTCGTCGTTGGTGACGGCGATGCCAAGGGCGCGCAGGAACATCGTGGCGCTCTGCTTGCGCTTACGGTCGATGGAGACCATGAGCTGGTCGCGCTTGTCGACCTCAAACTCAAGCCAGGCACCGCGGGACGGGATGATCTGGGCCTTGTAGATCTGCTTGCCCGAATCCATCTCGGAGCTGTAGTACACGCCCGGGGAGCGGACGAGCTGCGAGACGACGATACGCTCGGTACCGTTGATGATGAAGGTGCCCTGATCGGTCATCATGGGGAAGTCGCCCATGAAGACGAGCTGCTCCTTGATCTCGCCGGTCTCTTTGTTGGTGAGACGGACGTCGGTCAGAAGCGGAGCCTGATAGGTCATATCCTTCTCGCGGCACTCCTCGACGGTGTGCGCGGGGTCGCCGAACTGATGCTCGCCGAAGGTAACCTCGAGAACATGGTTCTGGCTCTGGATGGGGCTGGATTCCTTGAACGCCTCACGAAGGCCCTCGTCCTTAAAACGCTCAAAGGATTCCCTTTGAACAGAGATAAGGTTGGGGAGCTCCATGGCCTCCGGGATTTTCCCGAAGCTGACGCGCTTGCGCTCAGTGGCAGTGTATGCGTAGGTCACCAGGTTTTTCCTCCTTCACGGAAATGCTCGGTGGGTTGGCGAGGCATAGCTTCGCCAGTTATCGCAACCTAATAGTTTATCAGGTACCGACCGTTGGGCAAGAAAAGCCTTGACGCGATTGAGTTTTTGGAGTAGCAAAGTTTTTCGACAGAAAACACGCAGGTAGATGTATGTATATCGAACATCTGTTCATATATTTTCTGTGAACAGAGGGCCGGCAATCGCAGCTCTTATAAAAAACGGGCACGAACCGAAGTCCGCGCCCGTAAATGTCGATGCCCGAAGGCTTACTTGCGCATCAATCCGCCGCGCTCGTCGATGGCATCCCAGAAGGCATCGGCAAAGCGGGGGTCGCTTGCAGCCATGAGGGCGTTGGTGGCCATCCAACCAGAGGGAGTGCCGGTGTCGTAGCCCGACAGCGGGTCGATGACGACGGCATACATGGCCTCGCGGTCGAGCGAACGGGCCATGGCGTCGGTGAGCTGGATCTCGCCGCCCTTGCCGGCCTGCTGATCTGCCAGCAAGTCCATGACCAGCGGGCTCAGCAGGTAGCGACCGACGATGTACAGGTTGGACGGAGCAGCCTCGGGAGCGGGCTTCTCAACCAGACCGCCGATACGCCAGACAGCGCCCGGCTCGGCATCGGCAACGTCCTCGGCGCCCTCGAGCGAACCGACGCGCTCGCCGGCGATAACACCGTAGCGGCTGACTTCCTCGGGCGAGCAAGCAGCGACGGCGATAACCGAAGCGCCACCGTGCTCCTTGGAAACGGCGAGCATCTTGTCGCAGATGTCGCGGTTAGGTACAACGTAGTCGCCCAGAAGAACCAGGAAGTTCTCCCCTGCCACGGCGTCGGCAGCAGAGCGAATAGCATGGCCGAGGCCCTTGGGCTCGTACTGATAACGGAAGTCGACCGGCATACCGCCAGCGTGGGCGACGGCATCGGCATAGGCGTTCTTGCCGCGCTCGCGCAACAGGTTCTCGAGCGAACGGTCGGGCTGGAAGTAGTTCAGCAGCTCGGGCTTGCCGGGCGAGGTAACGATGATGGCGTCGTCGACCTCCTCGGGGTCGAGTGCCTCCTCGACGACATACTGGATGACCGGCTTGTCGAGCACCGGTAGCATTTCTTTGGGCGTGCACTTGGTGCCAGGCAGAAAACGCGTGCCAAGACCGGCGGCGGGGATGATTGCCTTCATGTTATTCAAAGATCCTTTCGCAGGCGCAAAAGCGCCCCGTGCGTGCGGCGCACAGCCGCAGACCAAATTGCGATACCCAAGCATCTTACCGCTGGAACTATATGTCGCTACAAGGCAGAGACAATTCTTCAGCAGGTCAACGCAAATTATTGCTCGAATGGTGCAATTTTATTGCCCAACGACAGGGCACCCGATACGACGCAAATCACAGAACATGGCAGTTTGAGCAACCGATGCCGAGGGGCCAAAAAACAAAAAAGACGGGGCTCGCAATGCGAACCCCGTCTGCAAAGAAATCTGGCGAGAAAGCCTGATTACTTGAGGGTGACAGCAGCGCCAGCAGCCTCGAGCTTCTCCTTGGCAGCCTCGGCGTCCTCCTTCTTGGCACCCTCGAGAACAGCCTTGGGAGCGCCCTCGACGACCTCCTTGGCCTCCTTCAGGCCAAGGTTGGTGAGCTCACGGACGGCCTTGATGACCTGGATCTTGTTGTCGCCGAAGCCCTCGAGCACGACGTCAAACTCGGTCTTCTCCTCGGCCTCAGCAGCGCCAGCAGCGGGAGCGGCGACAACAGCGGCAGGAGCAGCGGCGGAAACGCCGAAGGTGTCCTCGATAGCCTTGACGAGCTCGGAAGCCTCGAGAAGGGTCATTTCCTTAAGAGCATCGATGATCTCATCGGTGGTAAGCTTAGCCATTTCTAAGTCCTTTCGGTTTCCGTGTCTGTGCACGGAGATCAGTTAAAACACGGCGCGAATGCGCCAGGGGTGCGGCGTTGCCGCCGCGGGTGAAAACAGCGACTAGGCTGCCTTCTGCTCGGAGACCTGCTGGATCGAACGAGCGAGACCAGAGGAAACGCCGTTGACGCAGACAGCAATGTCGCGAGCGAAACCGGAGATGAGACCGGCGATCTGACCGAGAAGCTGATCCTTGGTGGGCAGCTCGGCGATAGCCTTAACATCATCAGCGGAAACGGCCTTGCCGTCGGAGATACCGCCCTTGATCTCAAGGACGCCCTTGGACTTAGCGGAGAAGTCCTTAAGGGCCTTAGCGGCCTCGACCGGCTCGGTCTCGTAGAACACATAAGCGACGGGGCCGGCGAGGATCTCGTCGATCTCGGGCTGCTCCTGGTTCTTGAGAGCGATCTTGACCAGGTTGTTCTTGTAGACCTTCATCTCGGCGCCGCACTCGCGAAGCTGATGACGCAGCTCCTGAGCCTGCTTAACCGTCAGACCGTTGTAGTTGACGACGAACAGACCGGCGTTCTCGGCGATACGGGACTCGATCTCTGCAACCTTGTCGATTTTGTACTGCTGGGGCATAAATTACACCTCCTCGAATTCTTTCCGGGCACGGTCCGCCACAAGGACGTGACGGGGGCATGTCCAAAAAGAAAGCCCCCGCGCTGCATGAGCGACGGGGGCGAGAAGACATATCTACTCGACCACCTCGGCTGGCGGGATATCCCATTAAGCTCGCGGGCGATGCCCGTTTGCACCGGCTGTCTCTGGCAGCGGATTCGTGCGTGAACCGAAAGTATTATGGCGGGGACCCCGGCGTCGGTCAACGGCAACCCTGGCTGCACACAATTCCACCATCTCGGTCGCGCCGCCAAAGGCCAGGCGCAAGCTTTTCGCTCGGTCAGGTCCTGGGCTCGCACGAAGAGCACATTTAGTGCTCTTCGGCTCGTGCGGAATCTACGAAAAGCTTGCGCCTGGCCTTTGGCGGCGCGACCTGTGTTGACTTTGGGGCAGCCAGGGTTGCCGTTGGCCGGCGCGCCCCACGCATAACCCTTATGTCGGTGGACTGATGTGTTGAGTCCCGTTGGGCTATAAGGTTGAAATGAAGGTGGACAGGCGATTGAGGCCTTCGTCTAGGTCTTTGTCGGAGACGCAGTAGCTTAGGCGAATGTGGCCTTCGCAGCCGAAACAGTCGCCTGGGACTAGGGCTACGTTTGCTTCTTTGATGGCTTTGATGCAGAAATCTTCGCTTGTTAGGCCGTACTGTTTGATGCTGGGGAAGGCGTAGAAGGCTCCTGCTGGTTCTACTGCGTCGAGGCCCATGGCGTCTAAGGCTGCGAGTACGCGCTCGCGGCGGGCTCGGTAGACTTCGAGCATGGGGGTTGGGTCGACGGTGAGGGCTCTGGCTGCGGCGTCCATTTCGAAGGAGACGGCACTCGATACTAAGTATTGGTGAGCTTTTGCGATCTCGGCGATGACGTGGGCTGCGGCTGCGAGCCAGCCCAAGCGCCAGCCGGTCATGGCCCAGGGTTTGGAAAAGCTCTCGATGACTACCGTCTGCTCACGCAGCTCCGGGTGACGCTGGGCAAAGCGCTCGTAGCCATCCACATAGACCAGGCGGTTGTAGACGTCGTCGCAGACCACGTAGATGCCCGTCCGCTCCGCCACGTGCGCCACGGCGTCGAGCGAAGCCGCGTTGAGGATACAGCCCGTGGGATTGTTGGGCGAGCAAATGACGATGGCTTTGGTCGCCGGCGTCACGCAGGAACGAAGCGCGTGCTCGTCAATCTGAAACTGTGCGGGCTCTATATCCAAAAAGACTGCTTTGGCGTGGTTGGCCACGACGATGCTCTCGTACAGGCCAAAGGCCGGTGTGGGGATAATGACCTCGTCACCAGGGTTGAGCATAGCCATGAACGTTGCCGACAGGGCCTCGGTCGCGCCGTCGGTCAGGATGACCTCGTCGGCAGAAAACGTAAGACCCGCGTCGCCCATGTAGGCAGACAGCGCCTCGCGCAGGGCGGGGCGACCGTTGTTGGGCGGATAGTGCGTGTCACCGCGCACCAGCGAGGTAGTCACCTCGGCGCCAATCACATCGGGCGTGGGAAAATCGGGCTCGCCAAGCGCGAGCGCGATGCACCCCGGGTGCTGAGCGGCGAGCGCGTTGATCCGGCGGATGCCGGAAGGCTTGAGCGTGGCAAGCGAGGTATTCATGGGCAGGCGCATGGCGTTCCTTTCGTAAGGGTTGCACTAGGATAGCGCGGCGAGGCGCCGCCAGACGGTGTAACCTAAACGGAAACGAACCGGAAAGGAGGCGGCATGGAGACAGATCCGCAGGGCAATAAGCCCAAAACACTGCAGAAGATTGCATACGTCAGTATTCCCAATAGCGCCGATCTTGAGTTTTTGCTCTGGGACCTGCAGGATGCCATCGCGGCCTATGCCCGGCTTTCCGGCACCGCGCTCCCCCGCCCGGTCGACTTGAAGGCGAATGACGCCGATGCCGCCGTCGATGGCATTGTGCTCGCGATTACGGATAAGCCCAACGATGAGGCGGCATCCGCCGCTCAACAAGCACTCGATCGCTTTGGCAATACGGGAACGCGCGTCTATGTCGTCGTTCAAGCCACCTGTGGGCGCACCGAGGAGGCGCACCGGTATATCGAGTGCCTGCGCCAAGCTTGCGAACTCCGTAGGCTAACGTGGTGCGGCGGCGTTGTCATCTGTGCCGGCAGCGGCATCGCGGCGCTTCACCATTCCCCACGCATGGGACTTCTGCGACGGCCGTTTTCCGAAGCGATGGATAAGCTGGTAGGCGCCGTGCGCATGGGCTGCTCGGTTGAGCACGCCCAACGACTCGGCGGCGGCGACACCGGGGATGTCACAGCAGATGGCGTGGTTTTCGCCAAGCCCGCCGTGCCCACGTCAATCTGGCACGCCATCATCAAACGTCTCGGCACCCGTGCTCAATCAACTATCTAAATTATCGAGCACCCCAGTCAACGGCCTCGCGCCAGCACTCAACGAGGCGCTCCAGGCGCCAGGCCGCGTTAGCGGGACTTGTTGACGGCAATATGACAGCGGGCAGGCCCGTCCGCTCCTGTAGATAGCGCTTGTAGAGGCGCCCCGCCGTGCCACCGTTGCATATTACCTGCTCAATGGACACGTTGCTGGTGATGAGCTCGATGTGTGCCGGCACGACGTTACGAATACTAGCGTCACTCGAGCCCTTGATATCGCAGCTCTCGATCACATCCCACAGGGCTACGCCGCCGTCGAGGAGCATGAATCGCTTGGCGGCAATCGAGGCGTCGAGTGTCGCCGGCGTACCGTCCGCCAAAGGATCGCCCTCATTGGGTGGCACAGGCGCACCGAGGCATGCCGCTATCACGCGCCAAAAGCGGTTCTGAGGGTTGCCATAGTAAAAGGCATTGGCGCGCGAAAGCACCGAGGGGAATGACCCGAGCACCAAAACGCGCGAGTGCCGGTCGAACACGGGCTCAAACCCATGCTCAATATGTTGATAGCCCTCGTCAGACGCAGGCATGGGCTAGACCCTCAGCAGATAACGCACCTCATAGGGCGCAAGCTCAAGCGTGCCCGCCAGCTCGACCGTGGGCGCGTCGTCGGCAAGCAGGTCGACAAAGGACCCGTTGAGCTCGCCGGCTGTAAAGGAATAGGTCTCGTCCACGGCATTCACCGCCACGAGCACCGTGGCGTCGTCGCAGGCACGCTCGAACAGCAGCTGCTTGTTTTGAATCACCACGTTACGGTACGCGCCGTAGTTGAGAGCGCGTGCCGCCGCGTCGTCGGCCGAACGAAGGTGCGCGAGCTGCGTGATGAACGCCGTCAGCTCGTTGGGCGCAGGCGCATTGAGCGCAGGTCGCAGCGCCCAGTCGCCATCGGGGCCGCCCTTTTCGCCGGCAATTCCCCACTCGCTGCCATAGTAGACGCACGGGATTCCCGGCATGCCAAAGAGCATGCCATAGGCGGGACGCAGGCACGACTTGTCGGTGAGGATGCTGGCCAGACGCGGCACGTCGTGGTTGTCGACAAACGACAGCAGGTGTTTGCCGCGGTAGATGCACCACGGGTCGCCGCCAAACTGGCGATGCAGCGAATGGGCGATCTCGAACATATTGACTGAGTTAAAGCTGGAATACAGGCCCTTGTAGCACTCGTAGTTGGTGCAGGAGTCGAGCATCTCGTCGTTGACGATCTGGTTGTAGTCGCCGTGGAGCGTCTCGCCGATCAGTACAAAGTCGGGCTTGAGCTCGCGGGTAAAGGAGCGCAGGCGGCGCATAAAGTCGCGGTCGAGCATGTAGGCGACGTCCAGGCGCAGGCCGTCGATGCCAAAGTCATCGGCCCAACGGCGCACAGACTCGAGCAGGTAATCGACTACGGCAGGATTTTGCAGGTTGAGCTTCACGAGCTCAAAATGGCCCTCCCAGCCCTCATACCAAAAGCCGTCGCCATAGCAGGAATCGCCGTCAAAACTGATGTGGAACCAATCCTTGTAGGGCGAATCCCACTTGCGCTCCTGCACGTCGCGGAATGCCCAGAAGCCGCGGCCCACATGGTTAAAGACGGCATCGAGCACCACGCGTATGCCATGGGCATGCAGCGTCTCGCACACGGCGGCAAAGTCGGCATCTCCACCCAGGCGGCGGTCGATATGGCGCAGGCTGCGCGTATCGTAGCCATGGCCATCGGACTCAAGCGGAGGGTTGATCAACACGGCACCGATACCGAACTCCTGCAGGTAATCGGCCCATTGGGCGATTTTCATGATGGGGGCATCGGGATTGGGCGCGGTACCGGCAGCTTGGAAGAGCTCATCCTCGGCAACAGGCGCGGCGTTTTCGCGCGGAGCCCCGCAAAAGCCCAGCGGATAGATCTGATAGAACGTCGTCTCGTATGCCCACATAACAGCCTCCCGGTAAGCTCAACACAACGACATCCATTGTATGCCCAGCAGGGTAGCTAATTTGGGACGGGGCTTTTTTAGCTACCCAATCCAGTCCGCATTCCGCCGCAACTGATGAGGGGGTGTGGTTAGGCAACAGGCTTTGCGCGGCGTATGGCCGGGAACAGCACGGTAATGGCAAGGATGAAGCCCACGACGGCAATCGTGCCGCCCGCGTAGCCGATCCAAGCGATGCCCGGGCCCGACACCACGGCGCCACCAATCGCCGTGCCCGTACCAATACCCAGGTTGAACAGGCCCGAGAAGATCGACATGGCGACAGCCGACGAGTCCGCCGGCGTGTACTTGATGAGCTCGGCCTGAAACGCCACGTTAAAGGCCGTGGCGCAGCAGCCCCATAGTGCGCAGACGGCAAGCACCAACACGAGTGCCGAGGCTGCGGGGGCCATAAGCAGCAGAGCCACCGGCACGCCGGAGAGCGTGATAGCCAAGAACGGGAAGCGATGCCCATCGAACAGTCGGCCGAACAGCCAGCTGCCCACCAGACCGGAGCAGCCAAACGCCGTCAGCGTCATGGTGATGGCACCTGCGTCGACGTGCGCGACCTGTGCCAGGAACGGCTCGATATAGCTGTAACCCGCGTAGTAGCCGGTCGCCATAAAGACCGTGACCGCGTAGAGCGCAATCAGGAACGGGTTCTTGAGCAGCTCGGGCAGCTGCTTAACGGTAAAGCGCTCATCCGCCGGCATGGCCGGGAACACCGCGGCCTGGTACACCACCGCGGCGGCAGAAAGGGCACCGACCGCGGCGAACGTCATGCGCCAGCCCACGGCAAGGCCGATAGCGCGGCCGATCGGCAGGCCAAAGATCTGCGCGATAGACGAGCCCGTGGCGATCATGCTGATGGCGAGCGCCCCGTGGCGGGCGTCAACCAGGCGCGAGGCCATAATCGAGGCGACCGACCAGAACACGGCATGTGCGCAAGCGACCACCAGGCGCGCACAGACCAGGATGGGATATGTCGGTGCCACAGCAGACAGGAACTGACCCAGAGAAAACACGGCGAGCACGCCGAGCAGCATCCACTTGAACTCAAAGCGCGAGGCAAACACCATGAGTGGCAGCGACAGCAGCATGACGCCCCAGGCATAGACCGAAATCATGATGCCGGCTTGGGCCTCGGTGAGCGAGAACGACGCGGCGATATCAGTCAGAAGGCCGATGGGCATAAACTCCGACGTGTTGAACACGAACGCGCAACAGGCGAGCCCGATAAGCGGGAGCCACTGCTTGAGCGAGATGCCATCTTGCTTTGTTTGAGCCATATAGGAAAACCTCTCCGATTATCTTGAGCGGTGGGCGATTATATAGCAACGGCCCCGCATCCGTCAGTACAGATGCAGGGCCGAAAACAATTCGATACACAGAGGTTGCGCCGTCAATACATAACTAAGCCAACCCCAGCAATATGCCCGCCGAATGCACGACAAACGCCACGATCCAGGCGACTGCCACCTGAAACGCGAACACGGCAACGGCATAGCGCGCGCCCAACTCGCTCTTGACGGCGCCGATTGCCGCCACACAAGGCGGGTACAGCAGTGTAAAGACCAGGAACACGTAGGCGGTAAACGGCGAGAACATGGTCGACAGTGCCGCGGGCGAGGTTGTACCCAAAAGCACCGTGAGGGTCGAGATAACGCTCTCCTTGGCGATAAGTCCAGTAACAAGCGCCGTGGATGCACGCCAGTCGCCAAACCCAAGCGGCGTCAGCGCCGGTGCGATAATGCTACCCAGACCGGCAAGTAGGCTCTGCGACTGATCGGCGACCACATTAAAGCGAATGTCGAACGTCTGAAGAAACCAGATGACCACGGTAGCGGCAAAGATAATGGTAAAGGCCTTGGTAATAAAGTCCTTGGCCTTATCCCATGCCAGCATCACCGTCGTCTTGACGCTCGGTAGGCGGTAATTGGGAAGCTCCATGATAAACGGCACCGGGTCGCCCTTAAATGCCGTGCGGTTAAGCACCAAAGCCGCGATGCAACCAACCGCAATGCCGATCAGATAAAGCGAGACCATAGCGGGAACCGTCGCCTGTGGGAAAAACGCCCCGCACAGCAGACCGTAGACCGGCAGCTTGGCCGAGCAGCTCATAAACGGCGTGAGCATGACCGTCATCTTGCGGTCGTGCTCGGATGGGAGCGTACGGGTCGACATGATAGCCGGCACGGTGCAGCCAAAACCGACGAGCATGGGCACGAAGCTGCGACCCGACAGGCCAAAGCGGCGCAGCACCTTATCCATGACAAAGGCCACGCGCGCCATGTAGCCCGAGTCCTCCAAAATAGAGAGGAACAAGAAGAGCACGACGATGATCGGCAGGAAGGTGAGCACGCTGCCCACGCCTGTGAGCACGCCGTCGACAGCCAGCGAGCGCACCACGTCGTTGGTGCCGAACACCTTGAGACCCGCATCGGCCGAGGCGATGATGGCAGCGATGCCGTCCTCCATGAGGCCCTGCAACGCCGCGCCGATCACGCCAAACGTCAACCAAAAGACGAGGCCCATGATCACCAGGAACGCCGGAATGGCCGTGTAGCGACCCGTCAGGATGCGGTCGATCTTGACGGAACGCACGTGCTCGCGGCTCTCGTGCGGCTTGACAACGCAGCGCCCGCACACGTCGCCGATAAAGCTAAAGCGCATGTCGGCCAGCGCGGACAGACGGTCGGTGCCCGCCTCGCCCTCCATCTGGGTAATGATGTGCTCGATGGCGTCGAGTTCGTTGCGGTCTAGGTGGAGCGCCTCGGTTACCAGCTCGTCGCCCTCAACCAGCTTGGTCGCCGCAAAACGCACGGGAATGTGCGCCGTCGCGGCATGATCCTCGATAAGGTTGGCAATGCCGTGGATGCAGCGGTGCAGCGCACCGCCGTCCGAGCCATCGGGCGCACAGAAGTCCAGGCGACCGGGGCGCTCACGGAACCGCGCCACGTGCAAGGCATGATCCACCAACTCGCCGATGCCCTCGTTGCGGGCAGCGCTAATGGGGACAACAGGCACGCCCAACAAGCTCTCGAGCAGGTTGACGTCCACGGCGCCGCCGTTGGCCGTCACCTCGTCCATCATGTTGAGCGCGATGACCATGGGGCGATCGAGTTCCATAAGCTGCAGCGTCAGGTACAGGTTGCGTTCAATATTAGTAGCGTCGATGATGTCGATGATGGCGTCGGGATGCTCGTCCAGGATAAACTGGCGGCTCACAATCTCTTCGCCCGTGTACGGCGACAGGGAGTAAATACCGGGCAGGTCGGTAACGCTCGCCTCGGGGTGGTTACGAATGGTGCCGTCTTTGCGGTCGACCGTCACGCCGGGAAAGTTACCGACATGCTGGTTGGAGCCCGTCAGCTGGTTGAACAGCGTGGTCTTACCGCAGTTTTGGTTGCCGGCGAGGGCAAAGTGCAGCGGCGCGCCCTCGGGCACGGCCGTCTTTGCCGCGCGGGGCGAATACGTTCCCTCGCCGAGGGCCGGGTGCTCCGTTGTGCCAATAGCGGCGTTCACGCGCGGACCCGTATCGGTGTCATGAATACCTACGAGCTCAATACGAGCGGCATCATCCTTGCGCAGCGTCAGCTCGTAGCCACGCAGACGAATCTCGAGCGGGTCGCCCATAGGGGCGTACTTCATCATGGTGACTTCGGTGCCCGGCGTTAGACCCATGTCCAAAATATGCTGTCGGAGTGCCTGATCGTCCGATGCCACCGATGCGACAACGGCGTCCTTTCCAATCTCGAGTGTATCGAGCTTCACGTCCGTGTTCCTCCCCCGGCGCCCACAGGGCGTTGTTTTTATGTTCACCTTGGCTAACCGTTTGCCATGGCTAACCAATTTTAACCATGCATGATAGCGCGAACATGCAACGATGTTCAATCGACAGATCGGTGCAAGGACCGTCCCCAAGTGCCGGCACAAAAGGAACGTCCCCGAGTGCCAAGTGCCGCAAGAGTGTCCCTTTCGACTAGTCGCTTAAGAACGTCCCCAATGACTACCTCGATGCTCTTGGAACCGACAGCGAAAACCCGCCAGAGCGAGCAAGGTGCCTTGAAACGAGGCGGCATTGACCTTCTGGTCATGCCGCCGAAGTTGAAAGGCAGATTGCCGCCCTGGCGGACTTGCAGCGTCGAGCAGTTACGGCGTTTGGTAAAACGCCGTAACTAAAACCCGTGACGCTCGAGGAAGCGGAAGGCTAGACGAATCCAAGGACGGACCGCCACCTGCTTGTCCTCGTTGTCGACTGCGGTGTTGGCGTTGCCGAGCGAAAGGCCGTGGCCGCCCTGGTCAAAGACGTGCATCTCGCATGCAACGCCCTCCTCGGCCATGCGCTGCGCAAACGGGTAGACCTGCGCGATCGGCGCCGTCTTGTCGTCGGACACGCCCCACACAAAGGTCGGCGGCATCTGGCGCGAAACATGCGTGGTGGGGCAGATGTCGGCCAAGTGTTCGTCGGTTGCCTCACCGCCCGTCACCATCGACAGGTAGTCGTTAAGCAAATCACGTCCCGTCTTGCCGCCCGTCTTGGGCACGCGCAGGTCAATGCGCGGATCGCGCGTCTGCGTGTCGCGCACATAGGCAAGGTCGAGCAATGGATAGCCCAGCACCACGGCGTCGGGGCGAATATCATCCGGACGCACCCCGGCAAGCGCCGCAAAGGGACCGGTCTTCCACTGCGTTGCTAACGAGGCGCAGAGCATGCCGCCCGCCGAAAAGCCCACGACGCACACGCGCTTGGGGTCGACATGCCATTCGTCGGCATTAGCGCGCACCGTGGCGACCATCTTGGCAAGATCGGCATGCGGGTGCGGAAAACTCACGTCGCCCGTGCCGCTTGTCACATAGTTGAGCACAAAAGCCTGGTACCCGTGATCCAAAAACGCAAACGCCACCGGATCTTGCTCATGCGGAGCGATGTGCGTAAACGCGCCTCCGCCGCAGATGATCGCTGCCGGGCGACGACCATTAGGCTTATCGGGCAGCGGCTCGGCGCCCAAATAGGTAAACGTCGCCGGATACTCCTCAGTCGGCTCCTCGCCCCACAGCGCATGACTCTCGATAATCAATTGGTGCTCCCTTCGCGCAATTCGTGCGCACTATTTTCGTCCTCAAGCGTACCCCAGTTGGACCCACGGCGCAGAAACACTCCCGCAATAAGTTCCCTTTCAACTGATATATCACATAATCCCAGCTCAGCACTATCGTTTCACAGCGTAAAATAGGGACGCTGACCGTGCCGGGAAACACATACGTAACGTTTCCGGCTACATTACACGCGTGCAACAGGCGCGCTTGATACGTTGGAGGCAACTATGGGTCTGCTCGATTCGCTCAAGTCCACGTTCACTTCGTCGGGCGAGGCGTCCGTTCCGCCCTCAGCAAGCTTCGCTACCCGCGAAGGCGTCATCTATGCCCCTGTCAACGGCGTACTCGTCAATCTGGACGAGGTTCCCGACGAGACCATCGCCGCGGGCATGCTCGGTCAGGGCTATGGCATCGAGCCCATCACCGGCACCATCTATGCGCCCGCCAACGGCCGCATCGGCGCCACCACCGTCACCAACCACTCCATCGGCATGATCACCGAGGACGGTCTTCGCGTGTTCATCCATGTTGGCCTGGGCACCGTGGAAATGAACGGCAAGGGTTTTGCCCGCTTTGTCGAGATGGGCGATGTGGTCAAGGCAGGCCAGCCGCTCATCAGCTTCGACCGCGAGGCTATTAAGGCCGCCGGTCACGAGGACATCGTGACCGTCATCGTCTCCGAGCTCGATCGTCTTAAGAGCATCGACCATGTCGGCGAGTCTGGAACGCTTATCGGCGGCAACCCGCTCGTCAAGCTTGGCGACCCGCTGCTGGTAGCCAAGACCAAGTAGCCAGGCCCCGTGCCACACAGCCAAAAGGCACCTCGTCAAGCGCCCGCGACCATTTGGCCGCGGGCGCTTTTCGTTTGAAAAACCATCCCGCCAATGCCTTATCTGTATAGCCCAAATGAGCCGAGCTGCTAGAATATCGAACTGTATGGATAACTATCATTCAACCGCTATGGGAGGATACGTGAACCGCACCAAAATCGCGCAGCTTTACGCCGATGCCGAGTCGCTCGGCGGCCAGACCGTCACTGTCGCCGGCTGGGTCAAGTCCGTCCGCGACATGAAGAACTTTGGCTTTGTTACGCTCAACGACGGCAGCTGCTTCCGCGACCTGCAGGTCGTCATGAACCGCGAGGCGCTCGACAACTACGACGAGATCGCCCACCAAAACGTCTCGGCCGCACTCATTTGCACTGGCACCGTCAAGCTGACCCCCGATGCGCCCCAGCCCTTCGAGCTTTCTGCCACCTCCATCGAGATCGAGGGCGTCAGCGCCCCGGATTACCCGCTGCAGAAGAAGCGCGCAACCGTCGAGTTCCTGCGCACCCAGCAGCACCTGCGCCCGCGCACTAACCTGTTCCGCGCCGTGTTCCGCATCCGCTCTGTCGCGGCTGCCGCCATCCACCGGTTCTTCCAGGAGCAGGGCTTTGTCTACGTCAACACCCCCATCATCACCACGAGTGACTGCGAGGGTGCCGGCGAGATGTTCCGCGTGACCACGCTCGACCCCAAAAATCCGCCCCTCACCGAGTCCGGCGAGGTCGACTGGAGCCAGGACTTCTTTGGTAAGCATGCGAGCCTCACCGTGTCCGGTCAGCTCAATGCCGAGAACTTTGCCATGGCCTTTGGCGACGTGTACACCTTTGGCCCCACCTTCCGCGCCGAAAACTCCAACACCACGCGTCACGCCGCCGAGTTTTGGATGATCGAGCCCGAGATGGCCTTTGCCGACCTTAACGACTACATGGATAACGCCGAGGCCATGCTCAAGTACGTCCTTAAGGACGTTATGGCCACCTGCCCCGACGAGCTCAACATGCTCAACAAGTTTGTGGACAAGGGCTTGATCGAGCGCCTGGACCACGTGGCAAACTCCGACTTTGCCCGCGTTACCTACACCGAGGCCGTCGAGATCCTGGAGCAGGCCGTCGCCGCCGGCCACAAGTTTGACTATCCCGTGAGCTGGGGCATCGACCTGCAGACCGAGCACGAGCGTTTCCTGACCGAAGAGCACTTTAAGCGCCCGACCTTCGTAACCGACTACCCTGCCGAGATCAAGGCGTTCTACATGCGCATGAACGAGGACGGCAAGACCGTCGCCGCCGCCGACTGCCTGGTCCCCGGTATCGGCGAGATTATCGGCGGCTCCCAGCGCGAGGAGCGCCTGGATCTGCTCGAGTCCCGCATCAAGGACCTGGGTATGAATCCCGAGCAATACAAGTACTACCTTGACCTGCGCCGCTACGGTTCCTGCAAGCACGCCGGCTACGGTCTGGGCTTCGAGCGCTTGGTGATGTACCTCACCGGCGTGGGCAACATCCGCGACGTCCTGCCGCACCCGCGCACCGTGGGCAACGCCGACTTCTAATCGCCACAGCGCCACCCAGCGCGTTACAGCGCATCGCGCCAGCGCCTCTCGGCAAGCCGAGGGGCGCTTTTTTCAACAGCACCCGTCAAGCTTTTGGCAAGGTTTTGGTTAGTTGAGCAGGGCTGTTGAAAACTCGACCCGCCGCCTGCCGACGACTACCGACCGCCCAGAGCGCCCTGCGCCCCTAGGCAAGCCCCGCGTCCTAGGCTCCGTACCGTCGCCACCCAAAATGGAAAGGACGTGGGCGTTATGACCGAAGCCGTTGTTGAAAACTATGAGACCACGACCAGAGGCGCCGCCTCGATGGCGGCCTATCGCGCCGTGCGCATCCTGCAGCTCTTGAGCGAAAACACCGGCGAAGACAAGGCATTGCTTTCCGATGAGTTAATCGAGCACCTCGCCCATCCCGATGACCCCACCCGCATGCCCATCTCGGCGGCGCGGCGCAGCATCTACACCTCGATATCCGCGCTTCGTCACGCCGGATACGAAATCGACTACAAACGCGGCGTGGGCTACAAACTTCTTACCCGCCCGCTCACCGATGAAGAGATCATCCGGCTCCACGGCATGGTCATGCGCAACCGCTCCACGCCTATCGCTATCCGCAAGAGCATGGCGCAGCATTTAGTTGCCATGGCGAGTGCCGACGTTCGCGACTACCTCGATACACCCGAACCCGCTCCAAGCGCAAGCAGCAAGGCTACCAAGGCAACACGCACGCCCATCAAGCGCATCGACACGTGCGAGCTCATCGAGCAGGCCATCGACCACGGAACGACCGTCAGCTTTGATATCTCGAGTACCCTCGCCCGTGGCGCAACCGAAGCGGTGCGGATGACGCTCCGACCCTTTGCCATCAGGCAGCGCGATGGCATCTCGTATCTGCTGGGAACGGTCTACGACGCCCGAGGCACCGACGATACGCTGCGCACCGTCGAGATCACCCGTATGAGAAACGTCAGCACGCGCCTCCTTGACGGCAAGAAACTCTTTGCCGCCCTGGACGAGGATGATGACGCCGTCTCCGCCGCATAAGCATCTCTGTCACCCATTCGACTACCCGTACCGCCTATCCGGTTCTGTATTAAAAAACCCGCCAGGCTGTTGTAAAAATGGACATCGGCGTTACTATAGTTCCACTTGCACTTTGTCCCAGTGCAGTGTTTCCAGCCATTTTTATACTGGGGGTAATGATATGAAGGACATCACCATCAGCCGCAGGAGCCTTCTGGTCTCCGCCGGCCTGCTCGCGCTCGCCCCGCTCGCCGGATGCGGCGGCAACTCTGGTTCCGGCTCTGCTGCCGCCGGTTCCGACTACACCATCGGCGTTCTGCAGCTCACCGAGCACTCCGCACTCGATGCCGCCAACAACGGCTTTGTCAAGGCCATCAAGAAAAGCGGCCTTAAGGTCAAGATCGACCAGAAGAACGCCCAGAACGACCAGTCCACGTGTAAGTCCATCGCCGACAAGTTCGTGGGCGATGGCGTCGACCTGATCTACGCCATCGCCACGCCCGCCGCACAGGCTGCTGCCGGTGCCACGGCGGATATCCCCATCGTGGGCTGCGCCATCACCGACTACGCCGCCTCCGGCCTGGTCCAGGACAACGACAGGCCCGGCACCAACGTCACCGGCGCCTCCGACCTTACCCCGGTCGCCGAGCAACTCGAGATGATGCAGAAGGTCCTGCCCGACGTAAAGAAGGTCGGCCTGCTCTACTGCACCGCCGAGTCCAACTCCGACGTCCAAATCAAGGCCGCCAAGAAGGAACTCGACAAGCTTGGCCTGGAGTACACCGACTTCACCGTCTCGAGCTCCAACGAGATCCAGTCCGTCGTCGAGTCCGCCGTGGGCAAGGTGGACGCGCTCTACTCCCCCACCGACAACACCATCGCCGCGGGCGCTTCGCAGGTCGGTCAGATCTGCAAGGAGAACAAGCTCCCCTTCGTTACCGGCGAGGAGGGCATGTGCAAGGCCAGCGGTCTGTTCACCCTCTCCATCAACTATGAGGACCTGGGCTATGCCGCGGGCGAGATGGCCGTTAAGATCCTGAAGGGCGAGGCCAAGCCCGAGGATATGGCTATCGAGCACCTCTCGAGCAAGGACTTGGTCGTCGTCAAGAACGACGAGATGGCCGAGGTGCTGGGCATCGACCTTTCCGCCCTGGACGAGTAGCGCCATGCGCCATAACGCATCTAGGGTTCGTTCTCGCACTATAGCTGCGTTATTCAATATCTGAGTCCTTGGGGCGAACGTCATAGACCGACGTTCGCCCTGCTTGTTTCAGATAAAACAAAACGTTTGTCTGCCGCTCTTATATTCATTGTTACCGCTATTATGGAACATCACGTGTCCACCCTATCCTAGGAGGTATGAAGCATGCTCATTGCATTGCAGGGCGCCGTTTCGCAGGGCGTCCTCTGGGGCATTATGGTGCTTGGCGTGTTTATCACGTTCCGCCTGCTCGACATCCCCGATATGACCTGCGACGGCAGCTTTGCCCTCGGCGGCTGTGTCTGCGCCGTACTCATCGTCAACAATAACGTCGACCCGCTGCTCGCCGTGCTGGCCGGCATGTGCGCCGGCGCCATCGCGGGCGCGGTCACGGGCATTCTGACCACCGTCTTCGAGATTCCCGCGATCCTCGCTGGAATCCTCACCCAAATCAGCCTGTGGTCCGTCAACCTGCGCATCATGGGCAAATCCAACACGCCCATCCTTGCCAAGGGCACCGTATTCTCGGCCGTCAGCAATATGACGGGCCTGCCGCAGTCCACCGTCGCCATCATCCTGGGCATCTTGCTCGCTGTGGCTATCGTCGCCATCCTGTACTGGTTCTTTGGTACCGAGATCGGCTCGGCGCTTCGCGCCACCGGCAACAACGAGTACATGATCCGCGCCTTGGGCGTTAACACCAACTTCACCAAGATGATCGCTCTCGTGCTCTCCAACGCCCTCATCGGCCTTTCGGGTGCGCTTATCTGCCAGAGCCAAAAGTATGCCGACATTGGCATGGGCACAGGCGCCATCGTTATCGGCCTTGCCGCCATCGTCATCGGCGAAGTGCTCGGTCGCCTGCTGCCCGGCGGACTCACGCAGTTTAGCGTCCGTCTTGCCTCCGCCGTCTTTGGCTCCGTGGTGTACTTCCTTATCCGCGCCATCGTGCTGCAGCTGGGCATGGACGCCAACGACATGAAGCTGCTCTCCGCCGTAATCGTGGCCGTGGCCCTGTGCGTGCCCGTGGTTTGGGAGCGATATAAGCTCCGCAGCTCCTACACGAAGGGAGATGAGGCTGATGCTTAAGCTCTCACACGTCAAGAAGACCTTTAACAAGGGCACCGTCACCGAGAAGCGCGCGCTCACCGGTGTCGACCTCACCCTTAACGACGGCGACTTTGTAACCGTGATTGGCGGCAACGGCGCCGGCAAGTCCACGCTGCTCAACATGATCGCCGGCGTGTATCCGCTCGATTCGGGCGTTATCGAGCTCGACGGCACCGATATCTCGCGCCTGAGCGAGTCGCAGCGCGCCAAGTACCTGGGCCGCGTGTTCCAGGATCCCATGCGCGGCACCGCAGCCGACATGCAGATCGCCGAGAACCTGGCCCTCGCCAAGCGCCGCGGCCAGCATCGCGGTCTTTCGTGGGGCGTCACCAAGGCCGAGAAGGACGAGTACGTTGAGCTGCTCAAGCGTCTGGACCTTGGTCTGGATACGCGCCTCAACGCTAAGGTCGGCCTGCTCTCGGGTGGCCAGCGCCAGGCACTCACCCTGTTGATGGCCACGCTCACCAAGCCGCGCCTGCTGCTGCTCGACGAGCACACGGCGGCCCTCGACCCCAAGACGGCATCGAAGGTGCTCAACCTGACCGAGGAAATCGTCGACGAGAACCACCTGACCACGCTCATGGTCACACACAACATGAACGACGCCATCCGTCTGGGCAACCGTCTGATAATGATGCACGAGGGCCACGTGATCTACGATGTGGCAGGTAACGAGAAAAAGTCGCTCACCGTGGCCGACCTGCTGCAGAAGTTCGAGGAGGTCTCGGGCGGCGAGCTCGCCAACGACCGCATGCTGCTAAGCTAACGACTTAGAAAACCACCACAAAGGGGACAGGCACCTTTGTGGTGGTTTTTGTTAAGGACTAAGGAGACTGCCATGAAAAGATTCGTCCCCCGCCTTGCGTTAACCGCCGCGCTGCTTGCCGGCGTGTTCACTGGCGCACCCAGCCTCGCCCTTGCGAGCAATCTGCCCCAGGCGATCAACGACTCCGTGACCGTCATGCACACCAACGATATCCACGGCAGCTACAAGTACAGCTACAACGCAAGCAAGGGCACCGGCACTGTGGGCTTTGACGGACTGGCAGTCCTCTATAGCGCCCAGGGCAACGCCCCCGATCTTCTGCTCGATGCGGGTGACACCTTCCATGGACAGTCCTTCGCCACCATGAGCGAAGGCAAAAGCATCGCCGAGCTCATGGACACCTTCTATGCCGACGGCTACGACGCGACCACGCCGGGCAACCACGACTGGAGCTACGGCGCGGACAAGCTCCGCGCCATGACCGGCCACAGCACCACCGGCACGCCCTTCGCCATGCTTTGCGCGAATGCAACGTCCTCGAACGGCGTATGGAGCTCGAGCATCACCAAGACGCTCAACCGCACTTGGAAGGACGGCGAGAACAGTTCCACGTTTAACTACAAGATTAAGGTCGGCGTCGTCGGAGCCATGGATGAGTCGCTAGGTTCCTCGCTGCGCGCGGACCTGGTCGCGGGCACCAGCTTCTCGAGTGCCGCGAACGCCATCAATGCCGAGGCGGAGCAGCTGCGCAAGGAGGGCTGCGATGTTGTTGTGTGTATCGCGCACACGCTCGACGCCAAGACCTTTGCCACGCGGCTCCGTGGCGTCGATGCCCTTATCGCAGGCCACGAGCACATCAACCTTAACGAGAAGGTGACGGGAGCCGACGGCAAGACAATCCACGTTGTCGAGGCGGGCAGTGCCTTTGCCGAAGTGGGACTGCTTTCCGTCCCCTACGAGTACGACACCAAGGGCACCGAAAGCACCGACGATGACACGGTGGCGGTATACGCAGGCAAAAGCGACGAGAAGCTCTATACCGCCAAGGACGTAAACGTTCTTTTGACCGACCCCAACAAGGGCTCCACCTACTATCAGAGCATCCTTGATGAGGTCCACAACAACAAGATCAAGCCGCTCTACGATGCCTTTAGCGCCGCATCGAGCGAGGTGCTCGGCACGAGCTCTACCAATTATTTCTACGGCGAGGACGCCGCAGGCACGCATGGTTGGGAAATGGTGCGCACCACCGATTTCCGTCCCAGCAAGAAGGGCGACACCACCAAGACCCAGACCATCGGACATGTGATCTGCGGCTCCTATCTTGACCTGACGGGCGCAGACCTTGCCATCGAGAACGCGGGCGGCATCCGCGGCGGCATCGCGGCGGGCGATGTGACCGCCGGCAACGTCATCGCTATCTCGCCCTACGGCAACACCGTGGAGACCTGGACCATGACCGGTGCGGACTTCCTGGCAGCGCTCGAGCACTCGCTGCAGATCAGTGACGAGTGCAATCACAGCTACGAGCTTCAGCAAGCCTACGTGGCGTCCGGCCACACCGAGCAGGAGGCGCAAGACATGTACAAGTGGCGCGACGACTCCGGCAGTGTCCTTTCCTTCGGCGGCATCAACGTGACAATCGATTGGACGCAGTCCGAAGGCAAGCGCATCGTGAGCGCCACACTCACCAAGGATGGCAGCACGCTCGACCCCGCCAAGACCTATACCGTCGCCACCAACAACTACATCATCACCAACACGACCGACTTCCCCACCTTCGCAAACGCCACCAAGCACACCGAGTGGGGTACCTGCGAGTCAGCACTAAGGGCGCTGATCGGGCAGAACAGCTGGGAGAGCAAGATTGCCTCGCTCGCGGGCACCATCAGCTTTGGCTCCGCCGCCGTGGACCCCACGCCCACACCGGCCCCGACGCCTGAGCCCTCGCCTCAGACGGATACGACGACCACGAAGGTCATCACCAAGAAGACGACCGGTAAGCTCGCCGCAACGGGAGACCGCACGCTGGCTATGGTCGGCGCATGCCTCATCGGCGGCATCGTCATCATCATTCTCGGTATTATCTGGAAGCGTCGACGCTAAGCTACACCGCCGGGCCTTGCAGCCCCGCCGCATAAACCTTATATCGAGCACAGAAGCCCGTACGAATTTGATCGGACGGGCTTCTTGGTGGGTATCATGGTTGGATGATCATGAGGAGGTTTCCCTACATGGAATTGTTTGAGCCAATTCTTCATTTCTTTGCACAACGATGGGTCCACAACATCATCTGGGCCGGTATCTTGGCCATCGGCACCGCCGTTGCCGCCAAAATCGCGTCCAAGACCCTGCACCACCTGCTTAACCGCGATGATAACCCGCTCCCAGCATCGAGCATCTTCATCAACATCACACGCGCCGTCATCTGGATGATCGGCGGCAGCTTTATCCTCGACAACTGTTTTGGCATTAATGCAAACGCCCTCGTCGCCGCTCTTGGCGTCGGCGGCATCGCCATCTCGCTCGGCTTTCAGGACACGCTGTCGAACCTTATCGGCGGTATGCAGGTGACCTTCATGGGCATCATCAAGCCCGGCGACAATATCGAGGTCGGCAGCGTGTCGGGCGTGGTCCAAGACATCACCTGGCGCCACACGACCATCGAGGACGCCTGCGGGCAGACCATCATTGTGCCCAACTCCAACATCTCCAAGAACACGCTCGTGCATCTGATGCCCTTTGGGCGCGTGGCCGTGCCCGTTGCCGTAAAGGACACGTCTAAGTGGGCCTCGCTGGACGCGCTGGCAGATGAGCTTACCGACGCCACCAAGGCCGCGGTGCTTCCCATCTCCGGCTTTGACAAGGAGCCGTACGTGCTCTTTAGCGAGATCGGCGACTTTGGCGTCAAGGGCAAAATCATCTTTATCGTCAGCGACGATAGCACCACCTTCACGGCAGCCGACGCCTGCATTCGTGCCATCGCTCCCATCATCGCCTAAACTACCACAAAGGGGACAGGCACCTTTGTGGTAGTTTCGCATCGTGGTACCATGGTTCATATCGTTGTTTAAACGACTAAGGGAGTAGACACCATGGAAGAGGCCTATCGTCAAGCACGCAAGCGCGGCGAGCAGGGACGCCGTCGCGCCATCAGCCAAAGCGAGCACCCATACCTTACGGACCTCGACAGCTTGGTTGCCCAGCTCCCCTTAGGTCAGCGAGAGAGCGTCGGCCTGCGGGATATTCCGCTCGAAATGGTCGTCGGCACGGTTACCAAGGGCCGTCAGTCTGCCTTTTCGTGCAACTTTATGCCCCTGTTGCCATTTAGCACCGAGTTCGCCCGCAAGTGGTCCAACCTCTACGACATCCAGGTGACCGAGGGCTATCGCGACCCCATCATCGTCACCGAGTTCATGCATCGGTTCTACGTCCAAGAGGGCAACAAGCGCGTCAGCGTCCTCAAATTCCTGGACGCCCCGACGGTTTCGGCCAAGGTCACCCGCCTCTACCCCGGAAAATGGGATTCCGTCGAAAGCCGCCTCTATGGCGAGTTCTGCGCGTTTTGGCGCGTCTGCCCCCTATACGAGATCGAGTTCTCGCGTGAGGGAAGCTACGAAACGCTCGCCAAGATGCTCGGTCAGAACCTTATCGAAAAATGGCCGCAGAAAAAGGTCGACTACCTGCGCCACACCTTCCTGCTCTTTAAGCGCGCCTACCTGCGCGCCGGCGGCGACCATCTGGACATTACGCCCGCCGACGCTATGCTCGTCTACCTCAATGTGTACAACCAGGACCGCCTGCTGGATACGCCGACGGATATCGTCGTAAACCGCCTGTGCAAGATTTGGCGCGAGTTGGTCATTGCCGGCAAAAGTGATGAGGAGAAGGTCGATCTTGTCGAGGCACCGAGTGTCGATGAGGAAGAGGCGCCCGCCAAGTCCACCTCCGGCGTGCTCAACTTCTTTATGGGCAAGACCGTCTACTCGGCGGCCAGCCCCCTGCGCATCGCCTTTATCCATGAGTTCCCCTGTGCGACGTCGAGTTGGGACAGCCTGCACGACCAAGGGCGTCAGTATCTCGATGAGCACTTTGGCGGTATCGTGCGCACCGAGGCGTTCGAGGACTGTCATAATCCGGATGTGTTCTACGCCGCCGTGGAAACGGCTGTCAAACATGGAGCTAACGTCATCTTTTCGACCTCGCACCGCCTGATGGAATACACGCTCAGAGCTGCCGTTGAGTATCCCCAGGTGCGGTTCCTTAACTGCTCTATCGGCCTTCCCCACCAAAGCGTCCGTTCGTACTTTGGCAAGATGTACGAGGCCAAGTTCCTCCTGGGCGCCCTTGCCGCCAGCATGGCGGACAACCACCGCATCGGCTACCACGCGTCGGTCTTCGCCTCGGGCGCACTCAGCGAGATCAACGCCTTTGCGATTGGCGCCTCGCTGCTCGACCCCCGTGCGCAAATTATCCTGACCTGGGGCGATGTGCCCGCTGGAGGTCTTGCCGAAGCCATGTGCCGCGAAGGTGTAAGCGTCATGACCGGCGCTGACATGTCAAAGTCGCTCGTAGACCCTACGGCCTACGGACTTCACCGCTTGGTCGACGGCAAAGTCACCGGCATCGCCATGCCCGTATGGAACTGGGGCCGTTACTACGAGCTCATCGTTCGCAGCCTTCTGCACGGCACGTGGGACGAGACCAGCGACGACAACCAAGTGCGCGCCGTCAACTACTGGTACGGCATGAGCTCCGGCGTTATCGACATCCGTTACGCTCCGGGCCTACCCTACCAGACGCGCAAACTCGTGCAGTTGCTCCGCAACGGCATTGTTGAGGGATCCATCAACCCCTTTGGCGGCGAGCTCCACAGCCAGAACGGCGTGGTACAGATCGAAGGCTTCCCTCCGCTGCCGAGCGCGCAGATTGTCGAGATGAATTGGCTGGCGGACAACGTGGTAGGCACCATTCCGCAGCTCGACGATGAGCCGGGAGTTACCGCCCTATGAAGATCCTTGCCATAGCAGATACCGAAGAACGATGCCTTTGGGAGTGCTTTCGCAAGGAGCGCTTTGAGGGTGTCGACCTGATTCTGTCTGCCGGCGATCTGGACCCGGACTATCTTGAGTTTTTGGTCACCGTCATCAACAAACCGCTCATCTACGTGCGCGGCAATCACGACGACCGCTACGCACGTCATGCACCGGGCGGATGTATCTGCGTGGAAGACAGCGTGTACACGTACCGAGGGATTCGCATTGCGGGCCTTGGCGGGTCCATGCGTTATCGCGACGGCGCCAACATGTACACCGAACGCGAGATGTCCAAGCGCATGCGCAAGCTGTCGCGTAAGGTTAGGATGGTCGGCGGGTGCGACATTCTGCTTACCCATGCACCCGCCGCCGGTATGGGTGATCTGGACGATCTGCCGCATCGAGGGTTTGAATGCTTTAACACGGCGCTTGAGTCCTGGGGGGCCGACTACATGGTGCATGGGCATGTACATCGAAGCTACGGTAACGATTTTCAGCGCGAGCGGCAGCATGTGTGTGGAACGATGATCATCAACGCCTGCGGCTATACGCAGTTTGAGCTCGACCAGACGCGCTACCCCATCCGTGGCTGGCAGGCAGCCTGGCTCAACTCGCAAACCATGCGCCGCGAGCTCAAACGCCACGAGGCCATCGAGTCCTCTACCGCCAGAACCCCCTGGTAACCGGGACTGCGGACGATTTCTTGGACCGCTACGCGGCCCTTCCCAGCGCGGCGCGGA